>NZ_DVEH01000100.1 GCF_015295825.1 Thermosynechococcus sp. M98_K2018_005
GTCGCAAGGATGCAACCCCAGGTCAGGTTAACAGTTTGTTATGATCAAAGGGCAGTTCAATCGGTCTAAGACTATGGTACTGCTGGGACAATCCGCAGCAGAACTGAAAGCATGGGTAGAAGCCCAAGGGCAGCCCGGCTATCGGGGACAACAACTCCATCAGTGGCTCTATCAAAAGGGGGTGCGATCGCTCCAAGAGATTACAGTCTTTCCCAAGCAGTGGCGTGACGCTCTCGCTGAGGTAGAAATTGGCCGCTCCCAAATTCGCTATCGCCATGATGCTCAAGATGGCACAGTGAAGCTCCTCTTGACCTTAGCCGATGGAGAAACTATTGAAACCGTGGGCATTCCCAGTGGCGATCGCCTGACGGTGTGTGTGTCTTCCCAAGTGGGTTGTCCAATGGCCTGTGATTTTTGTGCCACGGGCAAAGGGGGCTATCGCCGCAATCTGGCTAGCCATGAAATCATCGATCAGGTGCTCACCATCCAGAGTGAAATGGAGCGCCGCGTCAGCCATGTGGTGTTTATGGGCATGGGGGAACCCCTGCTGAACCTAAAGGCCGTCCTACAAGCTGTCACCTCTCTCAACCGCGACATTGGTATTGGTCAGCGGCACATCACCATTTCCACCGTGGGCATTCCCCAGCAAATTCAGCGACTGGCACAGTACCAATTGCAAACCACCCTTGCGGTCAGCCTCCATGCCCCCAACCAAGTCCTACGGGCGCAGCTCATTCCCAGTGCCAAGCACTATCCCCTCAGCCAGTTAATTGCCGATTGTCGTGCCTATGTGCAGCAAACGGGGCGCCGTGTCACCTTTGAATATACGGTTCTAGCCGAAGTTAACGATCGCCCCCAGCACGCCGAGGAGCTAGCGCAGCTATTGCGGGGCTTCCAGAGCCATGTCAACCTGATTCCCTACAATCCCATTACTGAGGCCGCCTATCAACGTCCCACCGAGCAGCGTCTGCGGCAATTTCTCAGCCAACTGCAAGCCCTAGGGGTTACTGCCAGCATTCGGCGATCGCGGGGCCTGGATCGGCAAGCCGCCTGTGGTCAACTGCGCCAAGCCCAACTCAGTGCCTAAACATTTTTTGCTATCATAATTTCTTAATTCGTGTAATTCCTATCACATTTTGAATGAAGCCAGAGCTTTGGTTCATTGCTCCCGTCAGCGCGA
Organism: Thermosynechococcus sp. M98_K2018_005; assembly: GCF_015295825.1. Lineage (GTDB taxonomy): Bacteria > Cyanobacteriota > Cyanobacteriia > Thermosynechococcales > Thermosynechococcaceae > Thermosynechococcus. The sequence continues at coordinate 1,181 of NZ_DVEH01000100.1, forward strand.
TCGCTCTTGGTGGTATTGCCACACTGATTCAACCCCAACAACCCTTAGCGACCCTTTTAGGGAGTGGCATCGGCGCCCTTGCGGGTGCGCCCCTCATTGAAAAGAACCAACGCCGTAGCGATCGCCTGCTTCGAGACATTCACACCTTCCTCTGCTCCTCCCCAGAGACCACGGAACTCAAAGCACTTCTCCTGCGAGAACTGGAGCAACAACGCCGACAACTCGCTGACTTTGAACAGCAACTGCACCAAGCACTTCCTGAAGCCCTGGGCCCGATGCGTAAGGAGATAGCCCAGACCCTGGAAACCCTCAAGGACAATCTAAGGGACGCTGACACGGCGACGGCGCAGCAACTTGAACCGCTCATTGAAGCCATTCATGCCCAGAGCACCGCTCTGCAAACCATTCAGACACTCCTGCAAAGACCCCAATCCCCAGCAAGTGCCCTAAAAACCGCTGTCCTCTACGACATTGAAAACTTAGTCTTTAACCAAGGACAGCGACTAGATCCGGCCAGAGTCAATGAGCTTGTATCCCTCGACAAGATCCTTGAATCAATTCAAGACACCATTGATCTGGGGGAAATTGCCATCAAGCGTGCCTATGGGAACTGGCAAAATCAAATTCTCCAAGCCCTCAATGCTCAACTGGAGCGATCGCAAATCGAACGGGTAGGCGTTTATGGTCGCAATCGTGATCAGCGGAATGCAGCGGATATTCAACTTGCCCTTGACGCCATTGCCCTCATCTACGAGTATCCCGACATTAATACCTTTGTGCTCATCTCCGGGGATGGTGGCTTTGGCTCGATTGCCCTACGTCTGCGGGACTACGGTAAAACGGTGATTGGCTGTGCCTACCGTAACGCCGCCAGTGATAGCTTTCAGCGGGTGTGCCACCAATTTATCTTCCTTGAGAATCCCTTCATTCATTCCGCCCCCGCCACCAATGGCAGAAACGGTACGCCTCCCCCGCGTCAACCCAATCCAGCCAATACGACGAGTCGGGCTTCACCCTCATTGTCTTCTTACTTACCCGTTGAGCCGCTGAACTATGCTCAGATTCCCGTGGCTACTATTCCCCAACGGGAAACGGAAAAGCTCCTGGAACTTTTGGCCTACTATACAAGCGATCCGACAAAGCGTCAGGAATTAGCCAAGGGAATTATTTTTGATACCGTCTTTTTGGATATGAAATCGGTACTCCCCCAACTGGAGCCATTACGGTTTGGTTTCTTCAAACCCTCAGAGTGGGTAGCTTACCTAACAGAGCAGCATCAGTTACCTATTTGCGTTGCAGTGAATAGTCGATTGCGCAAAGCCATTCTCTGCTGGCGCGACAAGCTACCCGAGGACTGTAGAGTCCGTACCCATGAGCCCCAGAGTATCCACACCGTCTCGATTTATCGCGCGATTTTTGCCCATGAAGTGGCAGGAGATTCCCTGCTAACCGATGTGGGACGCTGGTTAATGGCTCATCGCCCCCGCAATATGGCCTCGAGAGAAATTACCAACGCCATTTATGAGCAAATTCGCAAGCAGGAGCAGCTGATTAGTAAGCCGGGAATCAATCGGGCGATCGCCAACTATGTCAAAGCGGGTATTCTGACGCGCACACTACACCCTAGTGGTGACACCCTTACCCTCAACCCTGCCATCAAGGACTTTGCCACTTTGGTGATCGAGCTACAAACCCGCTTTCGCCAAGCCGTGGAAGAGCGCCTCAGCAAAATTGGCGAGACCATCAATGAGCAGGTCTTTGCCCAAGCAGTTCCCCTCAAGCCGCTGCAACTACCCACCCAGAGTCCAGAGAAGGCATCGGAATCCCAAGCCTAGGACGCATTGGGGGGTTCAATATGACTCGGCAGCTCTAAGCAGTACCCAGCGCCATAGACCGTCTTGATGTAGCGAGGACTGCGGGGATCGGGTTCTAGTTTTGTCCGCAGGTGACGCACATGGACGCGAATGGTTTCAATATCATCATCGGGGTCATAACCCCAGACTTCCTTGAGAATTTCACTGGGGGAAACGGTTTGGCCGTGGCGTTGCAGCAGACAGTGCAGCAGTTCAAATTCAAGGCGCGTCAGCTTAATAATTTTGCCAAACCAAGAGACCTCAAATCGTTCGGGCACCAGTGTCAATGGGCCATAGCTGAGGATTTCGCGGTGTCCTGCGGTTGCCGGAATGCGATCGGCCCGTCGCAAAAGAGCACGTACCCGTGCCAGCATTTCCTCCAATTCAAAAGGCTTAGTGAGATAGTCATCGGCACCGGCATTAAACCCCTCCACCTTGTTGTGGGTTTGGCTTAGAGCCGTCAGCATCAAAATCGGAATATCTTGGGTACGCGGATCGCGCCGCAGGCGTTGGCAAATGGTGAAGCCATCCACTTGGGGCAACATCAGGTCAAGGAGAATCAGATCGGGAGAGAGTTGCACGGCGAGGGCTTGCCCTTGCATCCCATCTAAAGACTTTGTGACCTCGTAGCCCGCCATTTGCAGGTTAATTGCCAAAACATCAGCGATCGCAGGGTCATCGTCAATGATTAAGATGCGGGGCTTCATAAGATGGACGGTACTCAATCCTCAGGGGCGGCGAACTACCGCTTCTGAGAGAATTATAAACATCGCTGCAAAAACCTTAAGAGTTTGTTGAGTTTCTTTAGATTTTCTCAATATTTGACGCCAATCTAGGGGTACAGACCAATATGGGGTACATCCAGCAGATCAGAGGCTATCCTGCATCAACTTGTCCAGTGTTGAGCGTGTTCAGTCGATGGAACACTTAACGAGCTAGAATTGGCCTAGGCCACTTTCTAATCAGCACTTGGTGCAGTCTGAAACCCAGTTCTAGGCTGGCATTGCGCAGAGCAAGCTAAACTGGGAGTACGTTCATGCCGCGAGCTTTATGCGGTCTTCAGCGGATTTTCTACAAACCTAGGCTATACTTTGGGAATGCAACTTTTGGGCAGAAACGATAATCCTGTCCTCGCTTTTGCGAACTGCTCACTCAATGTAATGCTGTGGTTTGGATCGAATATGCTTGCTCCCATTCTTGTGGCACAAGCCGCTCTAGCAACTCCACCCCAACATTCATCTACCGTTGTACAGGAATATTCGCCTCGCTCGAATGTTGTTGTTCAGGCCAATGCGGTACCCATCAACGTCCCACCTCCTGAAGTCCCTTCCTCGCCCGCTGCAACGGCCTACGTCACACCCACCAATTTCGCCTATTTTCCCCAAGACATTCGTCCCCTTCCCGGCCAATTAGATGATGTGCCGGTCTTTAACAGCAATAGTCCAGAGATGGTGCGCTCTGAGGGGATTCTCCTCTCGACCTTTCCACCCCACGGGAAATGGCAACCGACGGCTCACCTCAACTATCCCCTAGAGGGACGCTTTGATGTCTTTGCCCACCACATTACCCAATCCAATCGGGCGGTGAGTACGCCAACCCTCTATTTGGGACTGCTGGCCTATAACCCAACGGATCGCTATGTTACGGTGAGATTTCATCAAGCCGCTAGTTTTTTAAGTACGCCAGATGCTCCCTTCCGCAATTTGCCCGCCATACTCGATAACCCCACGGGCTTTGTTTTTTCAGGGCCTGGGAGTCGAGTCACCAACCAAGTGCTGCGGGGGGTACGGCAGACGTTCTTTCCCTCACAGGTGACTATTCCCCCTCGCGAAGCACGGATGCTGGCGAATTTGCCGCTGCCGTTGCCCACTCAATTTCCCAATGCGGTACTCAATCGTGTCCGCGCCGAGTTTATGCTCAATGCCGATGGTGGCGTCGGCCCCAAGTTACCCCTAATTCCGGATACGAATCCCTTTGGTGAGGTCTCCTCCTCCAATGGTCGCTCAACCCTGATGTATTTAGAAAGCAATGGGCCGATTTACTTAGCCCAAATGTCAATGTTTGCCCGCATGAACGAGCAGGGCACCGAACGGGCACCCACCCTAGGGGAATGGTGGACAATGCTCCATCGCGGTCAACTGGTGACCCCTCGTGATATTCCACCCACTCCCCCCAATGGTGACCAGTTTGGTCGCTTCTTTTATGGCCGTGTGGCCGGTGTCAGTCAAGGCTCTCGCTGGCAAGCCACGCTCACCGATGACCAAACCGATGGACAGGCTTTAACGATTCCGCCACCGGGGCGAGCCATCTCCTATGGCATTAGTACGCTCCACCGAGGCACCCTTGGCACCGGTCAAATTCAAAGTGCCCCCATGGTGGTACGCTATCCAGACACCGCCTACTACGCCCACGGCAATTATGGTGTTCACTATAGTTTGACCTTGCCTTTGGTCAACAATACCCGCCGGTTTCAGTCGGTGGTGCTAACACTGCAAACCCCTGTCAAGCAAGATCACCGCAGTGTCGTCCTCCAATTTCTGGAACCCCCTGCCCCCCAAGTGTTTTTCCGGGGAACGGTGCGTGTTCGTTTTACGGATGATTTAGGACAGATGCAAGAGCGCTATGTCCATTTGGTACAGCGGCGGGGTCAGCGGGGAGAACCGTTAGTAACATTAAATATGCGTCCAGGCGAAAAACGGGATGTTACTGTGGATTTACTCTACCCGCCTGATGCCACCCCACCCCAAGTGCTAACAGTCGCGACGTTACTTGGCCCCAGCTATGAAAACACCACTCAAGTGCCAGCCGCTGCCAATTCTTTGTCCCTCACACCCGTAACGACACCCTAGGAGTGACCACAGTGGGCGATCGCGGAGCGGGTCCAAAGGACAATCGCCTTGTTCTCATTGGGGATGTCCACGGCCACTATGAAGGCCTGTGCCGTTTACTGGATCTCATCTCACCTCGGGTGGGCGATCGCCTGTACTTCCTTGGTGACCTCGTGGATCGAGGATCGAGTAGCGCCTCCGTTGTAGAATTAGTGCGCCAGTGTGGCTATGGCGCTGTGCGGGGCAACCACGAAGACATGATGCTCCTCACCTTCGAGGGCAAACAAATCAATGCTGCGCGGCTCTTTGTCTGGTGCAATAGTGGTGGCGATCAAACCCTTGCTAGTTACACTTCTACTGACTTGCTTCGGGAACACCTCGACTGGCTGCACACAGTTCCCCTCTATCAAGATTTAGGGGATGTGTTTGTTGTCCATGCGGGTCTTAATCCCTATCTTTCCTTAGAACAGCAAGGCAGCCAAGAGTGCTGCTGGATCCGCGAACAGTTTTTATGCCACCCCAAGCCCTATTTTGCGGATAAAACAATTGTGGTGGGTCACACGCTTACATTTACGTTTCCCGGTGTGGAAGCCGGGAAAATTGTGCGCGGGGCTGCCTGGTTAGGGATTGAAACGGGTGCCTACCATCGCCGCAGTGGTTGGTTAACAGCCCTCGACTGGACCAATCAATGGGTCTATCAAGTGAACGTGCTCTACGGTGGTACCCGCCAAGGGGAACTGACTCAGTTTTTGACTGATTTAGGATTAGCTAGCGCTGGCGCCACGCCGACCACAAAAGACAGACAATGCTGATATTGATGGCAATGTCCGCCACATTAAAGACGGGAAATTGAATCAAGCGAAAATCCAAAAAGTCCACCACCTCGCCCGTGAGAAAGCGATCAATGCCATTGCCCAAGGCGCCACCCAGTAAACAGCCATAGCCCACCTGCTGCCAGCGATCTAATCTCGGACCTAGCACCGCCCAAGTGATCAGACCGAAGCTAACGATGAGAGACAGCCAGCGCAACCAGACACTGCCATTGGCAAAGAGGCTAAAGGCTGCCCCAGTATTCGTAACGTAGGTAATGTGAAAGACACCGGGGATAATGGGCGTTGTTTGCGGCGGCACTGTTAGCGCATAGGTGGCCACAATCCATGCTTTGGTCAGGCGATCGCTCATTAAGGCGAGGCCAGCTGCCCACCAAAAAAGGGGATTCTTGATCTTGAACCGCTTACTATTCATCCCACAGGGCTCAGGGCAGCCACTGAGACCCGTGCCGCCACCTGTTGGGCGATCGCCCGTAGGGCTTGAGCCGAAGCAGACTGCGGATCCGCAATCAGAATCGGTTGACCCAAATCTCCCCCTTCCCGCACGGGCAATTCCAAGGGCACCTGTCCTAAAAGGGGTACACCCATTTCCGCCGCCAAAGCTTCGCCACCGCCACTGCCAAAAATGTCATAGCGACGATTGGGCAAATCAGGGGGAATAAAGTAGCTCATGTTTTCCACTAGCCCGAGGACAGTGACCCCCAACTGCTGAAACATCCGCAATCCTCGCCGTGCATCCCCAAGGGCAACGGGTTGGGGCGTTGTGACGATTACCACACCTGCCATTGGTACCGCTTGCGCCAGTGTGAGTTGAGCATCCCCAGTGCCAGGGGGTAAATCCACAATCAGATAGTCCAGTGCGCCCCAGTCACTTTGGTAGAGAAATTGGCGAATAATGCCATTGAGCATGGGACCGCGCCAAATGACCGGCTGATCGCGATCAATCAGGAAGGCCATGGAGACTACTTTCAAGCCGTGAGCCACCGGGGGTAACAGGACATCGCCTCTCGCTTCCTTGCGCACTTCGACAATGGCATCCTCTAGCCCCAGCATCGTGGGAACATTCGGCCCATAGATATCCGCATCAATAATGCCAACGGCAGCCCCCGCTTGGGCAAGGGCAAGGGCTAAATTCACCGCAACGGTACTTTTGCCGACCCCCCCTTTACCACTGGAGACGGCAATAATGTTCTTGACCCCGGCTACATCGGTGCGATCCGGCAGACTCTTTTGCTGGGGCGTTTCGGCGGTAACCGCCACTTGCACATCCATCACCCCCGGCAGGGTAAAGACGGCCTTCTTGCAATCCTCGACAATGAATTCCCGGAGGGGGCAAGCTGGCGTTGTCAGCACCAGTGTAAAGCGAACCGTGCCATCCTCAATGGCGACATCGCGGATCATATTCAACTCCACCAGTGATCGCCGTAACTCGGGATCTTCCACAGGGCGGAGAACGGCCAACACAGACTCGACAGTAAGGGGGGCACTCATGCAGGTGATTCGTTACATTCGCTACTTAGATAGCGATCGTACCACTGTTGGGCAGATTCCCCCGCCAGCCACAGCAGCGATACAGCCAAGACCGCTCTCAGACAGGATTGCATCACTTTCAGAAAAGGGGGGTATTCTGGAAAGTATGAGCTATTTGGGATTCAGAAGGATTGCAACGTTGACTCACTCCACCCTCCACCAACCCGCCACAGCTGCCGACCAAGGCCTACAACGCCAACTTATTGTCATTCTCGATTTTGGGTCACAATACTCCGAACTCATTGCCCGCCGCATTCGTGAGACCCAAGTCTATTCCGAGGTCATTTCCTACCGCACCACTGCTGAGCAACTTGCCCAATTGGCACCTAAGGGCATTATTCTCTCCGGTGGCCCCAACTCTGTCTATGACGAGAATGCTCCCCACTGTGATCCAGAAATTTGGAACCTCGGGATTCCCATCCTTGGCGTGTGTTATGGCATGCAACTGATGGTGCAACAGTTGGGGGGAACTGTGGAGCGAGCGATCGCTGGCGAGTATGGCAAGGCGGCACTCTTTATTGATGACCCCACGGATCTGCTCACTAATGTGGAGCAGGAAACGATTATGTGGATGAGTCATGGCGATAGCGTCACCGAGTTGCCCGCCGGTTTTCGGGTCTTGGCGCATACCCACAATACGCCAATGGCGGCGATCGCCCATCCAGAGCGGAAACTCTATGGCGTTCAGTTCCACCCAGAGGTGGTGCATTCCGTGGGCGGCATTGCCCTGATCCGCAACTTTGTCTATCACATTTGCGATTGCGAACCCACTTGGACAACTGCTGCCTTTGTCGAAGAAGCGATCCGTGAAGTGCGTGCCAAAGTGGGGGACAAACGGGTCCTCCTTGCCCTATCGGGGGGAGTGGATTCCTCGACGCTAGCCTTTTTGCTCCACCGCGCCATTGGCGATCAGCTCACCTGTATGTTCATTGACCAAGGGTTCATGCGCAAAGGGGAACCCGAGCGACTCCTCAAGCTCTTTCAGGAGCAGTTTCACATCAAGGTGGAGTATGTCAATGCCCGCGATCGCTTCCTTGCCCAACTGGTGGGCGTCACCGACCCCGAAGAAAAGCGCAAACGCATTGGCCATGAATTTATCCGCGTTTTTGAGGAAGAGTCGCAGCGGCTAGGGCCTTTTGACTATCTCGCTCAGGGCACGCTGTATCCCGATGTCATTGAATCGGCGAATACCAACATTGATCCCCAAACCGGCGAGCGCGTAGCGGTAAAAATCAAGAGCCACCACAATGTAGGCGGTCTGCCGGAGAACCTGCGCTTTAAGCTGGTGGAACCCCTGCGCAAGCTCTTTAAGGATGAAGTGCGCCAAGTGGGGCGATCGCTCGGTCTGCCCGAAGAAATTGTGCGGCGGCATCCCTTTCCCGGTCCCGGTTTAGCGATTCGGATTCTGGGGGAAGTGACTCCGGAACGCCTAGAGATTCTGCGGGATGCAGATCTGATTGTGCGGCAGGAAATTAACCGCGCTGAGATGTACCACGACTTTTGGCAAGCCTTTGCGGTGTTGCTGCCGATTCGCACTGTGGGGGTCATGGGGGATCAGCGGACCTATGCCTATCCAGTGGTGCTGCGGTTTGTCACCAGTGAAGATGGAATGACCGCCGACTGGGCACGGGTGCCCTACGATCTCCTCGAGCGCATTTCCAACCGCATTGTCAATGAAGTCCCGGGGGTGAATCGGGTCGTGTATGACATTACCTCCAAGCCACCGGGAACCATTGAGTGGGAATAAATTTGCCAGCAAGGGGCGCGATCGGTTTAACTGGGAAAGAGAGTGGTGTGAGGGATGTGGCATGAATGGCAAATGGACGCTGGCCCTTGGCTTCAGTGCAGGTGTGTGGCTACCCCTCGCGGCAACGGCGCAATCTAGCCCACCCCAATGGCAAATTGAGGCTCAGCCAACAACGAACCGAACCTTTGAAGTGGCACCAGCGGCGGAAGCACCGCCCCAATGGCAAGCCGTTCCCGAACCCAGTGGCGATCGCCCTTGGCAGCCAGCAACCCCCGAAGAACTGGCGCGACCCATTTTACCCTCCGTGGCTGAGCAGGCACCGACGCCGGTCATTGCCGAAGAACCCCAGTATCGCCTTCCTCCCCTGATGCGTCCGCCCACCCGTCTCTTTAACTTGGAGACCGCCAATATCCTGCCGGAGCAAACCCTTGAACTACGGGTGGGAATCCGCAACTATGATCCCCAAGTGGCTGGGGGCGGCAGCGGTCTGCAAATTTTCTATGGCTCCATTGACTATGCGATCAATCATCGCTTGCAAGTCAGCTTTAGTGGCAATTACTACGGCGATCCCTTGGGACGCTTGGTGAAGGGGGGACAACCTAACCTGCTGTTTACAGCGATCGCTACCGGTCTCAAATATCAAATGCATCGCGGCAAGCATCTATCTGTGGCCGTGGCTGGCTCCCTAGAAGGGCTAGAGGTGGAATCGGACAATTTCCTCTTTGTGCCCGGTGCTGCGCCAGCAAATACGTGGACAGTTGCCGCCTCATTGCAAGCGCCGATTACCTATTCTTTTAATCCTCAGTTGCAGTGGCACTTTACGCCAAGCCTCACCTACTTTCCCGACACAGTGAACAAGGGAGGGGACTTTTACGGCACGAACTTCAACTTTGGCACGGGCATCAGTTGGCAGGCCCATCCTCGCTTTAACCTGTTTGCCGATATCAATATGCCCGTAGGTCCGGGGGGCAATGCCGTGCGCAGTAGCGATGGCGCGATCGTCAACCTGCCGGTGTGGAGCGCCGGTGTGCGTTTCCTCGTGAACCCTTCAGTGAGTATTGATTTGGCAGCCACCAATGCCTTTGGGATCACTCCTGCAACCCGCACCTTGGCTTTTTTACCCGGGGCCGATCAAGTGGGTGTCATGGCGGGATTAAGCTATACCCCCAAGATGGGGCCTGATTTTGCGCCACCCTTTTTGCCCAGTTTTCGCAGTGGGCCTCGGCAACCGCTTACGGATCGCGATCGCCAGCTTTTGCTCAATGGCCTCACCCTTACCTCCCCCAGCACCTTTGATCCGGGGATGCTGCACCTGCGGGGCAATAGCGGCACCACAGGAACTGGTTTTCAGGTGGGCTTTGGTCTTGCCTACGATGCCCAATTTGCCATTGCGATTGAACAGTGGGAACGCGGCGAAACCCTCATCGAAAACGCCAACTACAGCGGTAACTTGCAGTTTGGGCTAGCAGCTAAGTTGCGTTTCCTCGATCAGGCTCAAGGGGATCCCTTTTCTTTGGCCTTTCAAGGCTCATTTAATCGTGGCATTAAGGAGGGGGGAGGTCGCAGTCGTTCCCTAGGCGGCTTGGAACTGGCCTTTATGTATGAGCCAACTAAGAATGTGGCACTGCTGCTGAATCCCAAGTTGGGGATTTTTACTCCCGCTCAAAACGTAGTGGGTGGTGTCGGGGTCGGCCTCAATGTTGAGGTAGTCCGCAACCTCCAATTTATTGCGGAAGCCACTCCTGTTTTTGGCCAAACGGGGATCTATAGTGCTGGCTTGCGTTACGTCGTGCCCCAGTGGGGGCTAGGCATTGATCTCTATGGCTCAACGGCAGTTGGTAGCAGTATTCCCAATGCGGGTCTTGCCGGTCAGAGGTCACCAGGGGTGGGCGTCAACCTCCATTGGCTATTTGGCGGATCGCGGCCGCAAGCGGATTAGAAAAATTCTCCCCACTCGACTAATCACGGGCAAGGTTTTCAAAGCGAGTGTATTGGGGGTCAAAGAGGAGCTTGACGGTGCCCACCGGTCCGTTGCGGTGTTTGGCAATCAGGAGTTCGCAAATGCCGCGATCAGGGGTATCGGGGTTGTAATATTCATCGCGGTACAGCAGGATCACCAAGTCGGCATCCTGTTCAATGGAGCCGGATTCGCGCAAATCAGACATCAGGGGGCGTTTATTTTGCCGCGATTCGACACTGCGGCTGAGTTGGGAGAGGGCAATGACAGGGACATTGAGTTCCCGCGCCAGTCCCTTGAGGGAGCGGGTAATTTTCGAAAGTTCCTGCACCCGACCTTCTGTGGTTTCTTCACCGCCCATTAGTTGCAGATAGTCAATCAAAATGAGGCCGAGGCCGTTGGGATGCTCGGCATGAAGGCGACGGGCAGTGGAGCGAATCTCGCCAAGGGTGGGATTGGGAGTGTCGTCAATATAAATAGGCAGTTGGGAGAGAATACCGATCGCCCGACTTAGGGGTTCCCACTGGTGTTGACTAATGCGCCCCGCCCGTAAATAGTTGCTGTCGATGCGGGCTTCGCTGGCGAGGAGACGTTGCACCAGTTGCTCCTTGGACATCTCAAGGCTGTAGATCGCCACCCCCAAATTGTGAATTTCGGCAATGCGACGGGCAATTTGCAGGGCAATCGCTGTCTTGCCCATTGAAGGACGACCGGCAATAATAATCAAGTCCGATCGCTGGAAGCCTTGGGTCATGTTGTCCAGATCATAGAAATTGCAGGATAGACCCGGCTGAATATTGCCGATCACCCGCTGTTCCAATTCCTTAAACGTGCGCTCAAGAATTTCACCGGTGCGGGTCAACCCCTGCTGAATCCGATCCTGCGTCACACTAAAGATCTGCTGCTCGGCCTGATCCAAGATCTCATTCAATGAGAGGCTGCTATCGTAGCCCAGCTTCACCACATGGGTACCGGCTTCAATCAGCTTACGGCGCAGGTATTTTTCCTTGACCAAGAGGGCGTAGCGATCAATATTAATCGCGCTCACTGTGCGCTCCACCAGTTCCGCCAGCTTGGTGTGCCCCCCAACTCGCTCTAATAGCCCCTGATCCTGTAGCCAAGCGGTAACGCACAGCAGATCCGTGGGGCTGCTGCGACTGTGGAGAGAAACTGCCGCCCGATAGATCTCGCGGTGGGCACTGAGGTAAAAGGCCTCAACTGGCAAAATATCCACCACACGGTTGATGGCTTCCGGGTCTAAGAGAATACCCCCCAAGACCCACTCTTCCGCTTCGAGGTTCTGGGGGGGAATCAGTTGGCTATCGGGCTGAAAACTTGGCTCCTGAACCATCAAGGAGGCTAGCCCTAATCGGCAACGACTTGGATATTGAGTTTGACACTCACTTCGGGGTGGAGCTTGATTTCAGCCGTGTAGGTGCCCAATTTGCGAATCTCAGGCAGAATCATTTCACGGCGATCAATGGTTTCGCCGGTAATTGCTTGGATGGCATCGGCCACATCTTGGGGTGTAACGCTGCCAAAGAGCATATCTTTTTCGCCCACGGGCATCGAGATTGTAATGGTGGCCAGTTTTTCAAGGGTGGCTTTTTGTTTTTCAGCAACGCCCTTGAGTTCGGCGAGCCGCTGCCGTTCTTTTTCTTGGAGCCGCTCTACGCGGCGCAGGGCATTGGGGGTTGCTGGCTCGGCAATCCCTCTTGGAAATAGGTAATTACGGGCATAGCCGGGGGCGACTTCAACGACTTGACCCATTCGCCCGAGTTTATTGACAGTTTCATTCAAGACAACTTGCAGCCGCTTTGCCATGGGGATCCTCTTTCATTAATTGGATGGGTTGACAGCAAGCGTCAGCGCTAGTGGCTACGTCTGCTATTTTAGGACAAATAACCATTCTATAGCCTCTGGGGAGCAAACACTTACGGTGCGCGATCGATCGCGACAAAAAAAGGGCAGAACGCTGTTCCACCCTTGTACCGAGTTTGTTCCAAAGTTAAGGGTTCACCTAGAGGGGATGGAAGAGCAAGTCGGGGTAGAAGCGATTAAACTCAATCAAAATCCCAGCGGTAATCGTCATCCAAATGGCGGCCAACACGGGCGCGGTGGAAAGATAGGTCAAAAAGTGTTTCATGGTACGTCGTCCCTATGACAATCAACGAACAGTGAAGCTAGCGAGGGGAAACAGTAATTTCGTTATCCTTGGCGGTGAGTTCGCCCGATGCCAGCTCTTTGAGGGCAGCCACTGGCCAAGCAAACCCCGTGAGCATGCATTTGATGGCAAGGGGCACATCAATAATGATTTCTTTTTCGTTGGCTTCACCGCTATCGCGCACCGCAATCAAGTAGGCGCGGCCCACCCAGCCAATCCAGCCGGCAATGTACAGGAAGAGCACACTGGGAATGAGAAAATCACCGGCACGGCTGAGGCGACCATCCACCACGAGGTGGGGCAAACCCTCTTGGCCGCACAGGGCTTGGCTGTAGCGCTCAAACCGTTTTTGACCGGAGGCGGGATCAGCGGTGGTATTGACAGCAGCGGCAGCGCGTTTTTGAAAGGCAGGAGAATCTTTGCAGGGGACGAGTCCTGCCACATCAGCGGAGGCTAGAGGGGTAAAACCTAGCCACAGGGTCAAGACAAGGAGTAGGGCTAACAATCGACGCATGGAGTGTTGTCCTCAAATGCAGACAGGTCAAAGTGCATTCACGGAGAGAGCAATCCCTCCCAAAGCTGCCATCATTTTAGCGGATGGGCTTCAACCCAACCCTAGGGGAAAGGTTAATAATTTTTACGAGGGCAAATAGTGGCTAATGCTTCCTCTGGTGATCGCTCTATGGTTGATTGGTGCTACCCCACAGACTGTATCTATTGAGCCAGACAAAACTCCTTTGCTAGACTAGATCTGCTGCTGGACTTCACTTTGAAACATCTACACGTCGGTGGCGCTGGGGGGAGAGCTGACCCACGGTGATTTCTCAACTATGAAAAGTGTTTCTCCTATTTTGCCCCCCCATGGATACTGACCTGACGTTTAACTTGCCCGACCAAAAGATCCTCGAGACCTTACCTCCCCAACAATTAGTGGCGATTATTTTGCGTCAGCAGCAAATGATTAATCAACTGCGCCATACCCTCTCGCAGATTCCCCGCCCCCCTGAGGTTGTTCACCCTGAGCCCCCACCCCCCTCAGAACCCCATCTAGCACTGGTGAGTGAGGACACGGTTTGTTATTTTCCCTTGACGGGGGGAAACTGCTGGACAATTGGCCGCAGTGAAGACAATTCCATTGTGCTCAGCGATCGCTGGATGTCACGGAACCATGCCATGATTCAGCGCATGGGACAGGGGGAGTTTTATCTAATTGATCTCGGCAGTCGCAATGGTACGTTCGTCAATGGTCGCCGCGTTAGTATTCCCGTTGCCCTGCACAATGGCGATCGCATTACCTTTGGCCAAACGGAACTGGACTTTTTTAACGAACCCTTTGCCCCCCTATTTGCCGAAAATGCCACTCTGTCTTTGCCCCAATCTGAAGGCTCCGCCACGGCACTGCTCCATGTCCGCCGCCTGCTGACGGTTCTGGTTGTGGATATTCGTGACTTTACCAAGCTAACCCGGCAACTCGAAGAGGAGCTACTGTCGGAGCTAATTGGCACGTGGTTTCATCGGGCGGGTGAGATTATCCGTCAATACGGCAGTTGGGTCGATAAGTACATTGGCGATGCGGTCATGGCGGTTTGGATCCACGAAAGCGAGGAGATTGGCTATCAAGAAATTTGCCACACCCTCTCTGCCTTAGAGGATCTACGGCTGATGACGGGAGAATTGCACCAGCAATATCCCTTGCCATGGCCACTGCGCATTGGTTCTGGCTTGAATACAGGCTATGCAATGGTGGGTAATACGGGGAGTGGCGATCGCCCCGACTATACTGCTCTGGGAGATACCGTTAATGCCGCCTTTCGTCTTGAGAGTGCCACCAAAACCATTGCCGCTGATCTGGCCATGGGGGCAACCACCTACCACTACCTTGTGCAGTCTTGTCCAACCGTTGTCCCCTTTCGACCGCAAGTGCTGAACCTCAAGGGCTATGATGTCCCTGTACCCGCCTACGTGGGGAGCTTTGAGGACCTCCATAGGTTCCTTGCCCAAGCCATCAAAGGTAGGGATACCCTGCACTAAACACCTGAAAAAAGGGATTAAGGGACGGCCTCCCTCTGATATTATTGAATCACCTGTAGGGGGCAGCCTAGACATCCGTCTATTGTGGGCGTGATGCTTCAGTTTCCTCTGTCACCCTGCTGGCGATCGGCTACCGCCGCCTGCGCTCGCTGTGCGATGTGGTCAGTTCTTTGCTTTGACTCTTAATGAACCGCTGTTTTTTGTAATGACCTGTGAGATTTGGGAGGTAAAGGAATTATGCAACGTTTGGGCCGCTGGCTAGCACTGGCTTACTTCGTGGGCGTTAGCCTGTTGGGCTGGATCAACTGGAGTGCCCCAACCTTGGCGGCAACTGCATCCACTGAGGAAGAACTGGTCAATGTGGTAGATGAGAAACTCGGCACTGCCTATGGTGAAAAAATTGATCTCAACAATACCAACATTGCCGCCTTTATTCAATACCGGGGTCTATACCCAACCCTAGCTAAATTAATCGTTAAAAATGCTCCCTACCAATCCGTTGAAGATGTCCTGAACATTCCCGGTCTGACGGAGCGGCAAAAGCAAATTCTGCGGGAAAACTTGGATCACTTTACAGTGACCGAGGTGGAAACGGCTCTCGTTGAGGGTGGCGATCGCTATAATAATGGGCTATACAAATAACTACCCTTATTAGATCAATTTTGGGTTAGCGTTGACTCCCGCAACTTCTGGATTTGATGTCTTAATCATTGGCAGTGGTGCTGCGGGTCTCAGTGCTGCCCTTGCCCTTCCTTCTAGCTATCGCATTGGCCTGATTACCAAAACTGATCTCCAGCAATCTGCCAGTGGCTGGGCACAAGGCGGTATGGCTGCGGCCATTGACCCGACGGATTCGCCCTTACTGCATGCCCAAGATACCCTTACGGCGGGGGCCGGCCTCTGCGATCCAGTGAGTGTCCAGTTTTTGGTTGAGCAGGCAGCGGCACAGGTAGAGCGGCTGTTGGCGATGGGTGTGGCCTTTGATCGCGTGGGCGATCGCCCGGCTCTGACCCTTGAAGCCGCCCATTGTCGCCCTCGGGTACTTCATGCCGCTGACACCACAGGTCAAGCCCTGATTACGACACTGCTCAAGCAGGTCACTGCTGCACCCCATATCACGCTTCTGCCCAATAGCTTTGTCTTTGATCTATGGCTAGAGTCGGGGCGATGCTGTGGGGTGTGTCTGTTGCGTCAGGGACAGCTTCAATGGCTGCGCTCCGGTGCCGTCGTTCTCGCCACGGGGGGCGGCGGTCAAGTTTTTGCCCAAACCACGAATCCCTCCTTAAGCACTGGCGATGGTGTGGCAATGGCATGGCGGGCAGGAGCACACATTCGGGATGTCGAGTTTTTCCAGTTTCATCCCACCGCTCTCGCCGTTGAAGGAGCACCGCGATTTCTCATCAGTGAAGCAGTGCGCGGTGAAGGAGCGCATCTCATAGACCACACAGGGCATCGCTTTGTGGCAGACTACCATCCTGCTGGCGAGCTTGCACCACGGGATATTGTTAGTCGTGCCATTTATCGTCACCTTCAGCAGAGCCATGCCCCCCATGTCTGGCTGGACTTACGACCGATTCCCCGCGATCGCCTGCACTACCGTTTTCCGAAAATCATTGCTGTCTGTCGGCAGTGGCGCATTGACGTTGAGCAGCAACCCATTCCCGTGTCCCCGGCAGCCCATTACTGGATGGGGGGAGTCGTCACCGATTTACAGGCCAAAACCACGCTTCCCGGCCTCTATGCCGTTGGCGAAGTTGCCAGTACTGGTGTCCACGGTGCCAATCGCCTTGCTAGTAACTCCCTTTTGGAATGCTTTGTCTTTTCAGCTCAACTCGCACATCTGCACCCTCAGCCCCTTCCCTTGGTGGTGTCCCCTGTTGGTCAGCAAACCCTTGAAATTGAGCCAGTGAGCTTTCGGCAGTGGCGCCAAGATCTGCGGGAACTCCTGTGGCAAAGTGCTGGAATTTGTCGCGATGCTCCCACGCTGATGGCCGCTCTTTCCCAAGTGAAGGAATGGCGCCAAGAATTGCTGGCTCATCCGATCGCGATCGCTTTTGGCCAACTAGAGCCCAATCACTGCTATACCCTCAGCAATGCAGCCGCCCAAACGATCCTTTGGGAATGGGGTGAGCTACGCAATCTTTTGGACATTGCCTACTTGATTCTCAAAAGTGCCCTCTTTCGGGAGGAAAGCCGGGGGGGGCACTACCGCCAAGACTACCCCCAACCCGATCCCAATTGGCAAATGCACACCCTAATTTGGGGAGAGCACTGGCAAAAAGCGGCGATTCAAGGCATCCAGAGTAAACTATAGTTGCTATAGATTCCAAAAATTTTTTGCGGTGATCTATCCCTATGATGCAGTCACGGCGTGTGCAGGAAAGTTTGGTGGGTCTGGTGATCCTTGCGGGCTTAGCCACATTGGGGGTCAGCCTACTCTGGTTGCGGGGCAACCTTGCCGGTGCCAATAGCTACACCCTTGAGGTGGAATTGGATACCGCACCCGGCTTAGCAGTGGGGACACAGGTGCGCTATCGTGGCGTCCAAGTGGGACGAGTCACGGCCATTGGTTTTGATGCCAATGGTGTCCTAGTGGGTGTGCGCATCAACAATGTATTAATTCCGCGTAGTGCTGTACCGGAGATTCGCCAGTCGGGCTTTATTGGTCAGGCCTTTTTGGACTTTACCCCCAAGGAGCGGGTACCGCAGATTCCCGAGGGCGTCACTGCCTTTGCTCCCAAGTGCCAACCAGACTTGATTTACTGCAATGGCGATCGCGTGACTGGGGTACGCACTGCCAGCTTAGAGGATTTGGTGCGAGCGGCCGCTCGTTTTACCACTGCCCTTGAGGAATCGGGGATTATCAACAACGCCAATACCCTTATTTTGGGCGCAATCCGCACTGTCAACCGTGCTGACCAATCGTTGACGAAGGTGACCACTGCCCTCGATAGCTTCAACGCCCTCAGTAATGAAGCCCGTGCTGAACTACGGAACTTTGGCACGGCCTCGCAAGCAGTGACCCGTGCGGCCAACCAGATCAGTGAACTGGTTGAGGTCAACCGCAACACAATTAACTCCGCCTTGCGCAACATTGACAGTGCTGCCCGAGATCTGAGAACCACACTCAAAGCACTCCGCCCCTTGACAACTCAACTGGAGCAGGGGGAATTGCTGGCCAATTTGGATGCCCTCATTAAAAATGGTGCCGAAGCAGCGGCCAATCTCAATAAAGTCTCTGGAACACTGAGCAGTCCTATCATTATGCTGTCGATCGCCCAAACCCTAGATGCAGCACGGGCAACATTTATCAATGCCCAAAAACTTACGAATGACTTGCTCAAACTCACGGGCGATGAATCCTTCCAGTCTGATTTGCGGCGCCTCATTAAAGTCCTCAGCCGTCTACTGGCTTCGAGTGAGGAGCTTGAGCAACAGTTCTTGGCACTCCATGCCACTTCCCTAGGAGAAACTCAGCCACCCTCCCCCAACCCTGCCCCCAGTCCAAGTGTGGCTGCAACGCCCCCCAAAGAGGAAGAAGCTGCCGTGACGAGTGCTCCCTAGGCTGGCCAGTGGTTGAGCGAGCAGTTTCTGTTCGACCCATAGGGGTAAAGTGCCCTGCAATACGTCCGAACCTAGGCCAACCCGTTCTTTCGCTGGGAGTAAGGGGAGGATTGCCGCGGACCACAAGTGGATTCATAGTCGGTGGCTTAAATTGCGAGATTTCTGGGGTTAAGCGGGTCGCCTCTGTTTATCATAGACCTAAGGAATAAGTGCATAGAGCCTAAATTTTAGAATGATCGGTTGTTACTGGGGATACGACTCACCATGGAGAATGCCTTACCTGCGGTTTATCTGAGTGTGTTAATTATCCTACTCGGCGTCTCAGCTTGGTTTGTGGTCAAACAAATCCTTAAAACCCGTCGCATTGAGTCTAGCTTGGTACGCCTCCAACGGAAACTCAAGCAGGAACCGGGCACGACTCAGGAATACTTTGAGCTAGGCAGCATCTACCTCACCAAGAAGCTCGCCAGTCAAGCGATTCCCCTGTTTCAAAAGGCTCTGAAGGCGGCTGAAAACGAAGGCGAAACCTACCTTGCTCCCATCTACAACGCCCTTGGCTATGCCTACTTCATGCAGGAGCAGTATGACTTGGCGATTCGCCAGTACAAAGAAGCCCTGAAACATCAACCGGCGTATGTGACGGCGGCCAACAACCTCGGTCACGCCTATGAAAAGAAAAATTTACCCCAGCCAGCCCTTGAGGCCTATCAGCATACGCTGAAATACGACCCCAACAACGCGATCGCCCAACGGCGGGTGAATTCTCTAAAAAAACGACTGAGTGGCGCGGCGGCTTGAGAACCCCTCAGGCAACCCCAAAACTAGCCAGCAACAAAAAAACTGGCTAGGACGTTCCCCAACCAGTTCTTAATTCACTGTGTATTTAGCTGTATTTAGCTGGATAAGCTACCCCTCGGCTTAGGCTTCTCCTTCGATGTAAAGGAACAGCAGCCCCATCACCACTGTGGGCATCAGCCAGCACACCACGGGAATAAAAATCCAAGGCAAAAAGGATGCAGCATAAGATCCCATCATAGTCAGCGGTTCTCCTTCTGGATGATTAAAAGTTATAGGGTGACCAAGGCTTTAGTTAAACAAGCCCGTCATGATGCCATCGACAACAGAAAAGTTTTCGAGGAGGAAGAAGGCCACAAAGGCAGCCCCCATGGCACCCACAAAGAAGCCAGCCGTAAACTGACTCCAACCTTCACCGGTTTTCAGGGGATCGCTGCTGCCACCCTTTTGAAAACTGACTAGACCATAGGCTGCTAAGCAGGCCGTGGCAATCAAAATCAGGGCGATACCAGAAATCAAACCGCCCAAGTTGGCCACATCGGAGTCCCGCAGGGGACCGAGCTTGACCCAAGGACCAATGAGGAAGTAGCCGTGAGCCATGCCAATTTCAAGACCCCGCAGAATGGGGGAGAGGCCTTGACGATAGGCGGGGAGGTTACCAATAAAGGTCTTCACTAGGCCAGAGTCAGAAATGGGCGTTGACAAGTGCCCCACAAAGGGATCGCCATTGTATGGCTTAACCAGTTCTTCTGCCATGATTTTTATTTCCCTAGCATTCCGTCATGTCCGCGCACAGGCACAGACCTAAGTGGTTATTCTAGGCAAGGGCGGGCGATCGCGCGAGAGAGAGCGTTCATCTCTTCAAGAAAGTTCATGTATCGCAACATCCCCTTACGCCACCCCGCCCTCGAGTTGGGGTTAGTAGGTGGGCACGCTGGGATCGACTTCCTGACTCCAGGCGTTGATGCCGCCTTTGATGTTGATCCCCTCAATGCCAGCCTGTTTCAGGATGCCTAAGGCTTTGGCAGAGCGCCCCCCCATCTTGCAGTGCACCAAGAGGCGATGGCCATTCACCAGATTGCGGATTTTCTCCACACCAGGGCCATTTTCAATGTCCGATAGGGGAACGAGTACAGCGCCGGGAATCTTGGCAATTTCGTACTCGTTGGGGTTGCGCACATCCACCAGGACGTAATCTTGGGCGCCACTGTCCATGAGGGCTTTGAGTTCCTGCACGGTCATTTCGGGAATTTCTGCCATTTGTGCGGCCTCCTGTGCTTTGGCTTGGCGAATACCACAGAATTCTTCATAGTCAATGAGCCTATCAATGACTGGCCGTTCGGGGTTTGGGCGCAGCTTGAGTTCACGGAATTTCATCTCTAGGGCGTTGAAGAGCAAGAGGCGGCCACTGAGGGTTGTGCCTTTGCCCAGAATAATTTTAATCGTCTCCGTGGCTTGGATGACGCCAATAATGCCCGGCAGAATCCCAAGAACGCCCCCTTCCGCACAGGAGGGCACTAGACCCGGTGGCGGCGGTTCGGGATAGAGATCACGATAGTTGGGGCCGCCTTCATAGTTAAAGACCGTGGCTTGGCCCTCAAAGCGAAAGATGGAGCCATAGACATTGGGCTTATTCAGCAGCACACAGGCATCGTTCACCAAGTAGCGGGTGGGGAAGTTATCGGTGCCATCCACCACAATGTCGTAGTCCGCCATCACCTCAAGGGCATTGGCGGCGCTCAAGCGAGTTTCGTAGAGATCGACTTGGCAGTAGGGATTGATCTCAAGGATGCGGTGCTTCGCAGATTGAATTTTCGGCTTGCCCACCCAAGAGGTGCCGTGGATCACCTGCCGTTGCAAATTAGAGCTATCCACCACATCAAAATCTACAATGCCAAGGCGGCCAATACCCGCAGCGGCGAGATAGAGCAGCAGAGGTGATCCCAATCCACCGGTGCCAATGCAAAGCACGCTGGCAGCTTTGAGGCGTTTTTGACCCTCAACACCCACCTCCGGCAAAATCAGATGGCGGGAATAGCGTTCATAGTCGTCTTTCGTTAGTTCAATTGTAGAAAGGTCTGGATTTAGCATGGTAGCCCTTCATAAAAAATGCGGCTGATCTAACCCAATCAGCAAGGGTGAGGGGATTTTTTTATTTTACTTAGGGGCGCGACAGAGGATCTGCCAAGGTTTCAATTGTCAACACTTGGGGGGGTGTCGCATCCGGCGGATAGAGCATGGTGAACTGTACCCAGCGGATTTCTTGGGGTTGTAGCGTGAGCCGCACGAGATCGTCCCCCTGCTGGCCTTGGCGTTGGACAAGGTGAATGATCCGACTTTGGGGGGTGCCTTGATCATCGCGGAAGCGCAATCGGACACTGCCTCGGAAAAAGATGCGGTTGGGTGGCTCAGCAAAGAACCGTAAGCCACTGGCAGGGGCGTCGAACTTGATGGGGGTTTGGAGGGCAAGGCGCACGGTTTGGGGGCGATCGCTGGTGTTTTGTAGGGGTAGCACTAGATCATATTCAACGGCATAGTTACCATGGGCAGCATAGGCTGTATCGGGATAGCGCACCATGAGGGGAGCCGTCTGCACTTGTCCTGTGCCCAAGCGCCCCGCCACTAACGAACTTATGGGATAGGAGAAGGCGGTACCAGCGGCGGGAATCGGAATTGGTTGTTGTTGGGGATTGTGCCAGCGGGAGCCAAGGGCGACACCCGCCACTCGGCCATAGATAATGCTGCCCCCTTGATCGGGGGGTGTGGGGGCGCGATCGCGGGGGGTGACCAATTCCTCTGCCGTCAGTGTCTGCTGCCATTGCTCTGGGGTCGGCGGTTCATTGCCAAAGCGGGCTAAACTGGCAAGGTAGATGTTGCCACTACTGCGGGCACGAATCAGCAGCGAACGGCCATTGAGGGGTGGGTCGAGTCCCTTGACTGGAATCGGTAAATTGGCGATCAGGGCATAACTGTGCGGGGGAATCACAACTTGTGCGGGCCAGCCCGATTGCCGCCGTTGTCGCAAAATATCTAGCATGACGCGATCGCCCGGACCAGCAAAAACTTGGCCGAGATCATTGGCCTGCTGATGGGGCAGGGGACGAAAGGGCGCATCCGGCTGACTCAAGTAACTGGCGGCATGGATCAAATTCACCGTTACCGGTTGAGAACTGGGGTTGTAGGCGAGAATCCCTAGGTAGAGGGTCCTGAGATCCTGCGGGTCGAGGGGCTTGGCAATATGGTGGGCAAAAATATCAAAGCGATTGCGAAAGGCAAAGTTCAAGTGGGCATTGGGGGTTGCTTTGCCCTCTGGCGGAAATGTGGACAGGAG
The DNA here is from genome assembly GCF_015295825.1 of Thermosynechococcus sp. M98_K2018_005. Classification (GTDB taxonomy): domain Bacteria; phylum Cyanobacteriota; class Cyanobacteriia; order Thermosynechococcales; family Thermosynechococcaceae; genus Thermosynechococcus. Next base: position 23,811 of record NZ_DVEH01000100.1, read on the forward strand.
AATCCCTGATCGCTGCACCACCTCTGGGCTATTGCTATTAAACACAGGCACCTGATCAAGGGCACCCGGTAAAGGGAACACTTTTTGCGGTTTTTCAATCGTTGCCGGCGCCTGAGCCAGCACTGGGGAAATGACAACAAGCGCCGCACAGCTCGCCAACCACCCACGGAAATCAATCGCCATCACCGAGACCTAGTAGCTAATTTGCAGCGTTACATTCGCCTCTACCTGTAATTCCCCGGACACCACAGGCGTGTTATCGGCCATGGTTGCTGCGCGAACGGCAAGGGGTCTTGGGGGGAGTGCCGCTTGATTAATTTGAATGCTCACCACTTGGCGCGGTTGGAGATTGAGGGCGCTGAGCACCGCTTGGGCTTGACTTTGGGCATCTTGGGTTGCTCGCTGCAGGGCAGTGCGTTGGGCAGCGGCAATCGTCGCCCCTGGTGCTGTAAAGCTAATATTGTCAATCGTGGTTGCGCCAGCTTGGACAGCAGCATCAAGAAGTGGCCCCACGCGATCGCTGGCAATGCGGAAACTCACAGTGTTGCGCCCGATATAGCCCACCAGTATCCGTTGATTGTTAGTGTACTGATAATTTGGGCTGAGGCTCAGCCCCGTGGTTTGCAGTTGACTGACTTCCCGTGCCCGCAGAACCGCCAAAACGGCATTGGCTCGCCGCGCCACCTCTTGCTGTACCTCTTGAGCTGTGCGACCTTGAACCTCGACCCCAAGGTTGACTTGGGCAAGGGTTGCTGGAATGGCTTCTGTTCCTCGACCGGTGACCGTCAGGGTACGTTGGGCTTCTTGACTCACGGCGGGTCGCTCAGCAACCACCACAGATCCCCCGACAAGAAGAGTGGCAAGACCGAGGGTATAAAAAGGCGTTAACGGATGTTTCACAGCGGTATTCACCACAGCTAAGCAAAAAACTCATGAACCTTGTTTCTCCCCAGACCGCCTCTAACTGGAATTCTGTTCCCCTTTAAGCGCTAATCGTATGAATTTTAATAAAATTCGTTCCTTGGGGAGTTTGGGCAGGAATGCCACCCAGAATCAAAATTTTATCGCCCTCAGTGACCATCTGGCGCTCCTTGAGTTGGTTTTCGGCCACGGCAATCATCCCTTCAAACGTCATGGGGAGCGTTTCCAAAAGAATCGGCTTCACACCCCAGAGCAAATTCATCCAGTGATAAACGCGGGGGCGATCAGTAAAGGCGACAATCATGGGTTTCACCCGTTCCCCAGAGGCAATGGTTGCGGTATAGCCTGTTTCCGTAAAGCAGGCGATCGCCCGCAGATCGAGGATTTGAGTAATGGTGGTTAAGGCTTCACCTAGGGCATGGGTCTCATCATTGCGGTAGGCGGGCATATTCTCAAACTCAAGGTGCGGCTCCACATCCGCTGCAATCCGCGCTAGCATCTTCACCGCCTGCACAGGAAAAGCCCCCACAGCAGATTCGCCTGACAACATCACCGCATCCGTACCATCAAGAATGGCGTTGGCAACATCACTGGCCTCTGCCCGCGTCGGCCAGGGATTGTGAATCATACTCTCCAGCATTTGGGTCGCCGTAATCACGGGAATACTGCGGTAGTTGCATTCGCGAATAATTTGCTTTTGCAGCAGCGGCACCTTCTCTACCCGCATTTCCACACCGAGATCGCCTCGGGCAACCATAATCGCATCGGCCACCCCCAAAATCGCTGAGAGATTTTCCACCGCTTGAGGTTTCTCAATTTTTGCCAGTACGGGCATATCACTGGCACCATGAGCCGCCAAGTACTCCCGCAACTCCCAGAGATCCTCAGCTCGGCGCACAAAACTCAGGGAGATAATATCAACCCCCTGCTCAATGCCAAATTGAATATCCTGCTTGTCTTTATCTGTGAGGGAAGGCAACCGCAGATTCAGATCCGGCAAGTTTACCCCCTTACGACTTTGAAGCGTGCCCCCCTGCACCACCCGACAGGTGACCCGATCTCCCTCGATGGCCTCGACCACCAATTCCAAGAGGCCATCATCCAAGAGCACCGGCATCCCCGGCTGCGCCTCTTCGGCAAGGTAAGGATAATCAATGCCAATGCCTTGCGTCTCTTCCTCAGTGAGCGGCACGAAGTGGACTTGCTCCCCTGCCACTAATTCAATGCTCCCTTGAGGAAGCTGGCCGACGCGAATCTTAGGACCTTGCAAATCTTGTAGGAGCGTCAGGGGTGTTGCTTCTTCATTGGCTACTTGTCGCAGCAGGGCAATGGTTTCGGCATGATCTTTATAGTCACCGTGGGAGAAATTTAACCGTGCCACATTCATGCCGGCGGCTAGCATCTGCTGAATCACTTCCCGCGATCGACTGGCAGGGCCAATAGTGGCGACAATTTTGGTGCGACGAAAAACCATAGGAGAGGGGGATAACTTAATGCTCTCCTAAATCTTAGACAGAGGTCAGGGAAACCGGTGGTGTTCTGGCTTGCATTGGACATAAACTTTTGTGGCTACAGGGATGTGGCTATAATTTGCTTCGTGGAGACTACCGCTGGAGGCCCCGATGGCACGCCCCCTTACCCCTGATAATCAAACGCTGAATCGTGCTTGGACTTGGCAAGATGGCTTGATTATTTTGGCCTTGATTGCTCTGATCTTTTGGATTGTCAACACGGCTGCTCAGTTTACAGGACAGTACGACCCCACGATCACCATTGAGCTGAGTCCGGCGGTCTTGCCAAGTTACACCGCTCAAACGCTGCTGCGGATGCTGATTGCCTACATGATTTCCTTGGTGTTTAGCATCCTCTACTCCTACATTGCCTACTACAACCGCACTGCTGAAAAAATCCTGCTGCCCCTGCTGGATATTCTGCAATCGATTCCCGTGCTGTCGTTTTTGCCGGGGGTGGTGCTGGCACTCATTGCCCTCTTTCCGGGGAACCGTATTGGCGTGGAATTGGCGGCCATTATCCTCATCTACACGGGGATGGCTTGGAACATGACGTTTAGCTTTTATCAGTCTTTGATTAGCGTGCCTCGAGAACTGCGGGAGGTGGCAAAAATTTATCGGCTGGGGTGGTGGCAGCAGGTGTGGACGCTGGATTTGCCGGCGGGTGCTATTGGCCTGATCTGGAATAGTGTGATGTCAGTGGCGGGGGGCTGGTTTTTCTTGATGGCGATCGAGTCCTTTACCATTGGCGAGAAAACCTTTACGTTGCCAGGGTTAGGCTCCTATCTGGCGGAGGCCGCTAACCAACAGAATTATGCGGCGTTAGCGTATGGTCTGGCGGTCCTGATTGGCATCATCATTATCGTTGATATTGTGGTGTGGCGCCCTCTCATTGCCTGGGGTGAAAAATTCAAGGTGGAGATGGTGGAGGCGGAAAATGTGCCTAAATCTTTTGTTCTTGATTTCCTGCGACGATCGCCCACGTTGCGAGCCTTCCACCAAAATATCTTTGCCCCTGTCTGGGAACGACTCGATGAGCAGTTACGCCCCAAGCAGCCACGTCAATCCTTCGCGCCCCAGAATGGCCAAGGCAACTGGCTAATCACCTCTATCATTTTGCTAATTTTTGCCGTCTTCGTGGGTTGGGGGGCGATCGCCTTTTTGCGGCAAATGTTTGGTGTCAGTTGGCAAGATTGGCGGCAAATTGGTCTAGGCGCCGTTCTGACAACGGTGCGGGTAATGGTGGCTCTGATTCTGTCTTTAGTCTGGACAGTTCCAGTGGGGGTGGCGATCGGTCGCAATCCCGGTGCCGCTCAGGTGTTGCAACCCATTGTCCAAATTGCGGCATCGGTACCGGCCACGGCGCTCTTTCCTGTCCTGTTGTTGGCGCTGACCAATGTGGGTGGGGGCTTGGAGATTGGTTCTGTGGCGCTGATGATGCTGGGCACAATGTGGTACATCCTCTTTAACGTCATTGCCGGTGCCCAAGCGATTCCCACGGAATTATTTGAAGCAGCGGTGGTCTATCAACTCTCTTGGTGGCAGCGGTGGCGCACCCTGATTCTGCCGGGCATTTTTCCTTATTTGATTACGGGGATCATTACGGCGGTGGGCGGCGCTTGGAACTCCAGCATCGTCAGTGAATATGTGGAATTTCAGAATCAAACGGAGCAGACCCTTGGCTTGGGAGCCACCATTTCTGAGGCTAGTGTTCGCGGGGATTTTCCCCTACTGATGGCAGCCACGGCAGTAATGTCACTATTGGTGGTTTTGACTAACCGCTTGGTTTGGCGCCCCCTCTACCGCTTGGCGGAAACAAAATATCAACTGTTGTAGGCGCAGACTATGCGTGTCATTGGCCTGATGAGCGGCACCTCGGTGGATGGGATTGATGCGGCTTTAGTCGCGTTGGCGGGGAGCGATCGCGACCTTCAGGTACAGGTGCTTAATTTTTGTACGGTGCCCTATCCCGCACCCCTACGGCAGCAGATTCTCGACGTTTGTGGCGCCAAACCCTTGACCCTTGCAGCGTTGGCGGAGTTGGATGAGGCGATCGCTGAGGCCTTTGCCCTTGCAGCACAAACGGTTCAACAGGGATACCCCCGCGCAGATCTGATTGGCTCCCACGGTCAAACGGTCTTTCATCGCCCCCCCACAAGCGATCGCCTCGGCTACAGCCTACAACTGGGACGGGGGGATTGGATTGCTTGGCGCACGGGGATTACCACCATTGCTAACTTTCGTGCTCAGGATATTGCCTTGGGGGGTCAAGGAGCGCCCCTCGTGCCTCGGATGGATTGGTGTCTTCTCAGTCATCCCACGGAAGTCCGCTGTGTGCAAAACATCGGTGGCATCGGCAATGTCACCTACTTACCGCCTCAGCGAGAGGATCCTGAGGGCAAAGGGGTCAGGGGTTGGGATACAGGTCCCGGCAATGTCTTGCTTGATCTGGCCGTAACGGAGTTATCGGGGGGTGAATTCACCTACGATGCCGATGGGGCATGGGCACGGCAGGGCAAAATTATCGATCCACTGGTGGAGCATTGGCTGCAAGACCCCTTCTTTCAGCAGCCGCCGCCAAAGTCCACGGGGCGAGAACACTTTGGTCTGCCCTTTTGGCAGCGATGCCGCACTGAGGCTGCTGGTTTGGCGCCTGCGGATCTTCTGGCCACGCTAACGGAATTTACGGCTCGCAGTATGGTGGAGAGCTATCGCCAATTTTTGCCCCAAAAACCACAGCGGGTTTTCCTCTGTGGCGGCGGTGCCCACAATCGTTTTCTTCGGGAGCGCCTTCAGGTGCATTTAGGAGAAATTCCCGTGGAAACCACTGTGACGGCTGGCATACCGGTGGATGCCAAAGAGGCGATCGCCTTCGCGATTCTCGCCTACTGGCATGAGTTGGGCTTGCCGGGGAATTTGCCCCAAGTCACAGGCGCGCGCCAAGCGGTTCCCCTGGGTCAGCGTTGGATCGGACAGCCATGAAAACAACCTTTCCAGCCATTGTCACCACTGCTGAAATGCAAGCGATTGAGGGGGCGATGTTCAATGCTGGCTTCCCGGTGCCTGCCCTGATGGAAAAGGTGGGACAACGCCTCAGCGACTTTCTTCAGCGTCAGTTTCCCCAGTATCGCCGTGTGGGGGTTTTGGCCGGTCCGGGGCACAATGGCGGCGATGCTCTGGTGGTGGCGCGGGAACTATGGCACCGGGGCTATGAGGTGAAAGTCTGGCAGCCCTTTGAACGTTTGAAGCCCCTGACGGCGGATCATGCCCGCTATGCTCGCTTTCTCGGTCTGCCCTTTGTCGAGACGGTGGACAGCTTGCAAGAGGTTGACCTGATCGTGGATGGTCTTTTTGGCTTTGGCCTAGAGCGGGAACTGACGGGTGAACTTGCCCATGCCATTGATCAGATCAACACTTGGCGGCAACCACGGGTGAGCATTGATGTCCCCTCGGGGCTACACAGTGATACGGGGGCAGTTTTGGGTACGGCAATTCAGGCCGATCGCACCCTCTGTTTAGGATTGTGGAAGCGGGGGCTACTGGTGGAAGAGGCACAACCTTGGGTGGGGCAGGGGGTGTTAATCCCCTTTGATATTCCTTCGGCGGTGATTGAAGCGGCATTGGCCACGGTGCCTCGGCGATATTGCTTAGATGCTTCCTGTTGGCAAGAATTGCCTCTGTCGCGATCGCCCATTACCCACAAGTATCAGCAGGGACAGCTTTTACTCATTGGCGGCTCTGAGCAGTTTGGCGGCAGTATTCTCCTCAGTGCCCTCGCCGCACGCTGTACGGGTGTGGGAATGCTGGTGGTGGCGGTGCCCCGGTCCCTGAAGTCTCTCGTGCTCTCACGAGTCCCCGATGCCATTGTTGTTGGTTGTCCAGAAACAGCGAGGGGGGCGATCGCTGGTTTACCCGAGCGCCTAGAGTTAGGGAAATTTTCCGCCATTGCCTGTGGGCCGGGGTTGACCCCTGAGGCAGTGCCCGTTGTAGAAACCGTTTTGAAGGCTGGGCGATCGCTGGTCCTGGATGCCGATGCCCTGAATATCCTAGCTACCCTCTCGCCGTGGCCACTGCTGAGTTCCGTCATCTTAACCCCCCACTATGGCGAGTTTCGGCGTCTGTTTCCAGACCTTGTTACAGGCGATCGCCTTGATCAAGTAACCGCAGCCGCGAGCCGCAGTAATGCCATTGTTCTTCTCAAGGGCGCACGGACAGCCATTGCCTCTCCGAGGGGTGACCTCTGGATCAACCCCCACAGTACCCCTGCCCTTGCCCGAGGCGGTAGTGGCGATGTTCTCACTGGCCTCATTGGCGGCCTTTTGGCACAACAGGAAGCCCTCAGCGCAACCTATGGTGGGGTTTGGTGGCACGCCCAAGCAGGCCTTCAGGCAGAACGAGAGGCCACTGCCTTAGGGGTCTATCCTGAACAACTGATTGCCCACCTGTTACCAACACTTCAGGCCGCTCTAACTGCTGGCGTTTAGCTTTTTGGCCAAGAGTTGATTCGTCAGCTTGGGATCAGCGCGTCCGCACGTTTTTTTCATCATTTGGCCAACAAAGAAGCCCTGCAGTTTTGTTTTCCCAGCGCGGTATTGCTCCAGTTCATTGGGGTGTGCCGCCAGCACCTCATCAATCATCGCCTCTAGGGTAGCGACATCGGAGATTTGACTGAGGCCTTTTTTCTCCACGAGGGCTTTGGGGGAGCCGCCTTGAGTCAGCAATTCCGGCAGCAGATCCTTGGCCATTTTGCTACTAATCGTGGCCGCCTCAATGAGTTGGATCAATTCCGCCAATTCGGTAGGTTTCAGGGGCAGGGCCTCAATCGCCAGTTTTTGTTCCTTCAGATAGGCGGTAATATCCCCCATGATCCAATTAGCCGCCAATTTCGGGGGTGCCCCGGCGGCAACGGTGGCTTCAAAGTATTCGGCAACGCCTCGTTCATCGGTGAGGACACGGGCATCCTGTGGTGGCAAGCCCCATTCAGTCTCATAGCGGTGCCGCTTTTGCGCTGGCAGTTCAGGTAGATCTGCACGCCATGCCGCCAGTTGCTCAGCACTGACTTCAATGGGCCCGAGATCGGGTTCAGGAAAGTAGCGGTAGTCACTGGAGCCTTCCTTGACGCGCATGGTTCGCGTTTGCTGCGTAGCCTCATCCCAGAGACGGGTTTCTTGAACGATGGCTTCGCCCGCTTTGACGGCAGCCACTTGCCGCTCAATTTCATAGTCAATGGCGCGTTGGATGGCACTAAAGGAGTTCATGTTCTTAATCTCGACCTTGGTGCCAAAGGTGTTGCTGCCCACGGGGCGCACGGAGATATTGACATCGCAGCGCAACGACCCCTCCTGCATATTGCCATCGCAAACCCCCAAGTAACGGAGAATGCGCCGCAGTTCTTGGGCATATTCTGCTGCCTCTTGACCGGTGCGCAGATCTGGCTCAGAGACAATTTCCACAAGGGGCACCCCTGCCCGATTCAAGTCCACTAGGGAGTAGGTGGAGCCAGACAGGCGATCGCTCCCCGCGTGAACCAGTTTGCCCGCATCTTCCTCCATGTGCAGGCGAGTAATGCCAATTTTTTTACGGCGGGCGGTGCCGTTCTCATCCACTAGTTCAATCTCCAGGTAACCATGCTGGGCAATGGGCAGGTCGTACTGCGAGATTTGATAGTTTTTCGGCAAGTCGGGATAAAAATACTGCTTGCGATCGAACTTGCTATAGGGGGCAATCTGACAATTGAGGGCTAAACCCGCCTTTACAGCATACTCGAGCACCTTTTCATTCAAGACAGGTAGTGTCCCCGGCAACCCTAAACATACTGGATCAATGTTGGTATTCGGGGGTGCCCCAAACTGGGTCGAGCTAGACGAGAAAATTTTGGTTTGTGTACTCAGTTGGCAGTGAATCTCTAGACCAATCACCGCCTCGTAGGTGAGACTGGCGGGATCCACAGGGGTGGGTTCAGGCGCAATGGTTGCTGCCTGCTGCGTTGAGGTTGATTGGGTGGATTTCGCCGTTTTTGATGTTTTTGATGCTTGCCGTTTGCTTGATTTTGCCTTTGCCATCAGAAACTCCGCAGGAATACCGCCACTATAAATTGAGGATCAAGAGCTAAGGGCGAGGATTGCGCTCCTCCATGGGCACATAGGGTTGATTGTGGGCACCCGTATAGACTTGGGTGGGGCGATAGATGCGATTGGCCTCCAGTTGTTCTTTCCAGTGGGCTAGCCAACCGGCCACGCGGGCGATCGCAAACACAGGGGTAAACAAGTCACTGGGAATGCCCAACCGCCGATAGACAAGACCCGAGTAAAAGTCCACATTGGGATAAATCCCCTTATAACTGAGGTATTCGCCCACCACCTCTTCCAGTTTCAGGGCAATGTCGTAGTAGCGATCGCCCCCAAATTTATCAAACAACTGTTCCGCCAACTTCTGCAAAATCGTGGCACGAGGATCCTTGACCTTATACACGCGGTGGCCAAAACCGGCAATTTTGATCTTATTCTGGACGCACTTTTCTACATAGGGACGGACATTCTCAACGCTGCCGATTTCTTCGAGCATATTGATCACATCTTCATTGGCGCCCCCGTGGAGCGGCCCTGCCAGCGTCCCCACCGCTGAAGCAACCACGGCGTAAGGGTCTGTCAACGTCGAGGCTGTCACCCGCGCCGAGAAGGTAGAGGCATTCATCGTGTGCTCGGCATGGAGAATCAAGCAAATATCAAATACCCGCGCCGCAAAGGGATCGGGACGCCGCTCATTGAGCATATAGAGAAAATTGGCGGCATAGTCCAGTTCATCACAGGGCATGACGGGGTCATTTCCCTTGCGGATCAGTTGAAAGGCCGCCACCATTGTTGGAATTTTGGCCAAGAGGCGGATCACTGCTGCCCGAATGTACTCCGGATCGTCGAGTGCCCGCCGTGAATAGAACAATCCCAAGGCTCCCGCCGAGGCCTGCAGAGCATCCATGGGGTGGCCACTCTCGGGAAAGCATTTCATCATGTCGCGAATGCGATATTTCACGCGGCGATGGTAGGTAATATCGTGCTCAAAGGCCGCCAACTCCTCCTTGCTCGGCCAGTAGCCCCAAATCAACAGGAAGGCAGTTTCCAAAAACGTACTTTTCTCCGCTAGTTCCTCAATCGGGACACCGCGATACTCAAGAACGCCTGCTTGGCCATCCACATAGCTAATGGCCGACTGAGCAACGGGAATACCGTCAAGACCGGGGCTAAATTCGCAAGCAACCATGCGGGGGTGTCCTTAAAAGGGGCAAACTGAATTGGGATTGCAGTCTTTATCAATTTTAGGGGAGAGGGGAAAGATGTTGCTATATTAAGCTGCTTCACCACTTCCCTGAAGTTTTGCAACGTTTTGTCAGCCTTGGAAAACGGCCTCGCTACGATCGCGATCGGACATCGAATGCCTTTGCCCAAGGAGTTGACGCGATGAAACTTGCCTACTGGATGTATGCAGGGCCTGCCCACATTGGTACTCTGCGCATTGCCAGTTCCTTCAAAAATGTTCATGGCATTATGCACGCACCCCTTGGGGATGATTACTTCAACGTCATGCGATCGATGCTGGAGCGAGAGCGCAACTTTACCCCTGTCACCGCCAGTATTGTCGATCGCCATGTGTTGGCGCGCGGCTCCCAAGAAAAAGTGGTGGACAATATCATCCGCAAAGACACTGAAGAGCACCCCGATTTAATTGTCCTCACCCCCACCTGCACCTCTAGCATTCTTCAGGAAGACTTACAAAACTTTGTCCAACGCGCGAGCCTCAGCACTACTGCTGATGTCCTCTTAGCGGATGTCAATCACTATCGCGTCAATGAATTGCAAGCCGCCGATCGCACCCTTGAGCAAATCGTTCAGTTTTATATTGACAAAGCCCGCCGCCAAGGCACCTTAGTCACCAGCAAAACCCCCACCCCTAGCGTCAACATTATTGGCATCACCACCCTCGGCTTCCACAATCAGCACGACTGCCGCGAACTCAAGCAACTCATGGCTGACCTTGGGATTCAGGTGAATCTCGTGATTCCTGCAGCGGCCAGCGTCCACGACCTTGCCCGACTGCCCCAAGCATGGTTTAACCTTGTCCCCTATCGGGAAATTGGTGGCCTCACCGCCCAGTATCTAGAAACGGAATTTGGTCAGCCAAGTGTGAGGATTACGCCGATGGGTGTGGTGGAAACCGCCCGCTGTATCCGTGCCATTCAAGGGGTGCTCAATGCCCAAGGGGCCACTGTGGACTACGAAGCCTTTATTGAGCAGCAAACACGGGAGGTGTCCCAAGCTGCTTGGTTCTCCCGCTCCATTGACTGCCAAAACCTCACCGGTAAAAAAGCAGTGGTCTTTGGGGACAATACCCATGCAGCGGCAATGACGAAAATTCTCAGTCGGGAAATGGGCATCCACGTTGTTTGGGCAGGGACGTACTGTAAATACGATGCCGATTGGTTCCGTGCAGAGGTGGCGGGCTTTTGTGACGAGGTCTTGATTACCGATGACCACACGGTGGTGGGGGACGCGATCGCCCGCGTTGAACCTGCTGCTATCTTTGGCACGCAAATGGAACGCCATGTGGGCAAACGCCTCAACATCCCCTGTGGCGTCATTGCCGCCCCCATCCATATCCAAGACTTTCCCGTGGGCTATCGGCCTTTCTTGGGCTATGAGGGCACCAATCAACTGGTTGATTTAATCTACAACTCCTTCACCTTGGGCATGGAAGATCACCTGCTGGAGATTTTTGGTGGCCATGACACTAAGGAAGTGATTCACAAGGGACTTTCCGCCGACTCGGATTTGACATGGACAGCGGATGGACTAGCGGAATTGAACAAGATTCCCGGCTTTGTGCGTGGCAAGGTGAAGCGCAATACTGAAAAATTTGCTCGTGAACAGGGGATTAGCGAGATCACCGTAGAAGTGCTCTATGCTGCTAAAGAAGCCGTGGGGGCTTGAGTCTCACGTCTAGAACCTGCATGAACCTGACCGTGGCAGCGTACAGTGATTGGCATTTAACAAGCAATTGCTATGGTAGTGCTGAAACGCATGGTTGCCCTTGGTTTACTGGCAGCAGGGGTTGGTTTTGCGCCGAGTGCCCTTGCCCAGCGGCTACCCCGTTTACGCCAAGGCATGAGCTATGCCGATGCCCGCCAACGTCTCATTGAGCGCGGTTGGCAACCTGTGGTCAATCCAGCAATGGTGAATCCGACAACGACGACGCCGATTGTGGCCTATCTGCTCAGCCAAGGCTACGGCGAACTGATGGGCTGTCAACTGGTGGGGGTGGATATCTGCGCCTTTCAGTTTCGCAACCGCAAGGGGCATCTGTTGGAAATTGCCACCGTGAATTTGCCCATTCTCCCTGGCGGCACGGTCACCAGTTGGGCACTGCGGAAGAATTCCCCATAGGCGATTTTGACTTCTCCCCTTCTTGAAAGAGAGGGGATTCCCAAAGGATGCTACGCAAC
>NZ_DVEH01000016.1 GCF_015295825.1 Thermosynechococcus sp. M98_K2018_005
TTGTTCTTTCGCTTTGCCAAGATCCACCTCATGTGTTTAAGGTTGCGCGTCGCTCTGAAGCGTCTAACTCCACATAGGTGATTTCTCTTTCACAACCCATTGCCCGCCTACCCTGCATGAGAGCAGCAATCAATGTAAAACCAACCCCCATGGATGGATCGAAGACCCAATCCTCTTTATGAGTCAGCGCCAGAACACAACGTTCAACCAGCTCAATCGGAAACTGGCAAGGGTGGATTGTCTTCTCTGGATAGTTGGACTTGACCTATAGAGGATAACAATGACATTTGACTCAGACCGTACTGCTGCATTCTATAGGGCTATGGGTTTGGATCACATCACCTTTGAACTCACCAGCCTAAACTACAGACAGGCTTTCCTTTCGCTGATGTCCATTATGCCTAGAGATGTATGCCTTAGGGAGGTTCCCCTTGTTTGCCACGAAAAATCAAGCTAGAATCAAATAACTCATAGTCGTTTCGAGTTTGCTTTAGCCATGACACCACCACGGATTGAAAACGTTGTCATTATTGGTTCTGGCCCTGCGGGCTACACCGCAGCTATTTATGCGGCTCGCGCCAACCTCAAGCCCTTTATGTTTGAAGGCTATCAAATTGGGGGGCTGCCGGGGGGACAGCTCATGACCACCACTGAAGTGGAAAACTTTCCCGGCTTTCCGGAAGGCATTCAAGGGCCCCAACTGATGGCACGAATGAAGGCACAAGCGGAGCGCTGGGGCACAGAAATGGTCACTGAAGATGTGATTCAAGTGGATTTTAGTCAACGCCCCTTTCTCATTAGCTCAGCGGAGCGGCAGGTCTATGCCCACAGCGTGATTATCTGTACGGGTGCCACGGCCAAACGACTCCATCTCCCCGGCGAAGAGCAGTATTGGACAAGGGGAGTGTCTGCCTGTGCCATTTGTGATGGGGCAACGCCAATTTTCAAGGATGTTGAGTTGGCGGTGATTGGCGGCGGTGATAGTGCGGCGGAGGAAGCAGTCTATCTCACCAAATATGGCTCCCACGTCCATCTTCTTGTGCGCAGTGACAAAATGCGCGCCAGTAAGGCGATGCAGGATCGTGTGTTTGCCAATCCTAAGATTACGGTTCACTGGCAAACCGAGGCACGGGAAATCCTCGGCGATGGCAATTTAATGACGGGCCTGCGGATTATCAATAAAGCCACAGGGGAAGAATCCGTCCTGCCGGTACGCGGCCTATTCTATGCGATTGGTCACACCCCCAATACCCAACTCTTCAAAGATTTTCTGGAATTAGATAGCGTCGGCTATATCGTCACTCGCCATGGAACACAAACAAATGTGGAGGGGGTCTTTGCCGCAGGAGATGTTCAAGACCATGAATACCGCCAAGCGGTAACAGCGGCAGGCAGTGGTTGTATGGCCGCCCTTGATGCGGAACGCTGGCTCTCGGCGCGGGGGCTAATTCAGGAGTTCCACCAAACGGAAACCGAGACCAAACCCGCAGAGACGGCGAAACCCGCTGCATCCCCGGAACAGGAGTTTGATCCCAATGCCATCAAGCACCGGGGCAGCTATGCCTTGCGCAAACTCTTCCACGAGAGCGATCGCCTGCTGTTGGTGAAATATGTTTCCCCCACCTGTGGCCCCTGCCATACCCTCAAGCCCATTTTGGATCGGCTGGTGGACGAATTCGATGGCAAAGTACAGCTCATTGAAATTGACATCACTGAAGATAGCGCGATCGCCGAGCAAGCAGGGGTTACCAGTACACCCACGATTCAACTCTTCAAAAACAAAGAACTTCTAGAGGTGATTGTCGGTATGAAACCCAAGAGTCAGTACCGCGAGACCATCCAACGCTACCTTGCCTAGGCTCTAGCCAGTCAGGGGTATGATCAGCGAGATTGGACTCCTTACCGTTGCGGGTCTGGCGGCGGGCTTTGTCAATGCCATTGCCGGTGGGGGAACACTGATTAGTTTCCCTGCCTTGGTGGCGATCGGCTTGCCGCCAGTGGTTGCCAATCTCACGAGCACGGTTGCCTTGGTTCCCGGTTACTTGGGGGCGACAGTGGCGCAACGCCAAGATCTCAAGGGTCAGCAACGGCGCCTTGGCTGGCTCTTTCCCAGTGCGGTGGCCGGGGGGATCACAGGGGCAGTATTACTGCTGCACACCAACGAGGCACTCTTTAATGCCTTGATTCCCTATTTGCTGCTTTGGGCCGCTGTCCTCTTGGGGGTTCAGGAGCAAGTGCGGGCTTGGTTACTGCGGCGGATGAGTGCTCCAGCCGTATCTGAAGTGGGAGCCATTCCTCTTGTGTTTCTAGCGGCGGTCTATGGCGGCTATTTTGGCGCGGGGGTGAGTGTGATTCTACTCGCCGTGCTGGGCATTGTTCTCGGGGAAAGCTTGACGCGCCTCAATGGCTTGAAGCAAATTTTAGCCTTTGGGACCAATATTGCCGCTGCCGCATTTTTTGTTGTATCGGGGGAAGTGGTGTGGCCCGTTGCCTTGGCGATGGCGATCGCTACCATTGTTGGCGGGCTTTTGGGGGGTCAATTTGCCCGTGCAGTCAACCCGGTACTGTTACGTCGTACGGTCGTTCTTTTGGCCGTTGTGCTGGCGATCATTTACTGGTTGCGACAGGAATAAACTACCCCACCACAGGTGGAAAATTCCGTGGGATTTGCTAAACAAAGCCCGTGACGAGGATTGAACTCGTGGCCTCACCCTTACCAAGGGTGTGCTCTACCACTGAGCTACACGGGCAAAAATTATCAGAGCTTTATCATAGCCCATTGCGGGAACAATTGCACAGTTGGCTGCGAGTTTTTACTAAAAGTTACGGCGAGAAAAAATCCAAGTAGCGATCGCCAGCAGGGCTACCGTATAAATCACGCCATAGAAGGCATTGGCCACGAGTTCCGGTACAGAGGGCAGCATTCCATAGACCGCCGTATTCTTAAAATCTAGGCGGGACAAATCCGGAAAGATGAGATAGAGAAATTGCATCAGTTGCCGTACGGCATCACTCTCCATCTTTTGGCTGAGGATCACCAAATTTTGGCTAAAGTGCCCCATAAAGTACAGTGCCACCGTTAGCAGCGTGGCAATCAATGAACTGGTAAAACTACCAAAAAGCAAAGCGGCTGCCGTCAAGAGGGCGAGTTGCAGCGCGATGTAGAAAGAGGTCACCATCAGAGGGCCTGCGGGATAGGCAAACTGATTCAAGCTCATCAGGATAAACAGAATCAGCGTCATCAGTGCCACCAGTACCAGCAAAACCGCCGATAGGCCCAAATGTTTGCCAATAATAAATTCCGCACGGCTGATGGGTTTCGCCAACATCACCAAAATCGTGCGCTTTTCTATCTCTTTATTGAGCAGACCACCCCCAACAAAGGCAGCAATCAGCAAACCAAAGAGAGAAATTCCTGCCATCCCCACATCAAGGCTAATTTTGTCTTGGGTTCCTGCCGACACTTGTCCCAAAATCACGACCGCTAAGGCTAGGCCAATGGCAAAAACAGCAGTGACGTACAGAACCCGCTCCCGCAGGGTTTCATTGAAAACATTACGGCTAATTGTCCAGAGGCGGCTCACCGTTAACGGCAACATGTCTGGTACCCCTTGAATTTACTCTCCTCTCAAAGAATACCCAATTTTGCTTTTTCGATAGCCTCGGCGTCCATAGGGAGAGCCGCTCGCTGTTTCACTAAGCATGTGAAATAGGGATCGCTCGTCATTAATATCCCCCTCTTTTAGGATAGCCCGCCCTTTCCCTGACATCCCAAAGCCAGCGTGTCACAATAGGCGGTGGGGACGCAGTTAGGAGATTGAACGTAGTTCTTTTTGGAGAGGGTGCGACGTGTCCCTAAATTCAAGTCTTGATTCCCACGCTCCTGAGGTAGCCATCCTGCGGGTGAGCGGCTTGCGCTGTGCGGGCTGTGTGCGATCGCTCGAAAATCAGTTAAAAGAGCAGCCCGGTGTAGATGCTGCGGCAGTAAATCTGGTGACGGGAACCGCCGTTGTCACCTATTCCCCCGCTGAGACAACCCCCGTCGCCATTGTCGAGAGCCTAAACCAAGGACGCTTTCAAGCTACCCTCGCAGAAGCCAATGCCCTTTTGGAACTGCCCCCCTCTTCAGAGGAAACCTCTTTGCCAAGGTTAGCGATCGCCCTTGTGCTCCTTGTTCTCTCCAGTGTCGGCCACGGGATTGATCTGCTGCCGGGGCACTGGCCCATGTTAGAGGCGATGATCTGGCATTGGGGGCTAGCGACCATTGCCCTTGTCCTACCGGGGTGGGAGATTCTGCGGGAAGGAATGAGAGGCCTGATCCAGCGTCGCCCGAATATGAATACGCTGGTGGCTCTTGGCGCTTTGGGGGCTTACCTCACCAGTACGGTGGCGTGGCTGTGGCCGGCCTTGGGGTGGGAGTGTTTCTTTGATGAACCCGTGATGATTCTTGGCTTTATTTTGCTGGGGCGATCGCTGGAGCAACGGGTACGTCAACAGGCACAACGGGACTTGCGATCGCTCCTTGCGCTTCAGCCAAAACAGGCGCTATGGCAACCCAGTTTGACCGCTACTGATCGCTGGCCCATTCCCGTCAGTCGTATCCAGGTGGGGGACTGGCTGTGGGTGGAGGCTGGAGAACCCTTTCCTGCCGATGGCACGATTGTGACCGGAGAGACCTTGGTGGATGAATCCATGCTCACAGGGGAATCTCTACCGGTGGCCAAGGGGGTGGGGGCATCAGTTCTAGCGGGCAGTCGTAATGTTGGTGCTGCGGTCACTCTACGGGTGGAACGCTGTGGTCGGGCTTCATTTTTAGGACAGATTTTAGACCTCGTGGTGCAGGCACAAAATCGCAAAGCGCCGGTGCAGCAAAGGGCGGATGTGGTGGCCGGCTATTTTGGCTATGGCGTGCTAGCCTTGGCGGCAGCAACGGCACTCTTTTGGAGCGCGATTGCCCCCCATTTCTTTCCAGACCTCACTCACAGCACCCCCCTATTGCCCTTAAAGCTAGCCTTGAGTGTTCTGGTGATGGCCTGTCCCTGTGCCCTTGGCCTTGCCACCCCGATCGCGCTGCTTGTGGGCACCAGTCACGCCGCTGCCAAAGGCTTAATTATTCGAGGCGGCGATGTTCTTGAGCACAGTCAGCAGTTGGACACGATTGTGTTTGATAAGACGGGCACGCTGACGACCGGTGAACTGGCAGTGGCCGAGATCAACCTCTATGGCCATCACTCTTCAGAGGAAGTGCTGTATCTGCTGGCCAGTTTAGAGCGCGAGAGTCGCCATCCCCTTGCAGTGGCGATTCAGAAGGCATGGGTTGCGACCGGCCAGACAACAGAGCTGGCAACGGTGACCGAGGTTGAAACTGCCCTCGGACTGGGGATCAGCGGCTGGATTGAGGGGCATCACTATCAGGCGGGACGCCTCAGTTGGCTGCGTGAGCAGGGGGTTGACTGCCCTTCCGTAGCGGTGGCAACCCATGTGGCCTTGGCCTGCGATCGCCAGTTGATTGCGGTGGTCAGGTTTCGCGATCGCCTGCGCCCAGAGGCAGTGAGCACCGTTCAAGCCCTGCAAGCCCAAGGCTATGCGATCCATGTGCTGACGGGAGACACCGCCGAAGCCGCCCTGCAACTCCTAGAGCCTCTCGGCCTACCGCCAACACATCTGCACACAGATCTTCAGCCGCAACAAAAGCTCACCCTCATTGAAGGTTGGCAAGCCCAAGGCAAAACTGTGGCCATGGTCGGGGATGGTATGAATGATGCTCCAGCTCTAACGGCAGCTCAGGTGGGGATTAGCCTTGGTACGGGTACAGAGGTAGCCATAGAAGCAGCGGATATTATCCTCACCCGCAATCATCTGGAGGATGTGCTCGCTGTGCTGAGCCTCAGCCGTGCCACCTTCCGTAAAATTCAGCAGAATCTTCTTTGGGCAGTGGCCTACAATATCGTCGGTTTACCCCTTGCAGCCGGTGTTGGACTACCCCTGTGGGGACTCAGTCTCACCCCCGGAATTGCTGCCGCTTGTATGGCCGTCAGTTCGATTGCCGTTGTCCTCAACTCCCTAAGCCTCCGTCGAGCAAACTAGCTCGCGAATCTGTTGGGCATTGGCGCGGGTAAGCCGTTTCTTGTGGGGCAGGACAACCACCGCTGGCCCCCGTTTGCATTCCCCCATACAGCCCGTCGCCTTCAGGGCAATGGGGAGCTGTTGTGCCTCTAGTTCTTGCCACAGTTCCTTGGCGCCCCGCCGACAGCAGGAGGATTTTTGACAAATCAGCACCTTACAGGGCTGAGAACGCTTTGCTACTGAGGGTTGAGCCGTTGCTAAAAATTCTAAATGGCTGGCCTTGTATTCCTTGACCCAGCCATCGTACTTATCGCTGATCGTTCCTTCTAGCTGCAGGCGATCGCCCACCTTGGGGGGGTGCGCTAACTCGCGCCGCAGTGACTTCTCCAGCTTGATCCAGACCGTTCCCGTGACGGTTTTCAAAATCACGACCTTGGGCAGTCCCTTCTTATAAAACACCTCTTCGACAGTGCCCTCAAGGCAAAATGTCGGCACATCAATAACACCCAAACCCATGAACGTCAGACCTTGTTAGAAATTATTCTCAATAAATTGAGTCTAGCATACAAGGGGCGAGCTTGGGAGCATCCCAGATCGTTGTCAGATTCATCTGCGGAAAAATAATCTTAGCCGGAGAGAATCCGCTCCCACTCTGCCAGTAGGTTATCAATACTAGCGTCCGTCGTATTACTGACATCGCTGCTCATCACACTTGCCGTTGGGGCACTATCAACGTGGGTGCCCACTTCCTCGCCACTATTGGGAAAGAGTTCTTCGAGAGTGGGTTGAACAGCGGGGGGGGGCTCCGAAGCGAGATCGGGCATTAAGTAAATTTGGCAAATATCCGGCGGCAGATACTCCACGATGCGTGCTAGCCCCTCTTCTAAATGCTGGTTAAGTTCCTCAAGGCTGTAGGTTTCCCCTTGAACTTCTAGGTAGGCGCGCACGCGCTCAAGGTTCCAGTGAAAGGTTTGGGTTGTCACCACCACCAGGCGGCTCAGAGGACTCAGGTAGGCAAGGCTAGCTTCCAAATAGCACCAAAGGGGCGGTGGTGCATCCTGCAGGACATAGGTAATGTGCTCAATGCCGGGGAGTTCCTCCTGAATCAAGGTGGCGGTGCGATTGACAATCCAATTGCGTAGGGAGCGAGCTTCCTCGTCACCCACCTTCACACCCTCAGGGGTAAACTCCACAAGGTCAAAGCTGAAAAATAACCCATGCCATACCTTAGCAAAAAGATAGTCCACTTGTACCGGCGATCGCCCGTGGTGTTGCAGCACACTATAGACAAGGGCAGCATAGCGACAATAAAGGGCAATAAAGTAGCAGCCGCGATCGCGCTTATCCTGAAAGGCCTTGATCAGCTCCTCATCGGAAAGGGTCAGTAACGGTTGGATCAGCGGATGTTGCCGCTCCGCCATCATCGGAAAAGAAAGTGCCTTGACCATCTCACTGCCACTGAACTAGACAAACTGTCCTACGCCTTCGCCAATTGGCCTATGCAGAATTCATCCTGATTCAGCCTTGGGTGCGATCGCGAAACAGGGGCAGATAATCGCGGCTCTCTGTCCCCAGCCACCGATCCCAAAAGGTGAAGTAGAGGCCATAGTTACAGCGAAATTGACTGTGGTGCAAACTGTGGTGGGTGGCGCCAATCAACCACTGCCCCAACCAATGCTCGGCAAAGCCACGGGGATAAATCTCTAAATTCAAATGGTTAATCACACTGGAGACCGTCATCAGGCTAAGCTGAATCACAATCGCGTAGGGGTGCAGCGGCACAAGCACAATAATCAGCGGCAGGAAAATTGCCTGTAGGAGCGCTTCCCACGGGTGAAATGAAAAGGCAGTCCAAGAGGAGGTGACAATGCTATGGTGATGCACCCGATGGACACGGCGATAAATTTTCGGTTGGTGCATCCAGCGATGGAGCCAATAATAATAGGTTTCGTGGAGCAACAGCACAAGGCTAATGCTCAAAGGAAAGTAAATATAGTCCCAAAGGGAATTTAACTCTAGATAAACCGCTGTCCAGCCCCGCTGCCACATCACTGCGGCGATCGCCCCCGCCAACGCAAAAATAGCCGCTGTCACCAACGACCAGCCCAACTCCTGCCAAAACTGTCCCGGCTGGTAGGGGTGTAAATTGACCCGCCGTTTCCTCAGGGGCGTCCAGCGAGCCACAAGAGAGATGAGCGAAAAGAAGCCGGCCACCAGCACGAGGCGGCTGACCACCATCAAAAACATGACCCCAACCATAATGCCAAAGAGGCGGGGATCACTGAGGTTGTAGGGAATCATGCAAAAAAGTGCTAAGTGCGTCCCCTAGACCCAGCCCAACCAGTGGAGCAAGCCCTCTCCTGTCCAATATTCCCATAACAAAAGAACCACAAGACCAACCATCGCAGCACGACCATTGAGCCGCTCAGCAAAGGTATTAAAGCCGTACTTCGGGGTTTCCAGTTTTGGGGTGCGGCTTGGCTCCGTGGGGGTGGCCATGGATTACTCCTGCTCGTCTTCGTTTTCTTCTTCAGCTTCAGGGAAGTAGAAGCCTTGGGCGCGTTCGGTCAAAATAGACTTGCCAATCGCCAGGGCACGTTGAGCTTGAAGGGCAGCTTGGCGCTTCCAGACCGCACGGCGCATACTGCGCTTGGACTTCGAGGTTTTCTTCTTGGGGCAGGCCATGATAATCCCTAGAACTAACTTTCGCAATCTACTAGTGTATCCCAAACTCTTGCCTAGGACAACCACCGATCCCCTCTATGGACGGCAATGTTCCTCTTTTTAGACCAAAAACTATCACAGAGGGACACCACCCTTGTAATATCAGTAAGGGAATACTGAACCACCCCATCAGGGGATGTCCACTTCTACGAGCAAAGGGAATCGTCAGCTATGAGCAGTAAGCCAGACCGTGTGGTTCTCATCGGCGTTGCTGGAGACTCCGGCTGTGGTAAATCAACGTTTTTGCGCCGACTGGCCGATCTGTTTGGCGAAGAGTTTATGACTGTGATTTGCTTGGATGACTATCACAGTCTGGATCGCAAGCAGCGGAAAGAAACGGGGATTACGGCTCTTGATCCCCGCGCCAACAACTTTGATCTGATGTATGAGCAGATCAAGGCTCTCAAAAATGGCGAATCAATCATGAAACCCGTCTACAACCACGAAACGGGGACGATTGATCCGCCAGAGAAGGTTGATCCCAACCATGTGATTGTGATTGAAGGGCTGCATCCCCTCTACGATGAACGGGTGCGATCGCTCATTGATTTCAGTGTGTATCTCGACATCAGCGACGATGTAAAAATTGCTTGGAAGATCAAGCGCGACATGGCCGAACGGGGTCACAGCTACGAAGACGTGATTGCCTCCATCAATGCCCGTCGCCCCGACTTTATGGCCTACATCGATCCCCAAAAGCAGTACGCTGATGTGGTCTTGCAAATTCTGCCGACCCAGTTGGTCAAAGAGGAAAAAGTCGGCAATATCCTGCGGGTACGGATGCTACAACGGGAAGGCATCCCCGGTTTTGAGCCAGTCTATCTTTTTGATGAAGGCTCGACGATTACTTGGATTCCCTGCGGTCGTAAGCTCACCTGCTCCTATCCGGGCATTCGCCTCAGCTACGGGCCTGATGAATACTATGGCCACCCCGTTTCGGTGTTAGAAGTGGACGGTCGCTTTGAGAAACTCGATGAACTGATCTACATCGAAAGCCACCTGAGCAATACCTCCACCAAGCACTATGGCGAAATGACGGAACTGTTGCTGAAGCACCGTGACTATCCGGGTTCCGATAATGGGTCGGGCCTGTTCCAAGTGCTGACGGGGCTGAAAATGCGGGCGACCTATGAGCGCTTGACCTCGCGGGATGTGGCCACTGTCATCAACCGCTAATTTGGCTTGCCACACTGAGGGCACTGATGCAACCACACTATCGATCGCGATGGTCATCATTTTTGGTCTTTATCCTCTGCTGGTTGGTTCTCACCTGTGGCCAGCCGGCCTTGGCTGCCGATAGGGATGACCTGATCTTTGTTCCCCGCCAAGCCCAGAGTGTCCTCCAGCTCAATCAACCTCCCAGTAGCGATCCCCTGCGCTTTTTTTGGGAGCGTTTTCGGACATCCCAACTAACTGACTGGGGCTGGTCGTGGTCTGAGCTAAGGACTTGGGCGGGAGAGGGGGTGACGATTGCCCAATTCCCCTGCCCTGAAGTGTGTCTATCCCCCCGGCAGTTGTGGATTCTGCCCCTGAAGCGCCCAGAAGCAGCAACGGCTTTCTTAGAGACCTACTGGCGGAGCCATCCCTTTGAGGCGCAAGTCTATCAAAATATCCCCCTCCAAGTGGGCAAGGACTTGGTGACGGCACGGCTGGGCGATCGCCTGCTCCTCGCGACCGATGTGGAGACCCTAGTCGCTAGCTTGGGGTCAGCGGTGACTGGGGATGGCAATTTGGCGGGTTTGAGCTTTTATCAAGCGGCGCGACCTCAATTAGACGCTCAACCTACAGCCCTCTACTATGCCAACCTGCAATTTCTGAGTCGTGAGGATCGCGAACTGGCACCCACCTACGATCGCCTGCTGTTGGCCGTGAAGGCGCAAAACAACGAGCTGCATCTGGAAACGGTGCTGCACCGCACCAGTGATGCGACACTGGTTACTGATCCCCTTGACCTTGAGTTCTTCCGTGCCCAAGAACCGATTCCAACGGTGGTGGTTGCGGGTTCCCACTTGCCAGAGGGCTATCGTCAACTCACCGAGGCTTTGGCGGATTACCGCTTTGGCAAAACTCCCCAAGGGGATGAGATTGCAAGCCAACTGCTGCGGGATTTGACGGCAGATATACCGTTGGATTTGGCGAGGCAGGTTTTTCCCTTGGGCAGCGATCGCTTTAGCCTTGCCCTTTGGCGCCAAGCCGATGAACAGTGGCAATGGTGGTGGCAGACACGCAATACCCCAGAGGCCGCAACTGTGCTGCAGCAACTGGATGATCTTGCCCGAGCCAATGGCTATGAGGTGAATCGCTTGGTTCTGAATAAAAAACCCGTCACCGCTTGGGTGAAATTAACTCTTGATCCGCAGAGCAGTGAAGGCTTGGTCTCTGATGTGGCCGCCGCCTATGACCAAGTGGGTGATCGCCTGATCCTAGCATCCTCCCTATCGGTACTGTCCCGTAGCCAGAATAAAAAAGTGTCTTGGCTGCCAGAGGGCCTCCTGCGACAGCGGCAAGGGATTCATGGGCTGGTCTATGCCCGTTGGCCAGAGCTATTTGCCCCCTTGAGCCAGCGTTGGCCGTTACTTCAGTATCTCAATGGCATCAGTGCCGGCTGGTTGGAACGTCTGCAAAGCGTGACTTTAGTGAACTATGGCGTTCGCGATCGCCTGCAACACCTAGAACTGATTCTGAACAGCAAAAAAGATTAGAGCTGTTAACAAATCCTTAATGCGCCTGTTATCAATTGTTGTACTGCCCTGGCTCAGGATTGGGTAAAGTAAGGAGTATTATGTTTGCAGACTGGGGTAAATATGACATCAGTCCTCGATGTGACCAATCGGGATCGCTTGATTGAAAGTGAAAGTTTAGCAGCCCGCACCCTACAGGAACGTCTGCGACTGGTGGAAGAGGTCTTGGTGGATGTCTTGGCGGCAGAATCCGGTCAAGAATTGGTTGATCTATTGCGGCGCTTGGGTGCTCTCTCTTCGCCAGAAGGCCATGCCCTCCATGCCCCAGAAGGGGAACTGCTCAAGATCATTGAATCCCTCGAACTCAATCAAGCCATCAGAGCGGCGCGTGCTTTTAACCTCTACTTTCAAATTATCAACATTGTCGAGCAGCACTACGAGCAACAATACAATCGCGAACGAGCTGCCCAAGAGGGATTGCGCCGCCGCAGTGTGATGAGTGAACCGATTTCCGGTGTCAGTGGTGAAGGCTTTCCCTTGCCCCATAATGCTGCCAATGCAATGGATGTGCGCAGTGGACCGAGTGAACGCCTAGAGCATAGTCTCTACGAAGCCATTCCCGTCACTCAGCAGTATGGTTCCTTTGCTTGGCTCTTTCCTCGGCTGCATACGCTAAATGTACCGCCGCGCCATATTCAAAAGCTTTTGGATCAACTGGACATTAAGCTGGTTTTCACCGCTCACCCGACGGAGATTGTGCGGCAAACAATTCGGGATAAGCAGCGGCGCGTTGCCCGCTTACTAGAGCAACTGGATGTGCTAGAGGGGGCTTCTCCGCACCTGACGGACTGGAATGCCCAAACCCTGCGGGCACAACTGATGGAAGAAATTCGCCTCTGGTGGCGCACCGATGAACTGCACCAATTTAAGCCAGAGGTTCTCGATGAGGTGGAATACACACTCCATTACTTCAAGGAGGTAATTTTTGCCGTCATTCCCAAGCTCTATCGCCGCCTTGAGCAATCGCTCCATGAAACATTTCCCTATTTGCAGCCCCCTCGACACAATTTTTGTCGCTTTGGCTCTTGGGTGGGGGGCGATCGCGATGGCAATCCCTACGTCAAACCAGAAGTCACGTGGCAAACCGCCTGCTATCAGCGCAACCTAGTGCTTGAGGAATATATTAAATCCGTTCAGCGCCTAATCAATTTGCTGAGCCTGTCGCTGCACTGGTGCGATGTACTGCCGGACTTGCTGGATTCCCTTGAGCAGGATCAACGGCAACTACCTAGCATCTATGACCAGTATGCGGTGCGCTATCGGCAGGAACCCTACCGCCTGAAACTGACCTATGTGCTCAAACGGCTGCAAAATACCCGCGATCGCAACCGGGCGCTACAAACCTACTGCATTCGCCGCAATGACGCGGAAGAGTTAAATAATGGACAGTTTTACCGCCACGGTCAAGAATTCTTGGCAGAGCTGCTGCTGATTCAGCGCAACCTCAAGGAAACGGGACTAGCCTGCCGCGAACTGGATGATTTGATTTGCCAAGTGGAGGTTTTTGGCTTTAATTTGGCTGCCTTAGATATTCGCCAAGAAAGCACCTGTCACGCTGAGGCACTTAATGAAATTACCGCCTACTTGGGCATTCTCCCCTGTCCCTATACAGAACTCTCAGAAACAGAGCGCACGCGCTGGCTCCTCAGTGAACTCTCGACCCGTCGCCCCTTGATTCCGGGGGAACTCCCCTTTAGCGATCGCACCAATGAAATCATTGAAACATTCCGCATGGTGCGGCAACTTCAGCAGGAATTTGGCACGGATCTGTGCGATACCTACATCATCAGCATGAGCCACGAGGTCAGTGATCTCTTGGAGGTGCTGCTCTTTGCCAAGGAGGCTGGACTTTTTGATCCCGCCACAGGTACCAGTACCCTGCAGGCGATTCCCCTCTTCGAGACGGTTGAAGACCTCAAACATGCCCCAGCAGTGCTGACGCAACTCTTTTCTTTGCCCTTTTGCCACAGCTATTTGGGCAGCCACAGTACCCCCTTTCTCCAAGAGGTGATGCTGGGCTATTCCGACAGCAACAAAGATTCGGGCTTCCTCAGTAGCAACTGGGAAATTTATAAGGCACAACAACGGCTACAAAAAATTGCCGAGAATTTTGGCTTCCAACTGCGGATTTTCCACGGTCGGGGTGGCTCGGTGGGGCGGGGGGGTGGCCCTGCCTATGCAGCGATTTTGGCGCAGCCAGAGCAAACGATTAAAGGACGGATCAAGATTACTGAGCAGGGGGAGGTGCTGGCCTCTAAATACTCGCTGCCGGAATTGGCGCTCTTTAACCTCGAAACGGTGGCCACAGCTGTGATTCAAGCGAGTTTGCTGCGCAGTAGCATTGATGAAATTGAGCCTTGGCACGAGATTATGGAGGAGTTGGCCACGCGATCGCGCCAGTGCTATCGCCATCTCATCTATGAGCAGCCAGAATTCATTGAATTCTTTAACGAAGTCACTCCGATCCAAGAAATTAGCCAACTGCAAATTAGCTCCCGACCCACGCGGCGGGGAGGCAAGAAAACCCTTGAGAGTCTGCGGGCAATTCCTTGGGTCTTTAGTTGGACGCAAACCCGCTTCCTGCTGCCCGCTTGGTATGGTGTAGGCACTGCCCTGAAGGAATTCCTTGAGGAAAAACCCGCTGAGCATCTCTCCCTGTTGCGCTACTTTTACTACAAGTGGCCCTTCTTCCGCATGGTGATCTCCAAAGTTGAGATGACCCTTGCCAAAGTGGATCTGGAGATTGCCCGCTACTATGTCCAAGAACTCAGCCAGTCCCAAAACCGTGAAGCCTTTTTCCGCCTCTACGATCAGATTGCTCAGGAATATCGCCTGACCACAGAACTGGTGCTCACGATTACTGGCCATCAGCGGCTCCTCGATGGAGATCCGTCGCTCCAGCGATCAGTGCAACTGCGCAATCGCACCATTGTTCCCTTGGGGTTCCTGCAAGTATCCCTGCTGAAACGGCTGCGCCAGCACAACAGCCAAACCAACTCGGGGGCGATTCTCCGCTCCCGCTATGGCCGGGGTGAGTTGCTGCGGGGCGCCCTCTTGACGATCAATGGTGTGGCGGCAGGTATGCGCAATACGGGCTAAACAGCTGAGAAGCGGAATCATGCACCCGACGGCCCGCACATTAACACCATCCTCGCTGCCCTTCCGCATTGAAGACTATCACCGTTTAGCTGAACTCGGCTTTTTGGGGGAAGATGACCCCATTGAAGGCGAACTGATCCAGATGGCGGCTGGACAGCCCACGACACCCGACTCCGGCGGGTCTTAATGCCAATGGTTGGTGTCGGGCAACCCTACGCTGTCAATCATCACTTGTAATTGCAGATCACAGTGAACCTGAGCCAGACATTACCCTTGTTGACAATTGTGAGGATGATTACGCCACTCCGACAGCAGCAGCGGTGCAGTTGCTAATTGAGGTGGCGGACGCTTCCCTAGAGTACGATCGCACTGTGAAATGGATGCTCTATGCTGAGGCACAGATTCCCCAGTATTGGCTTTTTAACTTGGTAAATCCACCCTCGAAGCCTACAGTGAACCGGCGCAAATGACATCGACAATCTTTGGGTACTTGAATCGCCGGATCGTGCCCGCGACGGGAGTGATCGCCAACAACTGCTCCCCTTGAGTCGTATCTTCCCCTAGACTTCTGCAAAAACCGTTAATAGTCACTGTTTTGGGAAATACCCTTGATATAATCGCAACGACTCTCTTATTGACGACGCTATGAGCCACTGGCAACGGATTACGGGGGGTGTGACTGCCGCCAAAGGCTATCGGGCTGCGGGAATAACGGCAGGACTCAAAGCTTCAGGGGCACCGGATTTGGCCTTGATTGTTTCCGATGTGCCGGCGATCGCCGCTGGGGTATTTACGACGAACCACATGTGTGCGGCACCTGTCACCTACTGTCGTCAGCGGTTACAAACGAAGGGAACAGCGCAGGCGATTTTGTGTAATTCCGGTCAGGCGAATGCGGCTACGGGAGAACAGGGCTGGCAGGCGGTTTTAGCCCAAGCGGATATGGTGGCAAGGGCCTTGGGGGTGAGTCCAGAGATGGTGCTCGTGGCTTCAACTGGGGTCATTGGTCAACCCATTCCCCTTGAAAAGATGCACCAAGCGCTGCCAACGCTAACGGCAAACTTAAGTGATGGCGGTGGAGAGGCTGCTGCCCGGGCCATTATGACCACAGACTTGGTGCCCAAGCAAATTGCCCTCGAAGCCGAGTGGGAGGGGCAAACCATTCGCATTGGCGGCATGGCCAAGGGGTCAGGGATGATTCACCCGAATATGGCAACGATGCTGGCCTTTATTACCTGTGATGCTGCTGTGTCGCCCCATCTCTGGCAGGAGATGCTCCAACGCGCCTGCGATCGCTCCTTCAATCAAATTACCGTTGATGGCGATACCAGCACCAATGACAGTGTGATTGCTTTGGCCAATGGACAATCGCGTACCCCTGCGATTACGGAGCCGGGAGCAGCGGCCACCCGCCTTGAGGAAATGTTAACGGCGGTCTGTGTCCATTTAGCGAAGGCGATCGCCCGTGATGGCGAGGGGGCGACCTGCCTAATTGAAGTTCAGGTGAGCGGTGCCAGTGATGATGCTGCTGCCCGTCAAGTGGCCAAAACGATTGCGGGTTCAATGCTGGTCAAATCAGCCATCTATGGACGAGATCCCAACTGGGGGCGCATTGCCGCCGCTGCTGGCCGCGCTGGGGTGCCCTTTGATGCCAGTAATCTGGCCATTTCCCTTGGGGGGATTGCCATGATGCGCCAAGGTCAACCCTTACCCTTCGATCGCACCGCTGCGAATACCTATTTGGTCGATCAAGCAGCTGCCAGTACTGATCCCAGTGGTCAGCAATCCGTTGACCATCCCGTTGTTATCGAAGTGAGTATTGGCCACGGTAGCGGTCGGGGTGTGGCTTGGGGCTGCGACCTCAGCTATGATTATGTGAAAATCAACGCTGAATATACAACCTAGTAGCCTCTCCCCTGCCAATCTGCGGGCGCTAGTGTAATTTCGCCAAGAGCGCTTCTTCAATTTCCTGCCGCAGGGGGTCTGGCTCAATCTCCACCAGTTGCTCAAGGGCAAAGGCCTTCACCAGTAAATCCCGGGCTTGGCGCTCATCAAGACCACGACTGCGCAGATAGAAGATATCCTCTGCTGCCAGTTGACTCACAGTGGCACCGTGGGAGCATTTGACGTTATCAGCCACAATTTCTAGTTGGGGCTTGGTATCCACGCGGGCTTTGTCGGAGAGCAGCAGCGTGCGATTCAGTTGGCTAGCATCCGTGAGCTGCGCCACTTGGGGCACGACAACGCGACCATTAAAAATACCGTGGGCGCGATCGCCAAGAATGCACTTGTGAATCTGTTCACTGCCACTGTGGGGAGCATTAAAGAACACTGCCGAGTGGGTATCCATAATTTGGCTATCCATGGCGATCGCCAATCCCTTCAGGAGTGTCTGGCTGCCACTGCCTTGGATCTGCACCTGCCAATTGTGGCGGCTCAAGCATCCCCCCAAATCAATGGCGTGCCCCTCGTAGTCACTGTCTTGGGCTTGGCACACCGCTGTACAGCCCATGTGAATCGCTGTCGGCGATTGGTGTTGAATCCGCACATGGCGCAGGCGGGCACTGACCCCTAGGGAGAGTTCCGTGACACTGTTGGTAAACTGTTGATCACCCGTTAGGGACAAAAAGCGTTCAATCAGGGTAGCTTGACCGTGGGCAGCCACTTCAACCGAGAGGCGTGGTGAAACAACGCTCTGCTGCTGCCGACTACTGACACAAAACACTTCCACGGGTTCCGGCAGCGACCCTGTTAGCCGCAGGCAAACGCGATCGGCCAGCATTGCTGTATTGAGGTCACTAAAGACCTCTGGAGGCGCGATCGCTGGCAGGGAGGGGGGTAATAACTCAACCCCAGCAGCATTCACACGGGAGAGTTCTCCGCAAAAATAGCCATCAATCAGAACAATTTGTGCAACGGTTGGAAAACTGCGCTCGCACAGCAGATGCCGCACTTCGGCAACAATTTCTGGATTGAGGGGGGGAATGGGTGCTTGGAACGATCGCGTCCGTAAAGCCGATAAATCCGTAAAGCGCCAGTCCTCATTGCGGGGAGTAGGCAACGTTTGCTCATGGAGGCGATCGCGGGCTGCTTGGCGTAGTGCTCCTAACTCAGCATGGCGCGGCGGCGGTGCCAGGTTCAGCAGATCATTCAGTTCATTGGCGCGACTGGCCTTGGGCAGATCCGCTTGATCGGAATTGGCCTTGACCGTAATTGTCATGATACAGCCCCCTCCTCTTCGCGAACCCAGTCATAACCCCGCGCTTCCAGTTCTAGTGCCAGTTCCTTCGAGCCAGTGAGGATAATCCGTCCCCCCTCCATCACATGGACATAGTCGGGCACGATGTAGTCCAGCAGCCGTTGATAGTGGGTAATGAGGAGAATGCAGTTATCGGGGCGAGTGAGTTGGTTGACGCCATTGGCGACAATGCGCAGGGCATCAATATCGAGGCCAGAGTCAGTTTCATCAAGAATGGCAAGGGTTGGCTCCAAGAGCGCCATTTGCAGAATTTCGTTGCGCTTTTTCTCACCGCCAGAGAAACCCTCATTCACCCCGCGATTGAGGAAGCCCTCATCCAACTTCACCAGTTCAATCTTCTGCCGCACCAGATCATCAAAGTCAAAGGCATCCAGTTCGTCGAGGCCTTGGTGCTTACGCTTGGCGTTGTAGGCCACCCGCAAAAAGTCAAGATTGCTCACCCCCGGAATTTCAAGGGGGTATTGAAACGCCAAAAAGACGCCTTCGCGGGCACGCTCTTCAGGGGGCAAGTCCAAGAGATTTTTGCCTTTATAGAGCACTTCGCCACCCGTTACGGTGTAATCGGGATGACCCGCGAGAATTTTGGAGAAGGTGCTTTTGCCGGAGCCATTGGGACCCATGATGGCATGAATTTCTCCCGCGCGAATCGTCAAGTTCAGGCCTTTGAGAATAGGGGTGTCCTCCACACTGGCCGTTAGTTCTCGAACTTCTAAAATGACTTCGCTATCGGGACGAATCACGCCTTACCTCCCTTGCATCGTTCATAATTTTTTAATGTAGCGCAGCGGGCTGGCGATCGCGATTGAGTTTCTTGGCAGAGGAGTATTGAGCACAACAGCACGCCCAGAACCGGCACCGCTGTCAAACTATGCCCACAGGAGCAAAGCAATCAACTGCTATGACACTCTCAACAACCCCCATTCCTGAACTTGAACGCCTCCATCCGCAGGCCAGCCGCTGGCAATCCCTCGCACCGCGAGAGCGTATGGGCTATCTCCAAGCGATGAAGACCCTTGCCCGTCGCCATGCTCCAGAATGGGTGAACTTGGCCTGTCAAATCAAAGGCATTGATCCCCAAGGGGTTTGGGCAGGGGAAGAGTGGACAACAGGCCCTTTGGGACTCATTCTCAAGCTGGATCACTATCTCTATGCTCTGCGTCACGAAGCCGCCCCTCCCGTGCCCCGCTGGCGAACTGCCCCCACCGGTCAGGCGATCGCTGACATTCTGCCGCGCAATTGGCAAGAGCGGCTATTGTGGTTTGGGGTGAAAGCCGAAGTTTGGATGCAAGTCAATCAACCGATAAGTCAGGGCAGTGCCTACCGTAACCCACCGCCGCCGGGAGTTGCTGTGGTGCTGGGGGCTGGCAATATCACATCGTTGTGCTTGGCGGATGCCCTCTACCAACTGGTAGTAGCCAATCGAGTAGCACTGCTGAAGATGAATCCCCTCTTGGCGCCCTTGACGGACTGTTTTCGCAGGATTTGTGCGCCCTTGATTGAGGCGGGTTTCCTTGAGATTGTTGAAGGAGATGCTGCCCTAGGGGAAGCCCTCTGCCATCATCCATTGACGCAGCACATTCACATTACCGGTTCCCACCACACCTACAATCGCCTTGTTTGGGGAGAAACGGCAGCTGAGCAGGCCATTCGCAAAGCCCGCCAACAACGGAAGCTGACCAAACCCGTGACAGCAGAATTGGGAAATGTCACTCCCCTGTTGCTGGTGCCTGGGGAATGGACAGCGCCAGAACTGACCTACCAAGCCCGCCAAGTGGCCAGTGCCCTTGTCCATAACGCCAGCTTTAACTGCATTGGGGCGCAAATCCTCGTCACGGCTGCGGGATGGCCCCAGCGAGAGGCATTTCTCAACGCCTTGAAGGCACAACTGCAAGCGATTCCGCCCCGCCCTGCCTACTATCCGGGGGCGATCGCCCGCTATGAGTCGTTTTTGGCGGATTATCCCCAAGCCACGGTGCTGAGTCCCGCTGTCGAAGGTACGATTCCTTGGACGGTCATTGAAGGCCTCACCCCTACGGCCAATCCCCGCATTTTCCAGGAAGAGGTCTTTTGTGGTCTGTTGGCAGAGGTGCCACTGCCCGTTAGCGATGCTGCCGCCTACCTCGCCACTGCTGTGCCCTTCGTCAATGAGCGGCTTTGGGGTACCCTCGGCTGTAGTCTAATCATTGATCCGCGTACTGAGGCTAGTCATGCAGAAGCGCTGGAACAGGCGATCGCCCAACTGCGCTACGGTTCCATTGCCATTAATGCGTGGGTCTCCTTGGCCTATGGGTTGGGCTGTACCCCTTGGGGGGCCTTTCCCGGGCATACCCCAGCGGCCATTGGTTCTGGGGTGGGCGTGGTGCACAATAGCTTCCTGTTTGACTATCCCGAAAAAGCGGTGGTGCGTGTTCCCTTCCAGTTACCGGTGACGCCCCCTTGGTTCTATGGCCATCGCAGCCTACCCCAACTGGCTCAGGCGGTCATGGACATTTACGCTGGCGGTAATCCCTTGGGTTGGCTTTCCCTCTTGACAGCGGCGATGCGGGGCTAGGCTCATAGCCGAACGGTGACGGTTGTCCCCCCTCGAGGCAGGGTCAACTCCTGTGTGCGCGTTTGGCCTTGGGCTGTCACTGTTAAGCGATAGCGACCCAGGTAGCCGCGTCCCTGCCATTGGCCTTGGGCATTGGTTTGACCAGTCACCCTTGTCCACCAGTCCTCAAAAAGGAGTTTGCGGTAGGCGATCGCCGCTGGCTTGGCGGAAAAGTCTTGGCGATAGAGTCCGGCTTGGGGGCGCCAGTGGTTCCCCGCCCAAAAGCCCCAAAGCAAAATTTCCTGCACTGCGGGGTGGGCAAAACCAATGCGGTAAATTTGGCGCAGGGTCTCGGCCTGCTGTTGTTCGTCCGCCAAACTCACACTCACTTCCGTAATTTTCAAGGGCAGATTGAACTGGGCAAGGGTATCGAGGGCACGCTGCATTTTGGCCTCATCCAAGGGATATTCCAGATGGGCTTGAATACCAATACCGCCAATGGGAACCCCTTGCGCCAAGAGACTGCGAATTTGCTCAACATAGTCGTTCAGGCGATCGCCCTCAATGATGCCGTAGTCATTGACATAGAGAATTGCCTCGGGATTGCCCTCACGGCACCATTCAAACATCTCCTTGACAATGCCCTCACCCAGGCGACTGCGGAAAAAGTTGCCATGGAGCATTTCATTGTTGACATCAAACTCATTAATACGACCGCGATAGTGGCGACAGACGGTAATGGCATGGTTTTTCACCGCTGCGCGCAATTGCTTCGGCGGCAGTGTTTTCAGCCAAGGGGGATTAAACTGCTCCACTTCCCAAAAGAGGGTATGCCCCCGCATCGACCAGCCCTGCGCCCGCACCCAGTTGAAGAGGGTGTCAGCCATGGTAAAGTCCAGCTTGCCCTGCTCTGGCTCCAATTGATACCATTTGAGGGCATTTTCATGGACGGCAGCATTGAAGTTTTCCTGAGCCGTCTGCTTGTACCAAGGGGCAGCCGGGGGTGGACTGGGGCGAAACATCTCCGTGTCGAGGGCAACGCCAAAGGGAAAGGCATGGCTTTGCTGCACCAGTTGGATGCGAGCAGTGGGAATCGGACGGCCTTGGGCATTCTCAACGACGACGGTAAGGGGTGCCTGTCGCAACTGCTCAATTTTCTGGCTGAGGGCATCAGTGGCCACAGAAGAGGCAGAGGTACCGCAGGCAACCACCAAAAGAGCGGCTAGGCAAGTCAACCAGAGAAAACGGCGCCAGTTTAGCATCGATGATGACCTTGTGCAACGAGAACTTCAGAGGGATTGCATCCCTAATGGGTCACTTGAATCCCCTGTTGGCGCAGTTGTTCCACAAAAAACTCTTCTAGGGTGGGGCGAGCAAGGCGCAGTTGTAGGATTTTGCCGCCCATTTCTTCAACAAGGGTGAGAAAGCGCTGGAGGGGAATTTTGATCACCCCTTGCCAGCGATCGCCCTGAATTTCCAAGGAATAGAGCCATTCCTGAAGGCCATCCACATGCCCCCCTTTGCCCACCACATGGTAAGCTTCGCTACTGCCAAGGAGTTCATCCACGCCGCCTGCACAAATCAATTGCCCTTGCGCCAAAATACCAATGCGATCGCAGATGGCCTCGACATCCGCCAGAACATGGCTATTAAAGAAGATGGTCTTGCCCTGCTGTTTTAAAGAAAGAATGATCTCGCGAATTTGGTAGCGGCCAAGGGGGTCGAGACCCGACATGGGTTCGTCCAAAAACACCACTTCAGGATCGTTAATCAGGGCTTGCGCCAACCCCACCCGCTGCACCATCCCCTTCGAATAGCGGCGCATTTGCTTTTTGCGGGCATCCTTGAGGTTGAGGCCAACCATTTCCAAAAGCAGAGGAATGCGTTCCTTGCGGGTGGCGGCACTGAGGCCAAAGAGTCCCGCCGTAAACTCTAGGAACTCCCAAGCTGTCAAATAATCATAAAAGTAGGGATTTTCAGGCAGGTAACCAATCCGCTGTCGCACGGCGCGATCGCCCAAGGGATGCCCCAGCAGCGTACCCTGACCTGCACTGGGTTGCACCAGTCCCAAGAGAATCTTTAACAGTGTGGTTTTGCCCGCCCCATTGGGACCCAGCAGGCCAAAGGTTTCCCCTTGGTGCACTTGCAGCGAGACGGACTTGAGGGGCGTGAGCACCGTCCGCAGCCAAAAACCGCTACGGTAGGACTTTTGTAAGTTCTCAACCGCAACCACAAGGGGGCGATCGCCCGCACTGTCAGTCACCATACCGGGGATTCACCTCAGGAAGAACGAGGGCGATGGAAATGTAACCCCACCAAAGCATCGTAGAGAAAGGGCAAGAAATTCCCTGGTTCGAATATACCAAGGGTTTGTTTGCAGCCGTGGGCATCGAGGAGGGGTTTAACGGCGTAGTAGGCCGGCTGCACTTTGTACCAAGGGATATTCGGCCAGAGATGGTGGACCAGGTGATAGTTTTGGCCAAAAATGAGGATGTTCAGGAGGCGGCTGGGATAAACGCGGGCATTGTGCCAGCGATCGCGCTCGGTATGGGGACGGTGGGGAAAATAGTCAAAAAACAGCCCCAACATTAAACCCACCACGCCAGCGGGCAAAAACCAATAGTTGAGCACGTAGTCTAAATAACCATTGAGCGCCGCAAAGGTGACCATCCCTACCAGCGTCAAGCGACTGAGAAACCACTCCAGGAGTTCGTACTTCCGCCAAAGCTGCCGCTTGAAAAAGAAAACCTCGTGGTAGAAAAAGCGAGGCGCGATTAGCCACAGGGGCCCCCCTTTGGAAACATAATGGTCGGGATCGTTTTCCGGATCATTGACATGGGCATGGTGCTGCATGTGCACCCGCGTAAAGACAGGGAAAACAAACCCCAACATCAGGGCACTGCCATGACCCATAATTGCATTCATGAGGCGGTTACTGTGAGCAACATTGTGGGAGGCATCGTGGATCACTGTGCCCATGAGGTGCAAGGCCAACATATTGGCCACAAATGAGACCCAGCCCGGCCAGTGACCTTGAAAGTAGCCCCAAGTGGAGAGAAGGGCGATCGCAAATGCGGCAAAAAACATCACTAGAGTGGGATTAAAGCCCACCGGGGGACCTAAAAATTCCTTGGGAACCGTGACCGGAATCGCTGCCTCCGTGATCATCCGCGCGGTCGCTCCTCACATTGTTGCAAAATGTTACCTTCATACTATGTAGGCTAATCAGCGGTACAAAATCAAGTCGCTCGATCCCAAAAGTGGGTCACTGGCCTTTACTCAAGGATGGCCCTAGAACCGTTGCTCTACTGGAGCCACAATGCTACAAACACTGCGGATTCAGAACTTTGCCCTTGTTGCGGAGTTAGAGGTGACCTTTCAGCGGGGGTTGAATGTCCTCACGGGGGAAACCGGAGCAGGCAAGTCGATCCTCCTCGATGCCATTGATGCTCTCCTTGGGGGGAAGCTCTCAGCGCGGCAGTTGCGATTGGGGACAGAGCAGGGCTGCATTGAAGCCATTTTCACCCTGACTCCTCCAGTGAGAGACTGGCTGGCCACCCTAGAAATTGATGCTGAAGGGGATGAGGTGATCTGTAGCCGCGAGTTTAGTCTCAAGGGGGAGACCTTTCGCAGTCGCAGCCGGGTCAATGGGGTACTAGTGAATCGCCAACAACTTCAGGAACTGCGGTCGCACCTTGTGCGCCTTACCGCTCAGGGACAGGCGGTGCAACTAGCCAGCGCCTCGCAACAGCGGGATTGGCTTGATCGCTATGGGGGCGAAGCCTTAATCACCCAGCGGCAGCGAGTGGCGGAAGCTTATCGGTCATGGCAACAACGGCAACGGGAATTGCAGAATTTTGCTGCTCAGGAACAGCAACGGCTCCAGCGACTCGACTTACTGCACTTTCAGCTCCAAGAACTGCGGCCTGCCGCCCTAGAAGACCCTGAAGAACTGACCCGATTACAACAGGACTACCAACGCCTCAGCCATGTACAGGAACTGCAAAGCCAAAGCCAACAGGCCTATCACCTCCTCTACGAAGGGGAACCCAGTGTGGTGACGTTGCTGGCGCAAGCCCAAGGGGCACTGCAATCCATTGCCGACTGGGATCCAACGCTTCAGCCGATTGGTGAATTGCTAGAGGGAGCAATCGCCCACGCCGAGGAAGCCGCCCGTCAACTGCGCAGTTATGCCGATCGCCTCGATGCGGATCCAGCTACGCTCGATGCCTTGGGTCAGCGCATTCACCAGTTACAACGCCTGTGTCGCAAGTATGGCCCTGATTTGGCCAGTGTCATTGCCTATCGCGATCGCCTGCAAGCAGAATTAGCCGCCCTCAGTAATGCCGCCACTAGCCAAGAGCACCTAGAAGCAGAAGTTGCTCAGCTGCGGCAAACCCTTGAGCAGGCTAGCGAGCACCTCCATCAATTGCGGCAAGCGGCAGCCGAACGCCTAGAACAAGACCTCCTTACCCACCTTTGCCCCCTTGGACTTCCCCAAGCCCGTTTTACCGTGCAGTTGAGGACCACAGAGGCTAGTAGTAGCGGCAGTGATGAGATTACCTTTCTCTGGAGTGCCAACCCCGGTCAGCCCCTGCAACCCCTTGGGGAGATTGCCTCTGGCGGTGAAATGAGCCGATTTTTACTGGCGTTGGAGACCTGT
This sequence comes from Thermosynechococcus sp. M98_K2018_005, assembly GCF_015295825.1. Classification (GTDB taxonomy): domain Bacteria; phylum Cyanobacteriota; class Cyanobacteriia; order Thermosynechococcales; family Thermosynechococcaceae; genus Thermosynechococcus. The sequence continues at coordinate 25,083 of NZ_DVEH01000016.1, forward strand.
TTGACGACACAGCAAACACCGAAAACGCTGATTTTTGATGAAATTGATGTCGGGGTCTCTGGCCGCGTCGCGGGGGCGATCGCCGAGAGTTTAAGTCGATTGGGGCAAACCCATCAGGTATTGTGTGTTACCCATCAATCCTTGATTGCGGCGGCGGCTGATCATCACTATTGGGTGCAAAAGGATATTGACCCCAGTACCGCCACAACAGTAATTCGTGTGCAATGCTTAACCGATGAGGCACGTGTCCAAGTCCTTGCGGATTTAGCGGGGGGCGATCGCTCGGCTATGGCACTCTCATTTGCCAGTGGCCTGTTGGCACAGCAACAACGACCCTTTCCGCCTAACACCGAAGGAATGAGCATGAAAGCTTGAGGATTTGATGTAGGATTTGATGTCCATATCCTTACAGTAAAATAAGTTTGATAGCAACATTACCGTTTGGCCGTTCTCAATGCAGCGTTCTTCCTATCCTGCGGGGGGGGATGAGTTAATGACCATTGATCAAGTGCAGCAAACTCTCCGCCGCTCCCGTGCATCTATTTATCGTTATGTCAATACCAATCATGAAACCATTAATCCCCCCTTTGATCCCCAACGCCTCAATCCAGAGCATCGCAAAAGCCGTCGTGAACCGCTGCTGTTTCACCCCAATGAGGTGGCTCGCTTTGCCCGTGACGTGATGGGCATTACTACCCTTCAGGTGGAATTAAAAACCACACCCCCCAATCCAACAGATAATCTCCTCAAGGAAATTCTGGCAGAATTAAAGCACATTCGCGAGGTTCTAGAGCGGCTGGAGAAGTTACTAGGAAGCTAGGCAGGTATAATACGTCTGTTTCATTTGCGCATTGACCACACATGGGTTTGCAAGCACCACGGGGAACTCGCGATATTTTGCCCGCTGAGCGGGTCTATTGGCAGTATTTAGAAACCATTGCTCGCCAGATTTTGGATCGTGCTGCCTATCGCGAAATTTGCACTCCCATTTTTGAGCAAACCCATCTGTTTGAGCGGGGCATTGGTGAAGCCACCGATATTGTCAGTAAGGAAATGTACACTTTTAGCGATCGCGCTCAACGGTCGCTGACGCTGCGGCCAGAGGGCACGGCGGGGGTGGTGCGCGCCTATATTGAGCATGGTTTGCACAGCCAAGGGGGCGTCCAACGTCTGTGGTACCTGGGGCCCATGTTTCGCTACGAGCGGCCACAGTCCGGTCGCTATCGCCAGTTTCACCAGTTGGGGGTGGAAGTTTTAGGCAGTGCCGATCCCCGTGCCGATGCCGAAGTCATTGCCGTGGCCTTGGATATTTTGCAGGCCCTTGGATTGAAGGAGTTAACCCTGATGCTCAACTCCGTGGGCGATCGCGAGGATCGCAGTGAATATCGTCAGGCCTTGGTGGATTACCTCACCCCCTACAAAGCAGATTTAGATCCCGATTCCCAAGAACGCCTCCACCGTAATCCTCTCCGCATCCTTGATAGCAAAGACCCCCGCACCCAAGCGATTGTTAAGGAAGCGCCTCGGCTGTTGGATTATCTCAGTCCGCAATCGCGCCACCATTTTGAGCAGGTGCAATCCCTCTTGCAGGATCTGGGCATCCGCTACCAGATTCATCCTGCCCTTGTGCGCGGCCTTGACTACTATACCCACACCGCCTTTGAATTTCAGGATTTGAGTTTGGGCAATGAGGGAACCGTCTGTGGGGGGGGGCGCTACGATCACCTTGTCGAGGAATTAGGGGGACCCGCCACACCCGCCATTGGTTGGGCGATGGGACTGGAGCGATTGATTTTACTCCTGCGCGATCGCCCGTTGCCGCCGCGCGATCAGCCCTACCTCTATATGGTGACCCGTGGCGAAGCTGCCGAACGCCAAGGCCTGATTTTGGCCCAGCAATTGCGGCATCAAGGCTATACCGTAGAAGTGGATCTGAGCGGCAGTGCCTTTGGCAAGCAGGTGAAACGCGCCGATCGCGTTGGTGCTACGGTGTGTCTAGTGATTGGAGAAAGTGAAGCTACGGATCGTACGGTCCAAGTGAAGTGGTTGGCCTCTGGAGAGCAGGTCTTGGTACCGCAACAGGAACTCTTGAGCGAAAACTGGCGATCGCGCTTCCTTGCTGCCTCATGATGGCCTACTTTCTCATTAGCCACGGCAGTCCTGTCCCTGAGCCACAGCAGGCAATGGCATTCGTGTGCCAGCAACTCACCCCTCTTGGCATCGTCGGTTGGGGAACCCTTGAAGGAGCACCACTGCCTGAGCAGATTCGCCAATTTAGTCAGCAGGCACAATCTCAGGGGGCTGAGGGGATGGTGATCCTGCCCCTCTTTTTATTGCCGGGCAACCATGTGGGGGTGGATCTACCGTTGGCGATCGCGGCAGCCGACGCCACGCTTCCCATGCAATTACTCCCCTTCTTGGGGGGACAGCTGCTCTTTCAAGCATGGTTACAACGGGCGATCGCCGCTGAAGCCGCCCATATTCTCCTTGGCCACGGCAGTCGTCGGCCTGAAGTTCGCCCTTGGTTTGAGCAACTGTGTCAGACCTGTGGTGTGCGTCCAGCGCTGCTGACCGAAGTGGGAAGTTTAGACCATGCCATTGAGATGCGGCTGGCTCAAGGGTATACCAGTAGCAAAATTTATGGCTACTTTCTCTTTGGTGGTAAAACCGTTGATCAGGTACACAGCCAACTAGCGACGTTGCAAGTCAGGTATCCCCACCATGCCGTTTCCTTGGTGCCAGCCATTCAACCCACCCCCTCCTTGATCAACGTTCTTCAAGACATTCTTCAGGCAGTGCCGCTAGTGGAGCCTGTTGCATGAGTCAAGTCTTTCTCTGTGGCTACTACGGCTATGGCAATGCTGGGGATGAAGCCCTCTTGGCAACGCTCCTCGAACAGTTGCCGCCCCACGTTTCACCGGTCGTCCTCAGCGGCAATCCTACGGCCACAGCAGCCCGCTATGGCGTTGCTACCTGCGATCGCCGCCAGTGGCAAAACGTGCTGCGCACTCTGCAACAGAGCCAGGCCTTCATTTGGGGCGGTGGGAGCCTAATTCAGGATGTGACCAGTTGGCGCAGCCCCCTCTATTACCTTGGTTTGATGACCCTTGCACAGCGCTTTGGCTGTCGCACCATGGCTTGGGCACAGGGGATTGGTCCTCTGCGATCGCCCCTCTATCGTTGGTGGACACGGGCACTTCTGCGGCGTTGCCTCGCGGTCACAGTGCGCGATTCCGGCTCAGCGGCTCTCTTGCGGCAGTGGGGCATTCCCCATCAACAGGGAGCCGATCCCGTGTGGCTGATGTCAGCACGTCCTGTTCTGCCTCCCAAGGACAAGGCGCCCATTGCTGTGTGTTTGCGTCCCCATCGACACCTCACGGGCGATCGCTGGCAGCTTCTGAAAATGGCCTTGCGTCAGTGGCAGGCAGAGACGGGGGTGCCGCTTTTGCTGTTGCCCTTTCAGCCCCAACAGGATTTACCCTTGGCTGAGGATCTCTATGGGGCATTGCTGCCTGAGCAGACGCAACTTGTGTCCTGTGAGGATCCCCGCGAGATGAAGGGACTTTTGGCGACAACGGTGGGGGCGATCGCCATGCGTCTCCATGCTCTGATTATGGCCGCCAGTGTGGGCTGTCGCTGTTTTGCCCTCAGCTATGATCCCAAGGTGAGTTACCTCATGGCCGATACGGGTATGGCTGGAGTTGAACTAGCAGCATTGCCCCCTGACCCCACTGCCTTGATCCACCAATGGCAACGCACCTTCGCAGCCCCCCTACCAAACTATCAACCCTACCTTCAGTCGGCTGCGGTTCACAAGGCAGTGCTGCATCTCCTCTAGGCCAGCACCCCAGCAAGGATAGGATAAGATCAACTCGATGCGTCGTTTTATTGCGGCAACCCCATGAGCGAATTTCACCGCCGCTATCCCACCGGCAGCATTGTCAGTGATTTATTGCAAATTCATGACGGCCTCTTTATTGTCAAAACCACCCTCCTTGTCGGCGAAACGATTCTAGCTACAGGGATGGCTGCTGCACCGACTTTAGAACAGGCGGAAGATAGTGCCCGCCAGCGTGCCCTGCAACTTCTCGGTATTCACCTCCCTGTGCAGACGGAAGCGGAACTGATTCCCCGCACCCCGGCCGCCCTCGAGGCAGCTCCTTGGTCAGAGGCCAGCAATACTGATCTGCTCTTGGAACCCACCACTCCTCCCAATCCCCGCCGCGGTAAGCCAGCGGTTAAACCTGCCAGCGAGAAGCCCCCCACCAAGCGTGAACCCGTGGATCTAGCGGATGAAATTGCCCAAACCACCGTGGAAATGAAACGCTTGGGATGGACAGAAGCCCAAGGCCGTGCCTGTTTACTCGAACGCTACGGCAAGCGATCGCGCCAGCAACTGAGCGATGAAGAACTCTTGGATTTTCTCCACTTTTTGCAGCGTCAACCCAGTGCCGGGGAGCCGTCCTTTTAGGCCTTCAAACTCGGCAATCAAATGCAAGAAAAATTTATACTTTAGCGAAAACTTAAAGAAAAACTATAGATTTTCACGCCAGCCCTGATCCCCGCCTTAGCTTCTTTACCATGAAGAAGTTGTTACTGTCGAGGAAAAATCCGTGCTGGGTCCCTTTCATGTCTCACCCTTGACCCTAGGCAGTGATCCAAGTGTCCGTCGCCAGTGGATTTTTCGCCTCGTGCTGCTGATGACGGTCTTTACCCTCTTTTTGATGGCGGTGGGCAGTGCCACACGGGTGATGGATGCCGGTTTAGCCTGTCCCGATTGGCCGTTGTGCTTTGGTACGCTGGTGCCGCAAATGGATTTGCAAATCTTCCTAGAGTGGTTTCACCGCCTGCTGGCCACTAGTTTAGGGCTGATGGCGATCGCCTTTGTCGGATTGAGCGTCGCTTGGCGGCAAGCCCTACCTCCTTGGGTGCCCTTCGCTGCTGGAGCGGCACTGGGCCTTGTAATTTTGCAGGGGATTCTTGGTGGGCTGACGGTGACTGAATTGCTGCGCTTTGAAATTGTGACCGCTCACTTGGGCACGGGACTGCTCTTCTTTTGCCTTTTGGCAGCAATCACCGTTGGCTTGGCTCCCTTTAGAGGCACGGGGAGTGCCCGTTGGTTGCGGGTTGCCGCAGCGATCGCTGCTTTATGTGTCTATGGCCAAAGTTTGTTGGGGGGCTTGGTGTCTTCGCAGTGGGCGGTACATCAGTGTCTCTATGGCGATCGCCTGTGTGGGGTGCTCAATAGCCATCTAATCGGTGTTGTCCCAGCCACCTTGAGTGTTTTAGGGGTTGTGATTGTGGCGTGGCGCAGCCCAGCTTTGGCTCCCCTGTTGCGGCAACTGAGTTTCTCACTCCTGGCGGTGGTGGCTCTGCAAGTGGCCTTGGGCTGGAGCACCCTACAACTAAAGCTACAGGTTCCGGCACTCACCGTTGCCCATCAAATGGTTGGCGCCACCCTTTTGGGGTTGTTGGTTGCGATTGCCACATTGGCGTGGCGCGATTGCCCATCCGATTCCCTGAAGCATGAGTTTTGAACAATCTTGAGGCTCGCATGACATTCCTAGCCAGACTTTCCTCCTCAACGGGGGATCTTTCGACAAAATTAGTGGACTATGTCCAACTCACCAAACCGCGGTTAATTCTGCTCTTTTTGATTACAACTGCCGCAGCGATGGAAGTAGCAAGCCAAGGTCAGGTGGCTCCCCAACTGCTCCTCATAACCCTTTTCAGTGGTACTTGTGCGGCGGCGGCAGCCAATACGATCAACTGTCTCTATGACCGCGATATTGATGCCATTATGGAGCGGACACGCCATCGCCCTTTGCCAGCGGGTCGGGTAGCTCCTTGGGAAGCGGTGTTTCTAGCAGTACTCTTGGCAACAACGGCCTTTAGTCTTTTGGCAGTGTTTGCCAATCTCCTGAGTGCCTGCCTTGCGATGGCCGGAATTGCGGTGTATGTGGGAGTCTATACCCACTGGCTGAAGCGGTTTTCGCCCCAAAATATCGTCATTGGCGGTGCGGCTGGGGCGATTCCCCCCTTGGTGGGTTGGGCAGCGGTGACGGGAGAACTGAGTTGGGCCGCTTGGGTGCTATTTGCCATTATCTTTATCTGGACGCCGCCCCATTTTTGGCCGTTGGCGATGCTGATCCAAGAGGACTATGCCCGTGTGCGGGTGCCGATGCTGCCCGTTGTTGATGGCAATCGCGTGACGGCACAGCACATTTTCCGCTACACCTTGGCATTGGTGCCCACCAGTCTGCTGTTGATTTACCCCTGTGGTGTCGTGGGCTGGGGCTATGGTGGAGTGGCGATCGCCCTTGGCGGTTGGTTTATTTACCGCGCGTGGCAGTTGACCCAAGCCCCAGAGGACAAAGAACAGGCACGCAGCCTCTTTAAGTTCTCAATCCTCTACATGATGCTGCTGTGTGCTGCAATGGTCGGCGATCGCATTCTGTTGCCCCAGTTGCCCGAAAGCCTCGATGCCCTTGCTTGTCTTTTGAGTTAGGCGTGCCCCAACTGTTGCAACCACTCAATGAGGATCGGGTTCACCAGCTCCGGGCGATCGTCGTGGGGACAATGCCCCGTATTCGCTAGCCGTTCAATGCGAATCGGCAGCCGCTCTTGGTGGGCTTCAAAGTGCTTCGCCCCTGAGACGGGTGTCCAGGGATCCACCTCGCCCCAGAGCACCAGAATCGGCACTTGAATCTCTGGCAGCAAATCCACAATTTTCGGTCCCGGCGGTGCTGAAATCACACGGGCAAACACTTCCTTAGCGCCGGCATCCATGGCCGGCCGATGCAGCAGTTCGACCAATTCATCGGTAATGGCATCGGGATTGGCATAGACTTGGGTCAGGGTTTTGCGGATGCGCTCCGGCTGCCGAATCTGGTTAAAGATCAAATGACCCATGACGGGAGAGGCGACCAAGGTGCGAAAGATGGCGGTAAAGAGGCTCTGCATCCAATTCAGTTCATTGGGACGGTGGTTGAGTCCCCCAGCACAGTTGAGAACACTCACCGCACGGCAGGTGTGGCCAGAGCGAGCCGCCATCATCAGACACAGCAAACCACCGATGGAGTTGCCTACCCAAACCACGGGTTCCCCAATATGGGCTTGCCAAAAGTCCGCCAGTAGCTCGGCCCATAGATCCAAGCTGTAGGTTAAATCCGGCTTTGCTGAGGCACCAAAACCCAGTAAATCAAGGGCATAGACACGGTAACCTGCGGCGGTGAGGGCAGGGATATTTTTGCGCCAGTGACCAATAGAGGCACCAAAACCATGAACTAACACCACTGGGGCACCACTGCCATTGACGCTGTAGCGAATGCGATGGCCGCGCCAAGTCCAATCTGCGGTGGGAAAAGCTGCGGTGGCTGAGAGCGTAGAGGTCATTCTGCCCATTCCCGAAATGTATTACTTTTAAGATAGCGATCTTTAAGTTTCGTAACAATTTTATGACAACCGCACTGATTACGGGGGCAACGGGGGGATTAGGGCAGGCCTTTGCCGAAGCCTTGGCTGATCGCCAGCACAATTTGATCCTGACGGGGCGTTCCCTCGACACCCTAGAGGCACTCAAGACGCGCCTGAGCCAAAAGGTGTCGGTGGTGTGTATTCCCCAAGACTTGAGTCAACCCGGTGCCGCCTGCCGCCTCTATGGGCAGATCCAAGCCTTGGGGTTAAGTGTGGATCTGCTGATCAATAATGCCGGCTTTGGTGATTATGGTGCCTTTGGCGATCGCGATTGCCAGCCATTGACAGCCATGCTCCAAGTGAACATCACGGCACTGGTGGAACTCACCCATCTCGTGCTCCAAGAAATGCGCCCCCGCCGCCAAGGTACGATCATCAACGTTAGTTCCATTGCTGCCTTTCAGCCCCTGCCCTATCTTGCGGTCTATGCCGCCAGCAAAGCCTTTGTTCGCCACTTCAGCGAAGCCCTGTGGGCAGAGGTCAAACCCTTGGGTATTCGGGTATTAGCCGTCTGTCCCGGACCCACTGCCACCAACTTCTTTGAGCGTGCCGATATGACCCGCAACCCGGCTCTCATTGCCCAGCAGGATACCCCCGAACAGGTGGTGGCTGAAACCCTTGCTGCTTTGCAAACCGATGTGGCCACGGTCATTCCCGGTCAGCCCGCCAATCGCTTCCTTGCCCTTGCCGGTCGGTTGGTGCCCCGCCAGTGGTTGGTACAACAGTTAGAACCCCGCTTCCGTCCCCCCGCTCAATAGGAGCAAGCCCAAAAAGGAGCCACTGTTCCAGATACCGTGGAGAATCATTGCCGCACCAATGTTTTGCGATCGCCAGTAGATGTAGCTGAGCACGGTTCCTAAAACCGTTAAGGGCAGCAGATCAGCTAAATTCAGGTGGGCAATGGCAAAGAGGAGTCCTGTCACCCCCATTGCAGTGCCGAGGGGCAAATAGGATTGTACCGAACGAAAGAAGAATCCGCGAAAGAGAATCTCCTCAAAGAAGGGCGCCATCACCGCCACCATGACATAGAGTAGGGCAAAGGTGGTGTAATCGCGGCTTTGTAAAATAATCTCCAGCAGGGGATTGCCGCCCCCTTGATTTTTCAGCAGTGCTTGACTAATCAGTGAACTGACTAGGACTAAAGGCAGTGCCGCCAAATAGCCGCCGATCCCCCAACACAAGGCACCCCCTAACCCCCCTTGCCAACGTAACCAATCCGCAGGGCGCTGACCAAAGGGACGCAAAAAGTACCACAGCCAGCCCAAGCCAGCGACCATCATCATCCCGTAGTTCACTAAGGCATACACCGTTTGGGCCATCGCAGAGCGCAGCGGCAGTCCCATGCCAATCAGGGAGCGCACCAAGGGCATGAGCACCAAACTAATGGCAAAGAAAAGAGCAAACCAGATCACCATGCCTTCCCAGAGGGTTTCCCAGCCCCATGTCACGGGAGTCAGGGGTGGCAGAGTTTTCCCTTGGTGGCGGCGGCGCAGGTGTTGATAGATCCAGACAATCCAAAGAACAATCCCAATCAAACTTCCTAGCAGAGGAGTCGTGCTAATGAGGGCAAGGCGATAGAAAGCCGCCTGGGCGCGCTTTTGTTCTGCACGGGTCAAGGCCATCAGGGCATCGGATCGCTGTTGCAGTTCATAGAGGCGTTCGAGGGCGCGATCGCGAAACCAGCCTTGGAGTGTATTTTTAATCAATGGTTCGGCATCTGGCAGCAATTGAGGGGGATCGGTCCACAACCCCATCAGTACTTCTGCGGTACTGCGGGTTGTCCCTTGAGCTTCATTGATGAGGAGTTGCCATGTGTTGAGGGCGCGATCGCGCTGGCTGGCGTCCGCATAGAGCAGTCCCAATTGAAGACGCAGCAGTTGGTTTTGTGGTGTGGGCGCTGCCAGCACTTCTTCGTAGGCTTTGATTGCGCTTTCCACATTTGCTACAAGGCGATCGCGGGTGTCAGCATCCCCTAACCCCTGCCATTCGCGGGCTTGCAGCGATAAATTCGTTTGAAAGAGGTTAATTTGCCCTTGGGTTTGGGGTTCGAGGTAACTACTGAGCAACGACACCGTAATCAGGGTAGCCACCACCACACTGAGGGCGGCGAGCACCAACCGTTTCAGAGACATAGGGCAAAGCTGACAAGGGACTCCCCAAAACCTTAGCGGAAAGCAACCCAAGGGATCAATCTAGTAGGCTAGCTATGGTCTGCTCTACGACTCTTGACTTCTCCCCTTCTTGAAAGAGAGGGGATTCCCAAAGGATGCTACGCAA
>NZ_DVEH01000006.1 GCF_015295825.1 Thermosynechococcus sp. M98_K2018_005
ATGGCTATCCAGAAGGGCAGTTTGATCGCTACTTGCGCTCTTGTGGCAGACTAGGAGATTGCAAGTACAGAGTCACAGGCATGTTCAAAACAATTTTAGTGGCACTCGATACCAGTGAGTTATCGGCACGGGTGATGGCAGCAGTGGCACAGTTAAATCTTGACCCAGATGCCCAAGTGATTCTCAGTCATGTGATTTCACCCGTGGAGTCGGGGTTTGGGGTCAGTGCCGATCGCCCCTCGTTGCATCCGCAAATGGGCACCTACCGTAGTATTGAACAGCATTTACAACAGTTTCAAAGCCACCTCCCCTGTGACTCGGAAATTGAAATTGTTACCGGTGACCCCGTCGAGGAAATTTTACGCTTGGCCAATATCTATGGGGCAGACCTAATTGTAGTGGGGAGTCGCGGCCTCACGGGGGTTGAGCGGGTTGTGCAAGGCTCGGTAAGTGGCGCCATTGTGGCTGATGCCCCCTGCTCGGTGTTTGTGGTTAAGTCAGCGGAAACCTAAGGTATGACAGCACCATTGACGGGTCTGACAGCGGCGGAAGTGGCGGAGCGGCAAGCCAGAGGTCGCGTTAACCGTCAAGCGAGTGAAAGCAATCGCACCTATGGCGACATTTTGCGGGAAAACCTCTTCACGTTTATCAATGGGGTTTTTGCTTTTATTAGCGTCATTTTGCTCTTTTTAGGCCGTCCGGGGGATGTGGCCGCCATCATTGTCGTTGTGTTTCTCAATGCCATCATTAGCATTCTGCAGGAAATTCGCGCCAAACGGCAGTTGGATGAAATTAGTCTCCTTACCCGTCCCCGCGTCAAGGTGCTGCGCGATCGCCAAGAGGCCATTATCGATTCCGCAGAAGTTGTAGAAGGGGATATTCTCCTTTTGGAACCGGGGGATCAAATCGTTGCCGATGGCACTGTGGTTGGCGATGGACAAATCCAAGTGGACGAGTCGTTACTCACAGGGGAGTCGGATCTCATCTCCAAGCAAGCGGGCGATCGCCTGTACTCTGGGAGCTTTTGTGTACGCGGTGCCGCTGCCTATGTCGCCGAACAGGTGGGGGAAGACAGTACCGCCCATCAACTGACTGCTGCCGCCAAAACCCACCACCACAAACTCACTCCCCTGCAACGGGAAATTAACCTGATTATCCGCGTCATTCTGGCTCTGGCGGTTTTCCTATGGCTATTGGTGCTGCTCTCGCTATTGGTACGCCTGACCAGCCTACAAATGAGTGTGCAAACGGCGGCAGTGGTGGCGGGTCTTGTCCCCGTGGGCTTGTATCTGACAATTACCCTCACCTATGCCTTGGGGGCACTGCGGATCTCCCGTGCCAATGTCTTGGTGCAGCAGGTGAATGCCATTGAGTCCCTCAGTGGCGTGGATATTCTCTGCCTTGATAAAACGGGCACGCTGACGGCCAATGCCCTTGAACTCCATAGCTGGTACGCCCTCACTGATACAGAGGAAAAGACAAAAGCGGCTTTAGCCACGTTTACCGCCAGTGTTAGTGCTCCGAACCGCACCATTGTTGCCCTCACAGAGGCTTTTGGCGGTAGTCCCCAACCCCTACGCCTCGAAATTCCCTTCTCCTCCGCCTACAAGTGGAGTGCCGCAGCATGGCATGACGCCGAAGCATTTATTTTGGGGGCACCGGATGTCCTCCTCAAGGGTGAAAACCTCTCCCCTGAGCTAGCTGAATTACTCCAGCGGGGACGGCAGCAGGGATTGCGGGTGCTCCTCTTTGCCCGTAGTCGCACTGATCCTCAATGGGATGAGCGGCAGGAGACTCCCCTATTGCCCCCAGACCTCGAACCCTTAGCAGTGATTTGGGTAGGCGATCGCCTGCGACCTCAATGCCGTGATGTTTTGGAACGCTTTCAACAGGCGGGGATTCAAATCAAAATTATTTCTGGTGACCATGCGGAAACGGTGGTTGCCCTCGGTAAACAAGTCGGCCTCGATGCAGGGGCGATCGCCATCTCCGGAACAGAACTCGCCGCCATGGATGATCCCAGCTTTGATCAAATGGCCGAGAAAGCCACAGTTTTTGGTCGCATTACCCCCGAGCAAAAGGCGAAACTCGTGACTCGACTGCGTGCCCTCGGGCATCAGGTGGCCATGATTGGCGATGGTGTGAATGATGTTCTGTCCCTGAAGCAGGCCAACGTGGGAATTGCTATGGAAAGTGGCAGTGCCATTACCCGGAATGTGGCCGACATTGTATTGCTCGCGGATTCCTTTGCCGCCTTGCCAGAAGCCTTTCGTGAGGGGCAGCGCATTTACAACGGTATTCAAGATGTTACAAAGCTCTTTTTGGTGCGGGTCTTTAGCTTTAGTTTGCTTTGTCTAGTCACGGTCATGGCGGGGCGCGCTTTTCCGCTGCTGATTAAGCACAATAGCCTGCTAACCCTGTGGGGGGTCGGTCTGCCTACCCTGGCGGTGGCTTTTTGGGCAGTGCCGGGGCCGCGGCCCCATCGATCGCTGATTCGTTCATTACTGCACTTTGTCATTCCTGCCACCCTGAGCCTCGCGCTGTTGGCTATTTTCATGTATCTGGGGGTTTTGGCACGGGAACTGACCCCCCTTGTGGAATTACTCCAAGGACGCTTTGATCCGACACTGTTGAATGGTCGCGAGGTGCTCTCAGAATTGGGGCAAAGCGTGGCGATCGCCCGCACAGCTTTAGTGACCACACTCATGTTGGCCTCCCTCTGTTTAGTCCTGTTTCTCAAACCTCCCCATCCCACATGGGTTGGCGGTGCCCCTTTAGTGGGCAACTGGCGTTATGTTGCTGTGGTTTTAGCCCTGCTCGCTGCTTTCCTGATGATTAGTTTTTCCCCGACTCTACGGGCAGTGGCTGAGTTGGAACCCCTTTCATGGTCGCTGTGGGCATTGATTGTACTGATTGTTTTGCTATGGGTGATTCTCCTGCGCACGTTCTGGCGCTATCGGCTCTTGGATCGCTTCCTTGGTGTAGATCTCAGTTAGGCATGGGGGGCGCGATCGCGCTGAATGGAATAGAGATGGGCATACAACCCCCCTTGGGCGAGGAGGGTCTCATGGTCTCCCTGCTCACGAATCGTGCCTTGATCCAAGACCACAATTTGATTGGCATCCCGGACCGTGCTTAGGCGGTGGGCAATCACAATCATGGTGCGAGTACCGGTGATGGAGCGCAGGGCAAGTTGAATTTCCCGCTCCGATTCATAGTCGAGACTTGAGGTGGCCTCATCAAAAATCAGTACATCGGGATCCGCTAAGAGAGCACGGGCAATCCCTAGCCGCTGTCGCTGTCCCCCCGAAAGCCGCAACCCCCGTTCACCGACAATTGTGCGATAGCCTAGGGGCAACTGATGCACAAACTCATCCACCCGCGCAATAGCACAGGCCTCATAGACGGCATCAGCACTGACCTCGGGGTTGGCATAGGTCAGGTTATCCCACAGGGTGCCATTAAAGACATCTACTTCTTGGTGGACAATGGCCAGCCGCCGCCGATAGGCGCAGACATCGAGGGTTTGAATATCTTGGCCATCAATGAGAATTTGCCCCTGATCCGGCTGGAAGTAGCGAAACAGAAGCTTGATCAGGGTGGATTTTCCTGAACCCGATCGCCCCACCAAGGCCACTGTTTGGCAGGGTTCAATGAGTAAGTTAATATCCCGCAGAATGGGACGTCCCGGCGTGTAGCTAAACCAAACGTGCTGAAAATCCACTTTGCCCGAAAACTTCAGGCTAGGAATCTCCTGTTGCTCAAGATCAATGGCATCGCGACCGGGGGGCAATTCCATAAATTCATGGAAGCGCAAAATTGAAGCATAGCGGCGCGCAAACACCTCAGACACCTGTGAGAGGGGTGTAATTTCGGCATAGGCCATACTCGCAAGGGTGTAAATCGTAATAAAGTGACCAATGGAGACCCGGCCGGCGATCGTGGCAGCCAGTGAGAAGCCCAACAATGTAAATAGACAGAATTGCACCAAGCTTGCTTGCCAAGTAATTAAATACATGTAGCCGCGATGAATACGATCAATCACCATCTTGAACTCGCGATCAAGGCGCTGGGTTTGACGAGCGAGTTCACGGGCTTCAGTGGCAAAGGCTTTGACGGTTTTGATATTGGTAATGATTTCTGAGGTGCGGCTTTCTGTGCTTTCGATGTGGCTGTCGAGGATTTCTTCTTTTTGAATAATGCGCCGTAGGGTGCGCAGGGTCAGCACCAAGATCACTGTAAAGGAGAGCAACAGTCCAAGGGCGATCGGCCAATCAAGCCACCAGACAATCACGCCAATCCCCAGCACCCGTACCAATTTGGGAATCAGTTGGCCGGCAATCTCAGGATAGCTCCACGTATGGTTGGCAATGCCTTTGCTAACACGGTTGGCAATGCGACCCGGGTTGTTTTCCTCAAAGAATTCTAGGGGCAGCGTCAGGATTTTCTCGACGGCTTTGCGAGTGTGGTCACGGCGGGCAGCCAAGGCAATCCACCAATGGAACCATACCCCCAGCCACGGTTGAATTGGGGCACGCACTACAGTGGCCAAAAAGACAATACTGCCGAGAACGGTAAGATTAACGCCAAAGGCATTGTTCCAGCCCGTCCATGTTTGGAGCGTATGGGCGATCGCCACCACTGGCGGATCAAGGGGTTGTTGCGAGAGCAGGTTGAGAATTTGACCCATGGCATAGGGCACGAGCAAATCCACCAGTTCGCAGAGACTGGCTGCGGTCATACTGGCGATCGCCATTCCCCGATAGGCGCGATAGTAACCCAGAATGGAGCGAAACGAGGCCATAAAAACAGGACAAGGACCCTTCCTATTTTAAGAAATCTTAAAATTTTCGGCTGTCGCCCTTGGGTTGAGAATGCCCTTAAACCTTCACGGAGACGGGGGTACGATTGAGGCGGGTTTCATAGGGGGCACTGACAATCAGCGATTGCCCCGTCATCTCAGGGGGTTGAGGCAGCCCCAAAATTTCTAAAATAGTCGGCGCAATATCGGCAAGGCAACCCTCCTGCCGCAGGGTGACATCCGTGCCATGGCCGGGGATTTTACGTTTCTCCCCTTCCACCAAGATAAAGGGAACCGGGTTGGTGGTGTGAGCCGTCCAGGGGTTGCCGTCTTCATCAATCATGTACTCAGCATTGCCATGATCAGCGGTAATCAGCAGCGTGCCCCCCACTTTTGTTGCCGCTTCTACCAGTACGCCTACACAGCGATCCACAGTTTCAATGGCTTGAATCGTCGCCGCCAACTGCCCCGTGTGCCCCACCATATCGGGGTTGGCAAAGTTAACCACAATTAGGGCATATTCCTGTTTCTCAATGGCCTCCTTCACCGCTTCTGTTACGGCGAGGGCAGACATGGCTGGCGCTTGATCGTAAGTGGCCACCATTGGACTGGGGATGAGTATGCGATCTTCGGCGGGGAAGGGTTCCTCAAGGCCGCCATTGAAGAAATAGGTGACGTGGGCATATTTTTCCGTTTCCGCTGCCCGCAGTTGCTTCAGGCCATGCTCGGCAATCACTTCCCCAAGGATATGATTGAGGTTTTGGGGCGGGAAGGCGACACCACAGTTAAAGTTGGCATCGTATTGGGTGAAGGTCACGTATTCGAGCGGCGTCATCAGCGTCCGTTCAAAGCCGCTAAAGTCAGGGTCAATAAAGGCTTGGGTGAGTTGGCGGGCGCGATCAGGACGGAAATTAAAGAACACCACGCCATCCCCCGGTTCAACGGCTCCCTCAGCAATGCGTGTGGGGACAATGAATTCATCGCCAATATCCTGGGCATAGGACTTACTAGCCACATCCACCGCCCGCAGGGGTTGAATATTCTCATTGCTGGTCATGATGCGGTAAGCCGCCTCAGTGCGATCCCAACGGCGATCGCGGTCCATGGCGTAGTAGCGACCACTCACCGTCACAATTCGTCCGCAGCCGATGGTTTTCAGGCGTTGCTCCAATTCCTCAAGGACACCCGCTGCATCGCGGGGGGGCGTATCGCGACCATCGGTAATGGCATGGATACAGGCAGGTAACTCATGGCGTTTGGCCAGTTCCACCAAGCCGTAGAGGTGATCAATGTGGGAATGCACCCCGCCAGCAGAACACAGGCCGATAAAATGCAGCTTGCCCTTGCGCTCCTTCACGGTTTGGCAGAGCTTCACAAGGACGGGATTGCTAAAGAGGCTGCCATCTTCAACGGCATCGGAAATGCGCACCAACTCTTGGGGAACAATGCGCCCAGCACCGATATTTAAGTGCCCCACCTCGGAGTTACCCATTTGTCCTTTGGGGAGTCCCACTGCCTTCCCAGAGGCGTAAATCAATGTGTGGGGGTAGGCTTGCCACAAACTGTCCATAACCGGCGTATTAGCGCTGGCGATCGCATTACCGTAGGTCTCTTCGCGATAGCCCCAGCCATCCAAAATCATCAAAACAACGGGCGCAACAGGAGACGATGCCATGTGAATGCCCTACCTTCAACTTCTCTGGGAAATGGTGTAAATTGTACAACCTCGCAAATGATACCATTCTCGACCGCGAGAGACAAATTTGGGTAACTTCCGCTACAGTCCGCACCCTGGATCAATTCTGAATCAATAGATGGATCTATTCTAGCGGCTCAGAGATGGCCAAATGTTGAAAACTGTTACAGATGCGGTTTTTCAGGATTAAATTCTTGAAGACGAAAAATTGCCGTGATAGTATCCAAACTGTTGTTTGTTAGCCAAAATTGGGAGTCGTCCGTTGTCACTTCGGGTAGCCGTGGTCGGTGGTGGTCCAGCGGGTTCTTCAGCCGCCGAAACCTTAGCCAAAGCCGGAATCCAGACCTATCTCTTTGAACGCAAATTAGACAATGCCAAGCCCTGTGGCGGTGCGATCCCCCTGTGCATGGTCAGTGAATTTGACTTGCCCCCAGAAATCATTGACCGCCGCGTGCGCAAAATGAAAATGATTTCCCCCTCTAATATTGAGGTGAACATTGGCCATACCCTTAAAGACCACGAGTATATCGGTATGTGCCGCCGCGAAGTCCTCGATAGCTTTATGCGCAATCGGGCGGCAGATTTGGGCGCCAACTTGATCAATGGCACTGTCTTTAAGCTGGAGCAGCCCCCCACCAGCGATCAGCCCTACACGCTCCACTATGTCCAAGCGGATGGCACAGCTCAGACCCTTGAAGTGGATGTGGTGATTGGTGCCGATGGGGCAAATTCCCGTATTGCCAAGGAAATTGATGCCGGCGATTACAACTACGCCATTGCCTATCAAGAGCGCATCCGCCTGCCTGAGGACAAAATGGCCTACTACAACGAGTTGGCAGAAATGTACGTGGGGGATGACGTGTCTCCTGACTTCTATGCATGGGTTTTCCCGAAATATGACCATGTGGCTGTGGGCACCGGCACCATGAAGGTCAACAAAGACCGCATTCGGGAGTTACAAGCGGGAATCCGCGCCCGCGCTGCTGCCAAACTGGAAGGGGGGCAAATTATTAAAGTGGAAGCTCACCCTATTCCTGAGCATCCTCGGCCTCGGCGGGTGGTCGGTCGCGTGGCTCTTGTGGGAGATGCTGCGGGTACTGTCACCAAGTCTTCTGGGGAAGGCATTTACTTTGCGGCCAAGTCAGCCCGCATGTGCGCTGAAACCATTGTCGAGACCTCCAACGGCGGTCGCCGTATCCCCACAGAAGCAGATCTCAAGCTCTACCTGAAACGCTGGGATAAAGCCTACGGCATGACGTACCTAGTGTTAGATCTGTTGCAACGGGTCTTTTATCGCTCCGATGCCACCCGTGAGGCTTTTGTGGAGATGTGTAGCGATATTGATGTGCAGAAGCTCACCTTCGATAGCTATCTCTACAAGACGGTGGTGCCGGCTAATCCCTTAGTGCAGTTGAAAATTACAGCGAAAACAATTGGTAGCCTGATGCGGGGTAATGCCCTTGCGCCCTAAGGGAGTTTCGGATCTGCCCTCGCCCCTAGAGGGCTTGGATCCACTCATGAATGCTGTACTCTGTCCACACCTGATGCTGCCAGTAGGGATCGTTTTCAATCAATTGGCGCACGGTCTCTTCGCTATCCGCCTCGTAAATGGCAAAAAAGTAGCGCAGGTCTTTCGTAGGACCAATGGTGATGAGTACTCCTTGGGCTTTTTGAGCTGCAAGGCCATCAAGGTGCGCTTCGCGATGGGGGGCACGCCGTTCGAGGACATCCTCACAGTAGCGTCCCCAAGCCACAAATTTGGTCATTTAATCCTCCTAGGCTTGTTCAGCAGTCAGTTGTGCCAGTTGTTCCTGCTGATCACGACTAATGCAGGCTTGGATAATCGGTTCCAGTTCCCCTTCTAGGACGCTGCTGAGGCTAAAGTTTTGCCCCAAACGGTGATCGGTGACGCGGTCATCTTTGTAGTTGTAGGTGCGGATTTTTTCGGAGCGATCGCCCGTACCCACTTGGGAGCGACGCATCGAGGTAATGGCTTCCTGCTGTTCCCGCAGCTTCATTTCGTAGAGTTTCGCCCGCAGGATTTGGAAGGCTCGCTCCTTGTTTTTCAGTTGGCTGCGCTCTTCGGTACAGAAGACACGAATGCCCGTCGGTTTGTGGTAGAGGTCAACGGCTGTTTCCACCTTGTTGACGTTTTGGCCACCGGCACCCCCAGATCGCGCCGTGGTAAGTTCAATATCCTTCGGATCAATTTCTACTTCCACCTCATCTACTTCGGGCATCACCGCCACGGTAGCCGTAGAGGTGTGAACTCGCCCCCCCGCCTCGGTGACAGGTACCCGCTGCACACGATGGACACCGGATTCAAACTTCAGCTTGCTATAGACGCGATCGCCCTTGATTTCGAGGATAGCTTCCTTGAAGCCCCCCATTTCGGCAAGAGATTCACTGACTAAGCTCACCTGCCACCCTTGGCTTTTGGCATAGCGGGAGTACATTCGCACCAAATCCCCTGCCCAAATTCCCGCTTCATCGCCCCCAGCACCTGCCCGAATTTCGAGCATAATGTTTTTGTCATCATTCGGATCGCGGGGCAGCAGCAGAATTTTCAGGCGTTCCTCGAGTTCGGCAATGCGGCGACTGAGATCAGCCACTTCTTCTTCAGCCATCTGGCGTAGCTCGGGTTCATTGACCGCTTCTTTAAGCAGTTGGCGGGCATCCACCAGTTGCTGATTGAGGGACTGCCATTCGTGATAGGCATTCACCGTCTCCTCTAGGGCGGCACGGGAGCGAGCCACCTTCTGAAACTCGGCTGGGTTGACCGCCACATCGGGATCTGCTAAGCGACGGGTAAGTTCCGTAAAGGTTTGCTCAACAGTGCGGAGTTTTTCTAGAAGATAGGCTTCTGCCATAGGAAGGGCGGCGATACTCTAGACTTTGCGGGAGTAGTACTCAACCACGAGGAGTTCATTGACTTGGAGAGCAACCCATTGCCGTTCGACAATACCGGTAACTCTGCCGGTGAGAGTGCTTTTATCCATTTCCAAGTGGCTGGGAATATTGGCAAGACCGGGATTTTGAAGGTTGGTTTCCACCAAGCGACGCGATCGCTCGTTATCGCGGACGGTAATCACATCCCCCGGACGGCACTGATAGCTGGGAATAGATACACTGCGACCATTGACCAGAATATGGCCATGATTTACTAGTTGGCGAGCTGCTGGAATCGTTGGTGCCATCCCAAGGCGGAAAACAGTGTTATCCAGCCGCATTTCCAACAACTGGAGAAGGGTTTGCCCCGTGGAACCACTCACGCGACGGGCTTTGCGCACATAGCGCACGAGTTGCCGCTCCGAGACCCCGTAGTTGAAGCGCAGTTTTTGCTTCTCGTCAAGGCGCAGGGCATATTCCGAACGCTTCTTGCGCGCTTGGCCGTGTTGACCGGGGGGATAGCTCCGCTTGGGAGCTTTGCGGGTGAGACCAGCCAGCTCACCCAGACGACGGACAATTCTCAAACGAGGGCCACGATATCGAGCCATGCAACTATACCCAACCTACAGTGATGATGGTGTCCAACCAAAAATGTGCAAAAAATCCACTGATCTGCCGAGGGCAACTTAATCAGCTTGCCTAGTATATCAAGGGGATGGGCGCGATCGCAACCCTAGGACGAGGATTTCGGGGCAGCCTCACTGTTTGCTTGCAAGGCTTTGAGATCTAGCAAACTGACGATTGTCCCCGTAATGGGAATGGCAAGGAAAATACCGACAATGCCTGCAACCGTTGCCCCCACCAAGAGGGAAAAAAATAAGACCACCGGATTCAGGTTGACGGAGTTGCGCATCACACGGGGCATGAGGATATTTTCTTCCACCTGTTGCAGCAGAATACAGCTAATCAGCACTTGTACACTCAGCGCAATACTCTTGGGCAGCAGGAGCAAGCAAATGAGGGAGATGCCAAGCGTTGAGCCAATTCCTGGAATGAGATCCAAGCCACCGGCGATCGCCGCAAGGGCAAGGGCATAGGGGGCACGTAACATCAGCAAGACAATGAATGTGGCAGTACCAAAGAAGAAAGACAGAAGCAAACGGCCACCCAAGAAGCCCAAAAAGTTCTGCTCTAAGGCTTGGGGCACGCGATCGCGCCACGGGTCGGGCAAAAAACTCAGGAGGTACTGCCATAGCCGTTCCCCCTCCAGCAGCATAAAGAAGGTAATCACAGCAACAATAACGCCGCTTAGGAAGAGGGCAAAGATGGACTGGAGCTTACCAAACCCAAACTGGATGCCAGCAAGGGCAAAGTTGCGTAACTCTGACTCCAGTTGCTGAAAATTGATGTCTAGATGCCATCGCGCCAGAAACTGCTGCATCCTCTCAAGGGAGTCAATCCATAGATCAACTTGGCTAGGCAAATTGGTGATTAAGTCCTGCAACTGGCCAATGATCGCCAACCCAAGGGTAATCCCCAAGCCGATCAACAGTGCCAATGTCCCAAAAAACACAAGGGTAACCGCCAAACCATGGGGCAAGTAACGCTTGAGCCAGCCCACGGGATAGTTGAGTAAAAACGCCAGAATGGCCGAAAATAGAAAGATCAGCAAGACGTAGGCAAAGTAGTGCAAAAGTTGCACGCCAATCCAGCCAAGAGCAAAGAGCAGGAGCAGGCGCAGTAGGCGGCGGTTTTCGAGGCGATCGAGCCAATTAAACATAGATTGATGTCGGATGCCCTCAACGCCTTGACTATAGCCTATGGGCTGCGTTTTTCTCCTCAGTTACCTTGCTTTACAAATCGTCTGACCCTTTAGGATCATAGGAAGCGGTTTTAATCGTACGGAGTAGATCGGCGTGGATCACCACAGTTGGCAAACCAGTTCGCAGTGGATCATGGTGGGGCTATTGCTCTTGTTTGCGATCGCCCACAGTGGATTGGCAAGCTTACGTCCTTGGGCAGAAAAGCGCGTCGGTGCCCGCCTTTATCGCATTTTTTTTGCCCTAGTGAGTCTGCCCTTAGCGACAATCTTGATTCTCTACTTTTTGGCCCATCGCCACGACGGCGTGCAACTGTGGCAACTCCAAGGGGTACCAGGGATGGGTGCGCTCGTGGGGGGGCTATCGGCGATCTCGTTTCTCTTTCTTTATCCGGCCACATTTAACTTGCTGGAAATTGCCGCTGTGCAAAAGCCAGAAGTGCACCTGTACGAAACGGGGATTATTCGCATTACCCGCCACCCGCAGTTATGGGGACAGGTGATCTGGTGTGTGGCGCATACGCTGTGGTTGGGCACGTCCTTTACACTGCTGACCTCCCTTGGGCTGATTGCCCATCACTGCTTTGGGGTTTGGCATGGCGATCGCCGCTGGTACGCAAGGCATGGAGAAGCGTTTACTGCTCTGAAAGCCCGCACCTCAATCATTCCCTTCAAAGCTATTTGGCAGGGCAAACAACAACTAGTGTGGCAAGAATTTTTGCGCCCCGCCTATGGGGGAGTGGCAATCTTTGTCGCCTTGCTGTGGTGGCTACATCCTTACTTTTATCGTGTCACGCCGCAAATTTTGCCCCTTTAGCGTCTCCCGTGGAAATTGCGCATAATTGAGTTAGAGCTATCCCATTTCAGGGAAATTTTTTCCACCAGTGTCCTCCCTCTCTCCCCTTTTTGCTGCTTTTGCTGCTGAATCTCGCCTCACTCGTCTTTTCAATCAATTGCAACCGCCCCCGGAAACCGTCGTACTGGTCTTGGCAGTACTCATTGGCGGTAGTGCGGGGCTCAGTGTGCTGCTGTTTCGTTACCTGATTGAAACGATTCATCACATGGCCCTTGAAGACTTGATGGGGCTTATTGGTCGATGGGGCGCTTGGACACTGGCCTGTGTTCCGGCCTTGGGGGGCTTGCTGGTGGGGATCATCCGCGGGTTCGTCCAAGAGTTTAGTCCCAACCTGATGTCATTGATGGGTGCCGTAGAAGCGGGCAAGGAAATTCCCTTCATTCGCCCCATTGCCAAAACCCTTGCGGCGGCGCTTTCCCTTGGTACAGGTGCGTCTCTTGGTCCAGAAGGCCCCAGTGTGGAAGCGGGCGCCAACATCGGCATTCTCCTTGGTCAAGCGCTGAAGGTTTCCCGAGAACGGCAAAAGTTGCTCCTCGGTGCAGGGGCGGCGGCAGGTTTGGCAGCAGGCTTCAATGCCCCGATCGCTGGCGTGTTCTTTGCCCTAGAGGTGGTATTGGGGACCACGTTTGAAACAACGGCTGTGAGTGTGGTGCTTTTAGCCGCTGTGATTTCTGCCCTAATTACCCAAATTGGCTTGGGGTCACAACCCGCCTTTGATTTGCCCACCTATGAGGTGCGCAGTTCCCTTGAGTTGCCCTTGTATTTGGGCTTGGGACTGTTGGCCTACGGCGTTGCCATTGTCTATACCCAGTTACTTCAGTGGCTCCCCCAAGTCTTTCAGGGGAAGATTCCACCCCTGCAGTTTTTAGGTCGCATTCCCCTACCGCTGCGTCCCCTGGTGGGTGGCCTCTGCGTTGGCCTTGTTGCTCTGTATTTGCCGCAAGTGCTGGGCATTGGCTATGAAACGGTGGAGGCGATTCTCAGGGATGTGAATTTTTCCCTCGGCTTGCTGTTGATACTGCTACTGACCAAGATGGTCTTAACAGCAGTGAGTTTAGGCAGTGGTCTAGTGGGAGGCATCTTTGCACCGGCACTCTTTTTGGGCGCTTCCCTTGGTGCTGCTTATGGTAAAGTGTTGCCCATTCTGCTACCCATGTTTGCCAACAGTATTGCTGCTCCTGCCGCCTATGCAACCGTGGGGATGGCTGCCGTCCTTGCCGCTAGTGTCAATGCCCCCTTAACAGCTATTTTGCTGCTCTTTGAAATGACGCGGGACTATCGCATTATTTTGCCTCTGATGGCAGCGGTGGGCTTGAGTGTCTGGCTAGTGAATAGTTTTAGTCTTCAACAACGGGGCGAGCTACCCGCATTGGCACCCAGCGCTCAGCCCCAGAAGGAGGAGCAGGAGGAAAGTCCCCCCAATCTCTCTGTGGCGGAAGCCATGCAATCGGAGGTGCTGTTGCTTAGCGAAGCAATGCCTGTGGTTGAAGCTGGCTTGCAACTGATTGAAAAAAAAGCCTACTGTGCCTTTGTAATCGATAGTCAGCAGGAGTTAATGGGGTTGGTCACTCTTGGGGATATTAATCGGGTGCTGACCCGTTGGGAAGCGGATCAGGAAACAAACGCCTATCAAACGCAAACGCTGGGGAGTGTCTGTACACGAGACTTGTTACTGGCCTATGGGGATGAACCCCTGAAGGACGCCCTCGATCGCATGGCAGCGCGGGATTTAAGGCAGTTGCCCGTAGTGGATCGCCACAACCCGCAACGGCTGTTAGGCCTACTCACCAGAGAGACTATCCGCCTTACCTATTCTCTGGATCAAACACGACGTAAGCTATTGCCCTATTTGGAGCGGGCGATGCTGTCGGTGTCCCCAGAACCTGAACCTGTTTCTTCAGACCTAGTGGAGACGTCCCATTAACTGGGAGCGCAGGTGAATGACCTCACCAATGACAATCAAGGCAGGCGTTTGAATCTGTGCCTCGTCATAGGTGGCGATCGCTCGCTCTAGGGTTGTCACCACCACCCGTTGTTGCGGTGTTGTCCCTGATTCAATAAAGGCCAAGGGCGTTTGGGGCGATCGCCCCCCTGCTAGCAGTTGCGGCACAATCTCCCCCAGATGGTGGAGCCCCATATAAATCACAATCGTATCCACCGCCGTAGCCAGAGCCAACCAATTCACACGCGGTTGATAGCGACCCGCAGCCTCATGGCCAGTGACAAAAACCACCGAAGAACTAAAGTCGCGATGGGTAAGGGGAATGTGCCCATAGGCAGGTGCAGCTACCCCACTGGTGACCCCCGGCACCACTTCGACAGTAATGCCAGCCTCGACAAGGGCAAGACACTCTTCACCCCCTCGGCCAAAGACAAAGGGATCACCCCCCTTAAGGCGCACGATCACAGCATGACGCTGGGCCAAGTCAATCAACAGGCGGCAAATCTCTGCTTGGGAGAGAGTATGGTTGCTCCGCCGCTTGCCCACATGAATTTTTTCCGCTTGGGGGTTGATCAAGCTAAGAATTTCGGGGCTAATCAGCGCATCGTAGAGTACGACATCCGCCCACTCCAGTAACGTCTTGGCACGCACCGTCAGTAGCCCCACATCTCCAGGGCCTGCACCCACCAAATATACTTTGCCAATCAATTGCGGTGAATTCATACCTTAACTCTTTGCGTGGAATTCCTTAATCTACCAATGGGATCAGAAACGTTCAATCAACAGTCACGAGTTCTGCCGGTAGCGCTTCCCACCCTTGTCCCTTGCGTACCACTAGGGGGGGGTCAACGGTGAGATCAAGGATAGTCGACATGTGCTGTCCGGGGGGTTCGCCGGTATCAATAATCAAATCCACCCGTTTGTCAAAGGCATCGAAGAGATCTGCGGTACTCACATAATAGGCCTCGTTGTCGGGCAGTCGTGCTGAGGTGGAAATGATCGGATTCCCCAAGGCGGTCAGGAGCGCTTGGCTGACATCGTGGTCAGGTACGCGAATCCCCGTGGTTTTGCGTTTGGGATTTTGGACAAGGCGGGGCACCAGTTTGGTAGCCGGCAGCAAAAAGGTGTAGGGTCCCGGAATCAGGCGACGCATGAGGCGATAAGCGGCATCGCTGACATAGGCATACTGGGCAATGTTGGAGAGAGAAGAGCACAAGAAGGTGACAGGTTTATCGTTGGAGAGTTGCTTGAGTTGGCGTACCCGTTGCACCGCTCCTTTGTGGTTCATGTCGCAGCCAATGGCATAGACTGTATCCGTGGGGTAGAGCATGACTGCCCCTGCTTTGAGAGCCTCAACAATTTGGACGATTGTGCGGGGCTGAGGGTTAACCGGATGAAGCTCAAAAATCGCTGCCATTCAAACATTCGCAAGGGCACTGCCGCTATAACGTAGTTTTAGTGTAACGGGAATAGCATGGGCGAATGCACCTCATCTAATGTTTTGAGTGTTTTGAGCTAAGTGTCCGTTTCGGGGAGCCGATTCTGGGTCAAAACCATCTCTAGGGGATAAAGACAGGTTTCAGCAAAGGTGCTCAGGGGTAAACCCGTCGGCTCTGCTGCTTGGCGGCGAGCACGTTCATCGCTTGTAGAAAGTTGGCTGGCTGGATAATCCCGCAAGCTCGGACTATCAGCTATGGTTAGCTCAATTTGAGTGCGGGCATCCGTGATCAAATTTCAGATCAAAATAGCGGAACTACAAGACGGTACTCGCGGTCTTTAGCTCTAGCACTGTGTGGAATGCAGTACACTGGATTGGGTTAGTGGATGGTTCTCGATGAAAAACGCTTTGCGCTATCTCCTGTTTGGCTTGGGTGTGGGGCTGGCGATCGCCCTTGTGCCCCGTTTACCTGTTTTGCAATCTCCCGAGATGGTCATGGCGCAGGGAACCAGTCAGACCATTTCTCCCCAAGGGCTGGCGAACCATCTGAAAAAAATCAATGCCAAGATGTACGGTGCCTACTGGTGTCCCGCCTGCATGAAGCAAAAAGAACTCCTTGGCAGCGCCTTCAAAAGCATCAACTATATCGAGTGCGATGCGCGGGGTACCAACGGCCAACCCGAACTGTGCAAACAGGCCAATATCCGTGCCTATCCCACATGGGAAATCAACGGTAAACGCTATGAGGGTGTCTATCCCCTAGAGGGTCTAGCTCAGCTTTCAGGGTATCAGGGGCGCTAATGCTCCCAAAGCCTAAAAACTCATTATGAGGAGAGAACTTAGCACCAATTTTTATAGTCGGTTGTCAATTGATTGTCTTGTTGTTTATCATAAAGTAGTAGGGCGTTTGCGCTAGTCAGCAATCAAAGGGACTGAGCTCATTCTTGTGATTAGGATCACGAAAAAATGTGGCTTCGATCACAAGTCAACGATATGTTGCCTTTTATGATGCAGGTATGTTAGGACTTCTCAGTTGTGCTCTCGGATTCCAGCACTGTCGGTAGTAGCGTGGCTTAGGAGCGCATTACCCCCTATGAATACTTGGATGAAGGCAAACGACTACCAACTGATTTACGATCACTTGCTGGAATGTGTGCAGCATGAGAGTCCGCAGCAAGTCATTGAGCGGTTTCGTGCCCTTTTTCTCATGGGCTATACCTATCCCGATCGCCAGATTCAAGAGGCAATGGATCGGATTGTGACGGGGGCACGGGTGGCGGACAATTTTCGTCCCTTTATGAACCGCTGCTGCCACATTTTGATTAACCGCTGGCAGTCGCGTCCTTTGCTCCAAGGGGCAATTCCCGAATTTCTGACCATGCTGCAAACGCCTGTGGGGATGCCGGCGGGGGGTCTGAGCCGAGCACCGATTGTGCGCAAGCTGCGGCTGCTCCTCAAGGATTATTTAGAGAGTGAAGCCTTTCAGAAGCTCCAGCGCATGGTGCAATTTCTCCAAGAAGATGCCCAAGACGTTTCACAGATTAAGCAAAATAGCGATCGCCCCCTTGCAACCTTGATTCGCCGCTACCCTTACCTCTACAACCATTGCCTGGTGGGCGATGACACGCCCCCCGACGAGCTGCGCTACATTCAAGACTTTCAGCAAAAGGCCACTCAGCAGTTTGAAATGAACCTGAATCAATATCTCACGAGTGAGTTTCGCCGTGCTCAGGGGCATCACAATATCCCACTGGTGAAAAATCCCACCTTGCTTTCTGCTGAGGAAGTTAGAACCTCGATTCAACATTTTGTCGGTAAGGTGGATGGCCGCCACACCTATCGCGACTTGGCCAGTCAATTTGAGCAGCGGCTGCAACGCCTGAAATCTACCCGCGATTTCCGCGATGCCTTCTTCCACTACTTGACGGACACCACAGCGGATGTGGGGCGGGGGCGCTTTCGGCAGCGCTTTTACCAGTATTTGGAAACGCTGCCCCTCTTTCAGCAGCCACAACCTCTGAATGAGTTTACCATTGTCCGCACCTGTAGCCAGACCCTCAACTACTTGGTCGTGGATAGTGCCCAACATCCTAACCATCTGGTTTTTGTTGACTTGCTCAATAACATCGGCACGGCGGCAACGATTGGCCTATTGCTCAAGGTTGTGCTCCTCAGCAAGAAAGTAAAACCCTACCTTGAAAAACGCTTTGCTATCTTGTTTAACCACTATCAATCCTTTAGTCGCGGCAAGGTGCGCTGGCTGGTGAATTGCCTAGAGCATTTTAATATCGCCCATGTCACCCACTTTGGTAAGTTGGATTTTTCTTTCTTTGCCCGCTGGTAGGCTCGTCTACTCCAAGTCCTCAGCTAAGACCTTGGCGATCGCCACCTGAGATTGTTGGCGAAATTGACTGACATCCACTTGTTTCAGAAGCAAGACAGCAGCCAGCATTCCCAGCATCGGCAGACAAAAGACAAAGCCATAGGCGAGGATCGGCACGCCAAACAGTTGACGCCCAATATCAAGGGCCGTCCCGCCGACAACCGTCGCTGATCCCCGGGCAATGGCCTGCGCTAAGCCCCAAGCGCCAATAAATGTCCCCGCTGTTTCCGCCGCCGTTAAGTCCAGCATGAGACTGAGGGCACCCGTTGTTGTCACCCCAGCGGCAATGCCAAAGAGAAAGAGTTGCAACTGAAAGAGCCACACTTGCTGCGTGACCCCTGAGATGATTAGGAGCAAGAACATCAAGGCCACCCCCCAACAGCCATAGGTGGTGGTGCGGATCTTGCCGAGGCGGGGCACAATCAAAAATCCCGTGAAGCTTAAACCCATAAGGGTGCCCATGCCCCAGTAGGCGTTCAAGCGGGTGGTTTCGGCGATCGTCATGCCAAAGACTTCACCGCCAAAGGGTTCCAGAATCGGTTCCTGAATAAATAAACTCAGGGTCATCAGGACAAGGAAGAGAAAAAAGCGCCACGTTTGCGAGTTGGCCGTGAGAATTTTCAGAGCGCGACCAAGGGTAATGTTTTCCGGGTTGTCACAGGCACGACTACGCACATGGTAGCGGGAATACTTGGCCTCAACCCCCCAAGTGCTGGCGATCGCCAGTGCAAAAACCACCGTCAAGACCACCAAAAAGAGGCGATTGACACTTTGTTGTAGGAGTTCAATGGGGGTGTCTAGCTCCAACTGCCGCAGCAGCACGCTACTGAGAATGGCACCGACAACAATGCCCACGGTCAACATGGACCAAACAATGCCCACTAATTTGCCCCGATCTTCCTCTTCGGAGACATCCACAAGCAGGGCAGCAAAAGGGGTCGAGCTACTACTGACACAAATGCCATAGGCGGCAAAGAGCACTCCCAATAGGCCAATCCACCCTTGGGTGACCAGACTCCAGCCCGCTTGATCTAAACTTTGCCCCACCTGCCAGATCACCTGAACAATGGCGTAGGTGACCAAGGTAAAGGCCAAAGCCCCACCCCAGACATACCCCGTGCGATGATAGCCCCCAATGGGATGGGCATCGGAGAGTTGACCAAACCACACCCGCACCGGTGAGACAAATTGATGCATGGCGATCGTCAAGGTCACCAATGTAGCCGGCACCGCCAATTCCTTGATCAGGATGCGGTTGAGCACCCCCAACACCAGAATCGACATCATGCCCAGTCCCATCTGAAAGAGACCTAAGCGAAACATGACCCACAGGGGCAGAGGGGGGGGAGCAGCGGCAGAACGAGTGGCCATACCTCACTCAACTCACATCACTGATAGAGGATGATAAATGATTTTCAGGACAAATTTAGATTGCCATCAAGAAGGAAATCGTCAATGATACCACTAGGGCAACCAGTGTCAAAAAGAGCGATCGCTTCAAAGATTGCGTATAAGCAGACATGGGTTGCATCACCTCATCAGTAGGATGTTTTGGGCGGTGTCCAATCGATGGGAAAAGGGCTGTATTGTGTTAAGTTGTAGTCTTTTATTGTACTGCCTTTTTCTGGGGGTCAAAACCGTACAGGTCAGGCATCCATCACGTGAGGACGTATCAGATCAATGGGGATAAACCTACGCTCACCATTATTCATTGTTTTGCTCACAATTGTCATCGACCGTTTGGGTGAGAGTCTCATTTTCCCCATTTTGCCTTTCCTTGTAGAGCGATTTAACTTTGATGCGTTGAGCCTGACCCTGTTATTTTCTGCCTTTGCTGCTGCTCAATTTATTGCTGCTCCCCTCTTGGGTGCCCTCTCGGATCACTGGGGACGCCGTCCGGTGTTGCTGATTTGTATTGCCGGCACTGCCCTCTCCTATATGCTCTTTGCTGTGGCTACGGTCCCTTGGCTGCTCTTTGTGTCGCGGATTATTGATGGCCTCACGGGGGGTGTGGTTTCAACGGCTCAGGCCTATATTGCCGACACCTCAGCGCCAGCAGATCGGGCTAAGAACTTTGGTTTAACGGGCGCGGCCTTTGGGATTGGCTTCATTTTTGGGCCGGCTATTGGCGGCAGTCTAGCAGCCATTGATCTCAAGTTGCCGATTTGGTTTGCCGCTGTTTTGGCACTGGTAAATGTTGTTTTGGCCTACTTCATCTTGCCGGAGTCATTGCCCGCCGCCCAGCGATCGCCCCTAACCCTAAAGAGCTTTGCCTTGCAGCAGCAGTGGTTGGAGCTATTCAATCAACGCACCCTCCAAGCCTTACTCATGGCCTTTTTTATCTTCAACTTTGCCTTTGCTGGCTTTACCAGTATTTTCGTTCTCTTCTTGAAACGGCAATTGAGTTGGGGGCCTGCCCAAGCGGGGATCATTTTTGTGATTATTGGTGTTGTCAGTACGATTGTGCAGGCGGGCTTGATTCGCTCGTTGATTCCTCGCTTTGGTGAGCAGCGCTTGAGCTTGGGGGGATTGCTACTGGTGGCCTTAGCCTTGTTGGGGATTGCCGCTGTTCCCAGTGGGGATAGGTTCAGCGTGCCGCTCCTCTACAGCTGTGTTGTGAGCTTGGCTTTTGGGGTGGGAATCATGTTGCCCTCCCTGCGAGGGGTGATCTCCAATCGCGTGCGAGATCAAGATCAGGGGAAAATTATTGGCGCTAGCCAATCGCTCCAAAGTGTGGCGGGGATTGCTGGACCGGCATGGGCAGGGTGGGTTTTTGATCGCTGGGGTGGGGTGGCGCCCGCTTGGCAAAGCAGTGTGATGATGGCGATCGCCCTTGGCTTTTTGGCCCTGGGATTGGGCAAGCCGAAGGATACGACCCCTAGCACTCTCTAAGCAAAATATGTCAAACTGCTAAGCAAAGACCCTCATTCGCCTATTTTTTCAACCTTTGAACTCTCTCGAAGCTCACCTATGATGCGGTTGTCTTTTCCTCAGCCTTCTCGACAGCCCCGTTGGCTCCGTTCTTGGCGACGATCGCTCCGCTATCACTATTTGCGCTTGATGCGCTCCCACAGTAGTACCGAGAGTATTGCCCGTGGCCTTGGGGCAGGGGTCTTTGCTGGCATGCTCCCCCTCTTTGGTGGTCAGATGCTCATTGCCGTCAGTGTAGCGCTCCTCGTGCGGGGAAATAAGCCCTTGGCCGCCCTTGCCACTTGGGTGAGCAACCCCTTTACCTATGTCCCCCTGTTTTGGTTTAACTTTCAGGTGGGTTGGTGGTTGATGGGGCAACCTTCCCTGTCCTTGGGTGAGTGGCAATCTTGGGAAAAGCTCCTCAAACAGGGGGGGCAAATGGCAACAATTCTGATTTTTGGCAGTGTTTGGGTGGGCGTGATTGCCGGACTCCTCACCTACGCCCTGTGTTTGCGGTTATTACCCACCCTGCGGCAACGCTTTCGGCGGCATTCTGCTATGGCTGCTGTAAATTTTCCAAACCGGCCACAACTTTAGCGGATTGTAGGCGATCGCCCTGTTGGATCCTGTCCACTACGTCCATCCCATCCGTGACATAGCCAAAGACGGCATAATTGCCATCCAGAAAATCCAGTTGATCGAGGGCAATGTAAAACTGGGCTGAGGCCGAATCGGGTAGTTGCGATCGCGCCATGGCCACCGCACCGCGCGTATGAGTCAGAACGGGTGAGACTTTGCCTGGTTGGCTATAGGTGGGGGTGTCACTCCCCTCACCAAGAATTTCTAGGGGAATATAGCGGGGGCGATTGGTCGCGGGGTCAATGAATGAACCGGTGCCGTAGAGTTGTGGCGACACACTGGGATCTTTGCTCTGGGGATCTCCCCCTTGAACCACAAAGGGTTGGGGTTCACGGACAACGCGGTGAAAAATGGTGCCATCATAGACCCCCCGCTTCACTAAATCCACAAAATTGCCAGCGGTAATTGGGGCAGCATCTCCCTTCACTTGAATCGTAATCGGGCGATCGTTAACCGTCAGCACGACCGTCGCATCGCCATTGAGTCGAGGTAAATTGGCCATAGGGGTTGGGCTTTGTGCTCCTGGAATTGAACTGGTGTCAGCCACTGAAGAGAGTGACGCGCAACTCCCCAGCAGAAGCACACCGAGCACCATCACCAACCGTGACAGAAATCGTGGCAGTATTGTGCCGAACTTCAGGGGTTTCATTGATAAGCCACTCCAAGCTAACCGTTCTATTATGCCGTGCCCTTGCTCCTTAATTGCTGCGGGGAAGGGGTTGCTGTGTCGGCTGCTGCCGCAGTTGCACCAAGGGTTCATCGGGGTTCACCAGATCAATAAAGACCATTTGGCGAGGATCCAAATACTGGGGTAACCGCTTGAGGCTAGCTAGGGCACTGAGTTGTTTCTTAAAGGTGGGACTATTCCACTGCACCACCCCAAGGTGAACCGGCGCGAGGGGGGTTTGGACAATTAGATTCTCTTCATTGCGCCAATCTAATCCCGTAATCGGTAAATCCTGTTGCTGGAGAATCTGGTGAATTTGCTGCCACTGCTGCTGGCGATCGCCATCCACAGCCAATGTCTGCGGACGCGGCGCATCCTTAACGGGTACAAAATACCCCCGCAACTGGAGTGTGGGCATTGGCTTCACGGCACTGGCTTGATAGCTACCCACTGGGGCGACAAATCCGAGACCATCCACCAACCAGCGACTCGCAGGCCCTTGCAGCTGCCCCGTTACACTCATTACCCAGCATTGATTGCAGGTGGCGACTGCGACAGGTTTGCGTTCTTGAACTTCGACAATCAGTCTCGGCGGAAAGAGTTGGCGGGCGATCGTCACCCGTTGCAGAGGCAGCGTCGTTTCTAAGGCATGAATGATCTCCTGTGGCCGTAAACGCAGCAGTGACTCCGGATACTCAAGGGGCAATTGTGCCTGCAACGCTTCCGTCTTCAGCAGTTGATTGCCACGAATCACCACTTGCTCAGGGCGGCGGATAATCCAGTCCGGCAGCTTCAGTCCCCAAACCAGCCCCCCCGTTAAGGCCAAAAGGACACTAGTACGCCAAAGCCCTGCCAGTTGGCGCCAGCGGCGTTTACTTTGCAATTGGCGGCGCCGTTCACGAATGGCATCATGGGCAGTTGTCCCCTCAGGCATGGGGTTTACCATGGCCACGGTCTCAGTCTTGAGGAAAATTGGAACTTATGATCCTGCACGGGCTGTCATTACTTGGTGATAAGATACGCGATGTTGATTGTCCGCTTGACTGCCTCTATCTTAGTAAAGGCTTTGCACCATGCCCCTGACTACATTTGCTTACTGGTCAAGATCATCGCTGCTCCTTGGGGTGTTACTACTGGGGGTATTCCCTCGGGCGGTGTTTGCTCAGAATCAATCTTCTAGCCCCAGTGTCCAGATTGTGAATCCCACACCCCCACCCAGCTCTTCAATTTATACCCTTGAAGGAGGCAAGCGCTTGATGGACGAGGCTGCCGCTGCGGTTAAGAGCCAAAATTATGCCGTCGCCGCTCGCAAGCTACTGGAAGCCCGTACGGTGATGAACCAACTCTCGAACTTTTACCAGTCCCTCAACTCTAGCTTTTTGGGCATTGATACGGCGGCTGCCGATAGCAACCGTCGCCGTGCCCTAGAAGCAGCGCAACTGCGAGATGAAGCCACTTTTCAACTGGCTTTGGTCTATCGCGCCAATAACCAACCCGAGCTGGCAGTGCCCCTTTTAGTGGAAATTATCCGCAGCCAAAACCCCACCCGTGAACTGGGACAAAGGGCCTATCAGCAATTGCTAGAATTAGGTTTTGTGGATGTGCCCTTTCCGCGTACGGGGGCAATTCCTGCGGGAACGCCTGCGGCCAGTCCACCGCCAGCCACCTCTGCCAATCCCCAACCGCGCCAGTAACGCTTCATGAATGACTCTTTCCTCAGTAATGGCCACGCGCCTCTGTTGCGCCAAGCCACGGTTGATCGCCAGACCAAAGAAACCAAGGTTCACGTTGAACTCACCCTTGATGGCAATGGTTTAGCCGACAATCACACGGGGATTCCCTTTCTAGATCACATGCTGGATCAGCTTTGCTCCCACGGCCTTGTGGATTTGCGCGTGCAGGCTAGCGGCGATACCCATATTGACGACCACCACACTAATGAGGATGTGGGCATTACCTTGGGGATGGCACTAGATCAAGCCTTGGGCGATCGCCGGGGGATTCATCGTTTTGGTCACTTTGTCGCGCCCCTGGATGAGAGTTTGGTGGAAGTTGCCCTAGACTTCTCGGGGCGTCCCCACCTCAGTTATGGGTTGCAGATTCCCACGCAGCGGGTTGGCACCTATGATACGCAACTGGTGCGGGAGTTTTTCGTTGCCTTGGTGAACCATAGCCGCATGACACTGCATATTCGCCAATTGGACGGCATTAACTCCCACCACATTATTGAAGCGACATTCAAAGCCTTTGCTCGTGCCCTACGCATGGCGATCGCCATTGACCCGCGCCGCAGTCAGCAAATTCCCAGTTCTAAGGGGGTGATTCAAGCTTAGGTGTGGACGTGTCCATCGGGCATAATCGCTCCCGTGAGGCGTGCCCCGGTCAGTTTCACTAGGAGGCGATTGCCTTGGCTCATCTTTGCTCCCCGTAAATCGGCACCCCGCAGATCAGCCCCACTCAAGTCAGCACCAATGAGATTGGCCTCTTGTAGGTCGGCATAGCTGAGATCCGCTTGCAGCAAATTGGCTCGAAAGAGATTGGCGTGGCGCAGGTTAGCACGATGGAGAATCACTCGATGCAAAAAGGCATCACTGAGATCGGCATAGCTGAGATTGGCATGGCTGAGGTTACGCCCCTCAAAGTCTTTTTCACTCAGATTGGCCCCCTGTAAATTAACCCCTGACATATCCTTGTGGGGGGGCGTCGTGCGCGGTGGCTCTGGGGGCGGTGGTGCTGCGGTACGTTGGCGTTGATAGGTGCCGTAGGTGTGGTTGTGGTGTTGACTATAGGTGTGCTGAGTGGTTTGCTGCGGCTCACGGGGCGCATGATAGCTGCGATAGGTGTAGGGATTGGATTGATAGCGTGGGGGTGAGGAACGATAGGTTTGCTGCTGGCTAGCAGCCCGCTGGGAGGTTTGGCTGCCGTGTCGGGCAATATGCTGCCGCAGTTGATCGCGCGCTTCATTAAATTGCTTAATTTTCTCCTGTGCCTTCTCGATGAGCCGTGTGTTGTCCTTCGGGATGCGATCGGGATGCCAAATAAACACCAAATCCCGATAAGCTCGGTTTACTTCCTCGAGGGTTGCCCCCGGCTCCAACTCCAGTACCCGGTAGCAAGTGTCTAAATCGAGCATTTTCTGACGGCTTATCATGGATATTGATGATCTTAACCACGGGACTGCTCACCTAGGGTTGCGAAAGAATGCGTTAGTATGAACTTATGTAAAGACTTTTCACTTTTCCTAGCGGAGGATGGCGATCGGTGAATAAACAATGGCGAAACGCAGGTTTATACGTTCTTCTTGCAATCGTGGTGCTGGCCTTGGCCACTGCCTTCTTTGATCGCCAACCCACGACCAAACAAACATGGCCCTACAGTGAGTTCATCCAACAGGTCGAAAGTAAGCAAATCACCAAAGTCAGTATCACCCCTGACCGCTCTCAAGCTCAAGCCATAACCCAAGATGGCACGCGAGTGCTCGTCAATCTTCCCAATGACCCTGAGCTTCTCGACATTCTCACGACCCACAATGTGGACATCGCTGTCTTGCCCCAAAGCAATGATGGCTTCTGGTTCCGCGCCCTGAGTAGCTTGCTCGTGCCCATTGGCCTTTTGGTACTGCTCTTTTTCCTACTGCGGCGTGCCCAAGCAGGTCCCGGCAACCAAGCGATGAACTTTGGCAAGTCACGGGCACGGGTACAGATGGAACCCCAAACCCAAGTGACATTTAATGATGTGGCTGGGATTGATCAGGCCAAGCTGGAACTGGGTGAAGTAGTGGAATTCCTGAAGTATGCTGATCGCTTTACTGAAGTGGGCGCCAAAATTCCCAAGGGGGTTCTCCTTGTGGGGCCTCCTGGAA
This sequence comes from Thermosynechococcus sp. M98_K2018_005, assembly GCF_015295825.1. Lineage (GTDB taxonomy): Bacteria > Cyanobacteriota > Cyanobacteriia > Thermosynechococcales > Thermosynechococcaceae > Thermosynechococcus. The sequence continues at coordinate 25,903 of NZ_DVEH01000006.1, forward strand.
CTGGTAAAACCCTGCTGGCGCGGGCGGTGGCTGGTGAAGCGGGCGTTCCCTTCTTTTCAATTTCTGGTTCTGAGTTTGTGGAAATGTTCGTTGGGGTGGGTGCTTCACGGGTGCGCGACCTCTTTGAACAAGCTAAAGCCAATGCCCCTTGTATTGTCTTCATTGATGAGATTGATGCCGTCGGTCGCCAGCGCGGTGCTGGTCTGGGGGGGGGCAATGATGAACGGGAGCAAACCCTCAACCAACTGCTGACGGAAATGGATGGCTTTGAGGGGAATACGGGCATCATTATTATTGCTGCGACGAACCGTCCGGATGTTTTGGATGCAGCGCTGTTGCGTCCGGGGCGTTTTGACCGTCAAGTGGTGGTGGATCGTCCCGATTACAAAGGTCGCCTCGATATTCTCAAAGTCCATGCCCGTGGCAAAACTCTCGCTAAGGATGTGGATCTCGATAAAATTGCCCGCCGTACCCCCGGTTTTACCGGTGCGGATCTCTCGAACCTGCTCAATGAAGCGGCCATTCTTGCAGCTCGCCGCAACCTCACCGAAATCTCCATGGATGAGATTAACGATGCCATTGATCGCGTCCTCGCTGGGCCTGAGAAAAAAGACCGTGTGATGAGCGATCGCCGCAAGAAGTTAGTTGCCTACCATGAGGCGGGTCATGCCCTGGTGGGTGCCCTCATGCCTGACTACGATCCCGTCCAAAAAGTGAGCATCATTCCCCGCGGACGGGCGGGTGGTCTGACTTGGTTTACTCCCAACGAAGATCAGATGGATTCGGGCCTCTATAGCCGTGCCTACCTGCAAAACCAAATGGCCGTTGCCCTTGGGGGTCGCATTGCCGAGGAAATTGTCTTTGGTGAAGATGAGGTGACCACTGGTGCCTCAAACGACCTGCAACAGGTGGCACGGGTTGCCCGCCAAATGGTTACCCGCTTTGGCATGAGCGATCGCTTAGGACCTGTGGCCTTGGGACGGCAAACCGGGAATGTCTTCCTTGGCCGCGACATTATGGCGGAACGGGACTTCTCTGAGGAAACGGCTGCCACCATTGATGATGAAGTGCGCAATCTCGTCGAGCAAGCCTATCGCCGTGCCAAAGAGGTCTTGGTAAACAACCGCCATGTCCTTGACCAAATTGCCCAAGTGCTGATTGAAAAAGAAACGATCGATGCTGAGGAACTCCAAAGCATCTTGGATCGCAACGACGTGAAGATGGCCACCATTCCCTAGGATTGCCCTTTGCGATCGCCCCAAGGGTCGTGCTAATGTAGTATTCCTTGGGACTGCGGGCATGGTTTAATGGTAAAACCCTAGCCTTCCAAGCTAGAGACGCGGGTTCGATTCCCGCTGCCCGCTTAAGACTCAAATCCTTTAAGAACCAGCATTTTCGGGTATTGCAGAGACGCTGGGATGCTCTTTCATAGTCTCAAAATAGGCTCAAATTGGATTTAGAACCCGATTCTATCGATTCTATTGGTGGCCTATGGCTCAGTCACGTCGGCTAGGATAGCGCTTCTGGGTTGATGAATGATTCTCACTGAAAATCTCAATGTCCTCTGGGCGAGCGTCCTCTTTGAAACCCTCTATCGCTTGGGACTGCGGACAGTCGTTCTCTCGCCGGGATCACGTTCTGGGCCATTGGCGATCGCGGCTGCTGTCCATCCCCATCTTGAGGCGCTGCCAATTCTTGATGAACGCTCGGCGGCTTTTTTTGCCCTTGGCCTTGTCCAACAGCAGGGACGACCCGTTGCCCTTGTCTGCACTTCAGGTACTGCTGCTGCCAATTTCTATCCCGCGATTATTGAAGCGAGCCTCAGTCATTTACCGTTAATCGTGCTGACCGCCGATCGCCCCCCCGAGTTGCGCTTTTGCCAAGCGGGGCAAGCCATTGATCAGGTGCATCTCTATGGTCATGCCGTACGTTACTATCGCGAACTGAGTCTGCCGGAACTTGCTTTGCTGCCCTACCTGCGGCAAACTCTCTGCCATAGCTGGCAAACTGCCCTCTGGCCAGACCCGGGACCCGTACATTTGAATATCCCTCTACGGGATCCCCTTGACCTGCGCTCTGAGGCCAATTTTCATGGGGCACTTCCAAAGAACTTCTTTGCTCAGGTGCAGCCCTTTGTGCCGCCTCGGATTGTCACCTCTCTCCCTTGGCAAACATGGCAACAGATGCAGCGGGGATTAATTATTGCGGGGCCCAGTCATGGGGTGGATTCTCTGGCGGAAGCGGCGGCGATTGATCGCCTGAGTCGGTTTCTACAGTGGCCGGTGCTTGCCGATGCCCTCTCCGCAGCACGGGGATTGCCCCATGGCATTACCCATTACGATCTGCTGCTGCGAGATGCCCACCTACGGGAATCCTTGCGTCCTGAAGCAGTGATTCAACTGGGACCGCTACCTACTAGTAAAGCCCTGCGGGAGTGGCTGAGTGCCTGCGATCCCCTGATCTGGTGCCTTGACCCCACGGGCGATAACAACAATCCCCTCCATGGCCGCTGTCAAACGGTGGCGATCGCCCCCCAAGCGGTGGATTGCCCCCCCGACCCCCTGCCCCCCAACCCCTACCTCAAGGACTGGCAAGACCACGATCAACGAGTGCATGAACAACTGAAGCGAACATTTGAGGCTATTGATTGGTTTTGTGAGGCCAAGCTGATTTACCATCTGCCGCAGTGGTTGCCATCGCGAACGGCAATTTTTGTGGCCAGTAGTATGCCCGTGCGTGATGTTGAGAGTGTTTGGCGGGCCAGCGATCGCCACCATCGCTTTTACTTTAATCGGGGTGCCAACGGCATTGATGGCACATTATCTAGTGCCCTTGGGGTTGCCCATCGCGGTCAGCCCACCCTCTTAATCACCGGGGATCTGGCCTGCTTGCACGATACCAATGGTTGGCTGATCACGCCCCACTTTCAAGGGTGTCTGACTGTACTGCTGATCAATAACCAAGGGGGCGGTATTTTTGAGCATTTGCCGATTCGCCAGTTTGATCCGCCTTTTGAGACCTTTTTTGCCACACCACAGCAGGTGGATTTCAGTTGCCTTGGCGCCGCCTACGGCATTCCCTACCACTGTCTCAAGGATTGGGCTGATGTCGAGGCACAGCTTTGCCAGACCCCTTGGCCCAAGATACGGCTTTTGGAATTTAAGAGCGATCGCCAGCGGAATGCCCAATGGCGACAGCAGGTACTCGCTCACCTCAGGGTCTGAGTTTTCATCCTTCAGTGGCTATGGCTGTGGTAGGAAAGCAACTGCTCTTCAAGGGCAGCAATCTGGTTATAGGCAGCGGTGAGCTGTGCCGTGAGCCGTTGAATTTGAATCTCTGGACTCAGGGGGCGATCGCCACTGAGGTTACGCACCTGACCATAGTCATCATCCACAAGAATATCCTTGTGCTCTGGGGTACTCACCAAAGGGCGAGGTTTGGGCAGGGGATTTTGCTCAGCAGGGGTTGCTGGTAGCGGCTTGAGCCGTCCTTCCTCTAAGGCCTTAGAAACCTTTTGGTTGAGTTGTTCAACAATCTGGTACAGAGCATCAATTTTGTTACTCAGAACCAAAATCTGCTTATGTAATAAATCCACGGGTCAAATCCTCTCGCGGTGGAATGCTGTAGTTGTCAACTCAACTGCCTTTGGGGAAGATAGTAGTGTGAAATATCATCACCCCTCAGCACTTAAGGTACGCTTGAAAAAGTACGCACTTCCCTCAACTTTAGGCTACCCCGTTTCAAGAGCCTAGAGTGCTGAATTCAGCTTGGCCACTAGGTTGATATTGACTCTGGAAACAGGGATAGGACTATAACTCCAGCCTAAGAAAAGTCATTGGTCAATGGCCACTTTTTCAAGAAGACTTAAGCTCGAGTAAATTTTTGTAAAAGCATGAGGGATTCTTGGGGAGATGCAGTGGAAATTCAGCGACTCACTTTAAAAAACTTTAAGACCCATCAGGATCGCACCTTTGAGTTTCTGCCGGGGGTGAACGTCATTTGCGGTGAGAATGGTGCGGGCAAAACCAGTCTTTTTGAAGCCATTGCTTGGGTTCTCTTTGATGCGACATCCGGGTATGGCAGTGGCTTTAATAGGGCCATTATTCGCAAGGGGGCTAAGCGTGCCGAAGCCACGGTGCAGTTTATCTCAGCGGTGGATGGTCGCTCCTATGTGGTGCGGCGCAATACACAAACGGGGTACTCAATTCACGATCCCCAAGTGGGAGACCTTGGTCTCTCGTTGCGTGAAGATGTTCAAGCATGGTTGCAGGAGCACCTCGGTATCCACAGTGCCCTTCCCCTTAGGGATCTCTTTGAGCAGATCATTGGCATTCCCCAAGGAATGATCACGGCGGATTTTCTCAAGGCACCCGCCCAGCGGCGCCAAGTCTTTGAACCAATTTTACAAGTGAGTGATTATCGCCAAGCCTTTGACAATGCCCTTGCCCTCGTGAATTTTTCCCAAGAGCAGGTGGTGTCCCTAGAGCGGCAGTTGGCTGCCCAAAAACAGGAACTGGCCACGCGATCGCAATATGAACAACAGGCAACAGCCTTGGCAGCGGAGCTAGAGCGCGATCGCCAGCAGTGCGAGGAATTCCAAAAACAATGTCAGGCCTTGGCCGCCGAAAAACAGCAATACGAAGCTGCCGTTGAAACCCTAAACCGTCTTGCGCAAACCTGCCAACGCCTCGAAGCCCAACTGCGTCAGCAGGAGGAATTGTGTCGCGATCGCCAACAGCAGTTGAGCGCTGCCCGCGAAAGCCAAGCCCAGTGCCAGCAATTGCAAGCCGACTACGATCGCTATCGGCAGCAGGAGGCTCGCTACCAAGAACTCGAGCAGCAACTGCGGGGACGAGCTGCCCTTGAGCAGAACATTCGCCAACTCGAGCAGCAGCACCAAAAGCTGGCCACCCAATTAGCCAGTATTGAAAGCCAACGCCAAGCGATCGCCACCATTGCCAGCCAACTCGCGGCCCTGGAACCCCAAATTGCCGCCGCCGACACCCTCGATGCCGAAATTGCCCCCCTTGAGGCGCGCTACCAGCAGGCTCAGCAGGCGGATCAAGAACTGCGCCACCTCAAGCAACAAGCGGCAACGTTGCAAACCCGCCTAGAGGAAATTGCTCAACAGGTGCAAGCCCTAGAGCAACAGCGTCCCTTAGCCGCCACCTTGAGTGCTAAACAAGCAGAACGGGAGCGACTCCAAGCCCAACTCAGCCACGCCACCGCTGCCCATGCCTTTGCTGCCACTCTTGATCCCATTCTCAATACCGCTCAAAGCCACGCTACGGCCACCGATCCCCTTGTCACAGCCGCCATAACAAGCCTCACAGCGGCACAGCAATTTTCCCTCGTGGCCACCGCAATTCAAGAGGGGCTAGGGGCACTTCAGCAGCTTCAGCAGAATTATCACTGGCTCTTGGATCAACTCACGGCACTGCGACAAACCCTCACCGATCCCGCAGCTATTCCTGTGCTAAACCAGACGTTAAAACAGTTAGAAACTGACATTGCCCTTGCTGCCGCCGCAGAACGATCGCTCTTGCAAGCCCAAGCCCTGAAGGAGGAACGCAACCGTTTGGCAGCAGAGCTTAAGCAGTTGGGCGATCGCCAGCAAACCCTAGAACCCCTCAGCCACGAACTGACTGATCTCGAACGCCGCCTAAACAAATTACGCCAAGAACGAGCTAACCTTGGTCAGCCCCATGCCCAGCGGCAACTGTTACTGGAGCAGCAGGCAGCAGCCCCCCAACTGGAAGCCGACTACGCGCGTTTGGGCAGCGAACAGGCCAGCCTACAAGCTCGCCTCACCCCTCTCTATGAGGAATGCCAACATTACGCCGCCCTTGAAGAACAGCGGCAACAGCTTAGCGATGACCTCGCTCGCCTGCGGCCCAGCTATGATACCTATCTCCAACACCAGCAGCAGGCCGCCCAAGTCGAGAGCTATGAAGCTGCCCTAAGAACAGCGACCCAAGCCGCCCATGCGTTACAAGACGCCCTTGCCAAAGCCCAAGCGGAGTACAAAGCCCAAGAGCAAGAGGTGGATTTAGCTGCTCTGGAAGCCGTGCGCGATCGCTACGAGAACCTACACCGTGAGTATCAACGGCTCCTTGGTGCCATTCCCGAAAAGGAAAAGCAGTACCAAAACTGCCTTGCCACTCTCAAGCATCTTGATGAAGTCGCCGCCGACAAGGAAAAGACGCTGCAAAAGCTGGTAGCGGCACAAAAACACCACTACCTGATTGAGATCGCCCGCGACATTTTTAGAAAGAGCGGTCCCCGTGTCAGTGAAGCCTATTTGCAGACTGTCTCCGCCGAAGCTGATCGCCTACTGCGCGAACTCCTCAATCGTCCTGATGTGGCGCTCCAGTGGACATCGGACTATGAGATTCAAGTCAATGAAGGAGGCTACTGGCGACCCTTCAAGAGCCTCTCTGGGGGTGAGCAAATGTGTGCTGCCCTTGCGGTGCGCCTCGCCCTACTGCGGGTACTCGTGAACACCGACATTGCCTTTTTTGATGAGCCGACCACCAATATGGATCAGATGCGCCGCCAACAACTGGCCGAGAGCCTGAGTAACCTCAGAAGTTTTCATCAACTCTTTGTCATTAGCCACGATGAAACCTTTGAAGCCCTCACCGAGCACACGATCCATCTGGAGCGATCGCTCCCCTAGGCGTAGGCTGTGTGGAGTGCCCACCAAATTAGTGCCGCAATAAAGCCAAGAATCAAAACGGCAGAAATCGCGATCATCGCCGGGCTATCAGCACCATCAAACTTCATAATGCCGCGATTAAAATCCGTGGCCATAGGAATAAACTCCAAGCACCATTGAATCCACAGTAAATTAATTTTAGGCTGCTTTTCTGGCAGTGGGGTTAAGGATAACGACTTGTTACGATTTATAGCACTCCCTAAAAACCCTCTTAAATGTGATCAATATCACAGCAACCCCAGGTGAAACAGGCAAAGGTAGAAGTAAGCACACAGCCTAGACCACGTGTTGAAGTGTCACGTTTTGTAACGTTGCTCCTGCCCTAATTCAAGAGAAAGGCGGAAAGTATTCAGATTTGCAGAGGGGATGATTTCTTGAGGGCTGTTGAAAGACGGGGGATAGAGATAATGAATAGCATGGAACGTCACGTCTTAATTTTGAATACCCTTGGTGGACGGCGGGCGATCGCCCTTGAGGCAGCAGCCTACTCCCTTGGGCGCGATGAGAGTAATGCCATTGTTATTGACTTTGAAACGGTTTCTCGCCAGCACGCCATTCTCCTACGGGTACCTGTCCCCGGCACCACCAGCTATCGCTATCGCCTAGTGGATGGCAATGCCAATGGTAAGCCCAGCACCAACGGCACCTTCGTCAATGGCAAGCGCATCAGTAGCCATGAATTGCAACACGGCGATGTGATTCTCTTTGGGCGTAAGGCCAAGGCTTCCTATCTCATGCTCTCAATGGCGGATACCGAGTTTAGCCAATATCTCCAATCCATTGCCTTCCAAAGCATTAAATCCGATCTGCGGGGTGCCAAGGAAACTCTCGTAGGTATGGAGCTAAGTGGCGAACTGCGGCGAACCCCGAACCGTGAATTGGTGGCAGCCGGCGCCACCCAGTTACACCCTGAAGCCGAAGCGACAAAAGATACCTTGGCTAGTGAGAACGACAGAGAGCTGCAGGGGAACAACAAAGAAACCGTCCATGAAAAAGAGAGCCAAGGCTCAAAAACTCGCCTCGTGGGTCTAGGGGCGATCGCCCTTGTGGTTGTTGCCATTATCACAGGAGCCGTCTGGCAATCGGGCTTCTTCCCCAGTCAACCGCAGGGTACACCACCTGCGACTCAAACCCGCAACTAGCTCAACCCAGATCCTTCATCGCTTTGATAAATAGTTTCAAAATATAAACAATCCC
>NZ_DVEH01000022.1 GCF_015295825.1 Thermosynechococcus sp. M98_K2018_005
GCTTTGGAAGTCTTGACCCAACTCACACTTCAATACGGCAAAACTGCCCAATGGGATTGCCGCTCCGAAATTTTTGCCATTTTAGACCGAGCCAAGGGTGTAATCAGTGCTGATATAGCCGACTTGCCAATTGTAAAAGCACTGTCTCAGCGGCTACCCTAGCCCTGAGGTGCGATGCGGCGGCTGAACTGCTGAATCTCCTCGCGAATGCCTCGTGGTAATTGATTTTGTTTAGCGATGGCTTGCTGGAAGTATTGCTTTGCCTGCGATCGGTTGCCACTGGCGGCTAAAATTTGCGCTTTCAGATAGAGCAGTTCTGGATTGTTGGGGGCAAGTGCCAAGGCTTGATCAACGGCGTTTAAGGCTTGCGGCCATTGCTTGCGATCGCGATAGGCCAAAGCCAGCCCTCGATAACTCAAGTAATTGGGAGCAGCATAGGTTTGTAGGGTTTGAATGGCTCGATCCATGCTGACAAAGCCGACATTACTGGCAATGCCCCACTCCATAAAGCCACGCACAAGATTCAATTCCGGATCGCGAGGATTGATAGCTTCGGCTTGCCCCACATGATCAAGAACCCGCTGTACCCGCAACAGAGCGGCGGGGGCCCCCAGCCACAGGCCCTGATCCGGCATCGGAAATTTCATAGCCTGCCATCAGGAAATGCCCCACGGCTTGATAGAGATGTCCCCGCAGGGGATCGCGGCTCGTGAGGGCTTGGGCAGCGCGAAGGGTCTCCTGAGCATAGCGTTTGTACCCTGTCCAGTCTTCATTAAGATAGGCAATGGCGGCAGCCAACGTCAGCGCTAGGGGTTCTTGGCGATCGCGCTCTAGGGCTGCAGGCAGTAACTCCTTACCCTTGACATAGTTACCATCGCGAAAGAGGGCAACAAAGACGGCTTCCGTTTGATCTGAAATTGGTCGCGCCTGCGAGCCAGTGCGGAAAGGATCGCCAGCAAGGGCAGCGGTACTCAGTACCCAGGGGGCGATCGCTCCACTAAGATAGAGAGCAAAACGTTGCCACAGGCGCAGTTGACGTGTTTGCACGGTCGTTACCTCCGGAGTCTGCATCTTGTTTTCAGTTCACCATCTCAGCTACCACCCCGCCGCCACCCCTCAGCCCATTTTGCGGGACATTAACTTAGACTTGGGTATGGCTGAACTGGGATTAATTATCGGACCCAGTGGATCGGGCAAAACTACCCTACTAGAGATTTTAGCGGGCTTGGCCGCCCCCAGTCGGGGAATCATTCGATGGCAGGATCAGGTCCTCACACCAGATCACTTACAACAGTTGGCCGGATTGGTCTTTCAGTTCCCGGATCGCTACTTCTGTGGCAGTACCATTCTCGAAGAGCTACGCTTTGGTCACCCAGAAATTCCCTACGAAAACTTTTACCGTGCCCTTGCTGATGTGGGCCTTGATCATTTGCCTTTGCACACCCGCCCCGAATCCTTGAGTGGTGGTCAGCAGCGTCGCCTCGCTCTTGCTGTGCAACTGGTGCGCCAACCCTACCTGCTCTTGCTCGATGAACCCACCGCGGGTCTTGATTGGTCAATGCGCCGCCAATTGGTACAGGTGCTGCGCCGCCTCAAGGAACACTGGAGCCTGCTTGTGGTCACCCATGAGGCCACTGAATTGCGGGAGATTAGCGATCGCACGTGGCGATTGGAAAACGGTTGCCTGGTGCCACTAACTTCCCATCAGTCAAGTCCTGTAATAAGTTTTAATACTTAGGTAGCAAAGCTTTGCAATTTGTTACCACAGGGGCGCAAAGTCGCTCCACAGCTTGATTTTCTGCTACAACCACAAGAGGTACAGCCCTTCTTGCAAGGATGGAAGACCCACAGCACTGTGAAAACCAGTGCCGGACAGTACCTCCTTAATATGTCCTCCATCGTTAAAGGGGTGTATATCCCACTTGGGGTTTGGTCTCGATCGTTACAAGGAGTTTGAACGCATGTTCACCCACGTCAAGTCCACGATTCGGCATATCGCGCCAGCGGCGTTAAAGGGGCGATCGCTGTTGCGAGTGGTGTATGTGGTACTTGAAGCCCAATACCAGAGCGCGCTGTCGGCAGCGGTTCGCAGCATTAACGATACCCATCCACAGGTGGCCATTGAAATCAGTGGCTATCTCCTTGAGGAACTGCGCAATCCCGAAAACTATGCCGCCTTCTGTGAAGACGTGGCGCGGGCGAATGTGTTTATCGCCTCCCTCATCTTTATTGAGGACTTAGCTGATAAGGTGGTCGAGGCCGTTCAGCCCTATCGCGATCGCCTCGATGTAGCGGTTGTCTTCCCCTCCTTGCCGCAGGTGATGCGCCTCAACAAAATGGGCAGCTTTTCCTTGGCTCAAATTGGCCAATCCAAGAGCGTCATTGCTAACTTCATGAAGAAGCGCAAGGAGAAGTCAGGCGCCGGCTTCCAAGATGCCATGCTCAAACTCTTGCGAACCCTGCCCCAAGTCCTGAAGTACCTCCCCATTGACAAAGCACAGGATGCCCGCAACTTCATGCTTAGCTTCCAGTACTGGCTGGGGGGGTCGCCAGAGAATCTGCAAAACTTCCTGCTGATGCTGGCCGATCGCTACGTCTTCAAAGGTCAGCCAAACAGCAACCTCAGCTACCAAGAACCGGTCACCTACCCCGACACCGGTATTTGGCACCCCCTTGCACCGCAAATGTTTGAGGATCTCAAGGAGTACCTCAACTGGTTCAACAGTCGCCGCGATATTGGCGCTGATCTGAAGGATCCCCTTGTGCCCACCATCGGCCTGCTGTTGCAGCGTACCCACCTTGTCACGGGTGATGACGCCCACTATGTCGCCATAGTGCAAGAGTTTGAATCCCAAGGGGCGCGGGTGATTCCCGTCTTCTCGGGCGGACTAGACTTTTCAACACCACTGGAAAAATTCTTCTACGATCCTGTCAACCCTGAAAAACCCATTGTTGATACCGTTGTCTCTCTAACGGGATTTGCCCTTGTGGGGGGGCCTGCCAAGCAGGATCATCCCAAAGCTGTGGCGACACTGAAAAAACTCAACCGTCCCTACATGGTGGCCCTGCCCTTGGTGTTTCAAACCACTGAGGAATGGGAAGACAGTGATCTGGGGCTACACCCGATTCAAGTGGCACTGCAAATTGCCCTACCGGAACTGGATGGTGCCATTGAGCCAATTATTCTTTCCGGTCGCGATGGCATGACCGGTAAGGCGATCGCTCTGCAAGACCGCGTCGAAATGATTGTGCAGCGGGCACTGAAGTGGGCCAATTTGCGCCGCAAACCCAAGGTGCAAAAGAAAGTTGCTATCACCATCTTTAGCTTCCCGCCGGATAAAGGCAACGTCGGCACTGCCGCCTATTTGGATGTCTTTGGCTCCATCTACAAAGTCATGGAAGCCCTGAAAAACAATGGCTATGACGTGCAGGACATGCCGGAGAGTGCCGAAGCCCTGATGCAGGAAATTCTCCACGATGCCCGTGCCCAAGTAGGGAGTCCCGAACTTAACATTGCCTACCGCATGAGCGTGCCTGAATACGAGCGCCTCACCCCCTACGCCAAACGCCTCGAAGAAAACTGGGGCAAACCGCCGGGGCACCTCAACAGTGACGGCCAAAACCTACTCATCTACGGCAAAACCTACGGCAACGTCTTTATTGGTGTACAGCCCACCTTTGGCTACGAAGGGGATCCAATGCGGCTGCTCTTTTCTCGCTCCGCCAGTCCCCACCACGGCTTTGCTGCCTACTACACCTTCCTCAATCACATTTGGCAGGCGGATGCGGTGCTCCACTTTGGCACCCACGGTTCTCTAGAGTTTATGCCGGGTAAACAGATGGGGATGTCTGGGGATTGCTACCCCGATAATCTCATTGGCTGTATTCCCAACCTTTACTACTACGCCGCCAATAACCCCTCCGAAGCCACCATTGCCAAGCGCCGCAGCTATGCCAACACCATTAGCTACCTCACCCCGCCAGCAGAAAATGCTGGTCTCTACAAAGGGCTACGGGAACTCAGCGATCTCATTGGTTCCTACCAAACCCTGAAAGACAGTGGTCGGGGGATTCAGATTGTCAACACGATCATGGACAAGTGCCGCATGGTCAATCTCGATCAAGATGTGGCTCTCCCCGATAAGGACGCGGCGGATCTCAGTGCCGAAGAGCGCGATACCCTCGTGGGCAAGGTCTATATCAAGTTAATGGAGATTGAAAGCCGCCTCTTGCCCTGTGGCCTGCACGTGATTGGCAAACCACCAACAACGGAAGAAGCGGTGGCCACGTTGGTCAATATTGCCAGCTTGGATCGCTCTGAGGACGGCATTAAGAGCTTGCCCCGGCTCATTGCCGAGAGCCTAGGGCGGGACATTGACGAAATTTATCAAAATAGCGATCGCGGGATACTTGCAGATGTTGAACTGCTGCGCCAGATTAACGAGGCGACCCGTACTGCCGTCAGTGCCCTCGTCCAAGCCCAAGCCGATGCCGATGGTCGTGTGTCGCGGGTCTCGAAGCTGAACTTCTTTAACATGGGGCGCAAAGAGCCGTGGATTGAATCCCTCCATGGTGCAGGCTATACCCAAGTGGATGCCGCTGCCCTCAAGCCCCTCATGGAATACCTCGAATTCTGTTTACAGCAGATTGTTGCCGACAATGAACTGGGGGCACTGCTGCAAGCCCTTGAAGGCGAGTACATTCTCCCCGGCCCCGGTGGCGATCCAATTCGCAATCCTGAGGTCTTGCCAACGGGCAAAAATATCCACGCCTTGGATCCCCAAGCCATTCCCACTGCCGCTGCTGTGCAGTCTGCCAAAGTTGTGGTCGATCGCCTTTTAGCGCGGCAAAAAGCGGAAAACAACAACCAATGGCCAGAAACCATCGCCATGGTGCTCTGGGGCACAGACAATATCAAAACCTATGGTGAGTCCCTTGCCCAAGTGCTCTGGCTAGTGGGGGCACGTCCTTTACCCGATTCCTTGGGACGGGTCAACAAAGTGGAACTCATCCCCCTAGAGGAGTTGGGGCGGCCACGCATTGATGTTGTCGTCAACTGTTCGGGGGTCTTCCGCGATCTCTTTATCAACCAGATGGCACTCATTGACCGTGCCATCAAGATGGCTGCCGAAGCCGATGAACCCCTTGAGCTGAACTTTATCCGCAAGCACGCCCTGCAACAGGCCTCAGAATTGGGAATTGAGCTGCGCCAAGCAGCGACACGGGTCTTTACCAATGCCTCCGGTTCCTACGCGGCGAATGTCAACCTAGCGGTGGAAAATAGCTCTTGGGAACAGGAATCGGAACTTCAGGATATGTATCTCTCCCGTAAGTCCTTTGCCTTCTCGGCGGATTCTCCGGGAACCATGCAGCAGGCGCGGGAACTCTTTGAAACCGCCCTCAAAACGGTGGATGTGACATTCCAAAACCTCGACTCCTCAGAAATCAGCCTCACGGATGTCAGCCACTACTTTGACTCGGATCCGACCAAGCTGGTGGGGGCACTGCGCGGCGATGGCAAACAACCCAAGGCCTATATTGCCGATACCACCACAGCCCATGCCCAAGTGCGTACCCTCTCGGAAACTGTTCGCCTCGACAGCCGTACCAAGCTCCTGAATCCCAAGTGGTATGAGGGAATGCTCTCCCACGGCTACGAAGGGGTGCGCGAGATCTCAAAACGGCTCGTGAACACGATGGGCTGGTCGGCGACAGCAGGCGCTGTGGATAACTGGGTCTATGAGGAGGCGAATGCCACGTTTATTCTCGATGAGCAGATGCGGCAGCGGCTTCTGAATACCAACCCCCACTCTTTCCGCAAAATGGTCAGCACTTTCCTCGAACTCCACGGGCGTGGCTACTGGGAGACCAGTGAGGCCAATCTAGAATTGCTGCGGCAACTCTATCAAGAGGTCGAGGACAAAATTGAGGGAGTTGAGTAAGCAACGTTAATTGCACGGGGGGAAGCTCTCCCCCCTTTTTATTTGGTCGCAGATGTGATCGGAACCCTCCCTATAACTTGAGCGTCAGACCCCGCAGTACGTTTTTTCTGTGGAGGAGTTGACGATGTTGAAGACACTCCAAGTCACTAGCCTATCGTCCTTGACTGGTTTGGCTGTCCTTTCCTTTGCGGATACAGCCGCGGCTCAATTGAATGTCAACGTGAATCTTGGTGGTTCCCCTCAACCAGTGTATGTGGTGCCGAGTCCTCCCAGCCAACCCGTCTATGTGGTGCCCACCCCTCAAACACAACCAGTGTATGTGGTACAGCCAGGAGTGGTTAGTGTTCCGCCCGCCTCCTCGCGATCGCGCCATCACCGCAAAAAGCCCCATCCGCAGTATGGGATTCCCGCCAATCCTAGGGGGGTGCTGATCACGTTTTAAGGATTCCAGCCAGAATCGCCGCCCCTTCTGCTAAGATGGATTTACACATCGGTATTCCGACCGATTTATCGTAGATTGATAGCAGAATGGTCAATTGGCGGCGTTTTAGGGTTTGGTTGAGCTTGTTCCTACTAGCGGTAGGTCTCAGTGGTCTGACCGCTGCTTGTCAATTTCAGGCTACTCTGCCCGATGGTCGCCCTGCCCAAATAAATCTGACCCTCTCCTCGTTTGCAGTGACTAAAACAGCACATGAGGCTATTATGCCCCTGTTTGCCGCCCAGTGGGAGCGAGAACACCAACAAAAAGTTCGTTTTCGCACTACCTACGGACCTTCCGGTCGCCAGTCGCGAGCAGTGATTGATGGCTTAGAAGCCGATATTGTACACTTGTCCCTCGGCTTAGATATTGATCGCATGGTCAAGGCAGGGTTAATTCCTCCCGATTGGGCGAGTCAAGCCCCCCATAACAGCATTGTCACCACCTCTGTCTGTGCCCTGATTACCCGTGAGGGCAACCCGAAAAATCTGCAAACATGGCAAGACCTCACTCGTGAGGGGGTTACATTTGTTACGGCGGATCCCAAAACCTCTGGCGCGGCTCGCTGGAACTTCCTTGCGCTGTGGGGATCAATCACCCAAACAGGGGGAACGCCTGAACAAGCGCAGCAGTTTGTGACTAAGGCTTTTCGCCATGTGGCTACCCTACCTCGGGATGGCCGTGAAGCTACCGATGCTTTTCTGAAACAGGGACAAGGAGATGCCCTGATCAACTATGAAAATGAAGTGATCTTGGCACGAAAAAAGGGACACCCCCTCTCCTATAGTATTCCTCCTGTCAACATCCTGATTGAAAATCCGATCGCCCTTGTGGACAAGTATGTGGATAAACATGGCACGCGGGAGGTGGCACAGGCCTATATTGAGTTTCTCTACACCCCCCAAGCCCAAGAAATTTTTGCGCAGTATGGTTTTCGACCCGTGGATGCCGCAGTTCTTGCTGCCCATCGGCAGGAATTTCCACCCGTGCCCACCCTTTTTACCGTGGCAGATTTAGGGGGCTGGGAGAAGGTACAGGCCCAATTTTTCGCTAATGGCGCCCTGTTTGATCAAATTCAGCAGGAGAATCAAGCTTGATGACCGCTACCCACCCCATTTCCCCATCACTCTCTCCTCAGAAACAGCGCCGGCAGTTTCCTTGGGTCTGGAGAATCACGGTTTTTTACTTACTGGTGATGCTGGCTGTGCCCATTGCGGCCCTCTTGAGTCGAGCCAGTAGTGCCGGACCAGTGCATTTTTGGCAGGTGGCAACGCGGGCGATCGCCCTCTCGGCCTATGAAGTCACGTTTGTCACTGCCCTGATAGCAGCGCTGATCAATGGTGTCTTTGGTACCCTGATTGCTTGGGTGCTGGTGCGCTATTCCTTTCCGGGGAAGCGCTTCTTTGATGCTGTCGTGGATCTACCTTTTGCCCTACCGACGGCGGTGGCGGGTCTCACCCTAGCCACGGTCTATAGCGAAAATGGCTGGGTTGGTAGCCTATTGGCTCCCTTCGGAATCAGAATTGCCTTCAGCCGCTGGGGGGTGGCGGTGGCGATGCTCTTTATTTCACTGCCCTTCGTGATTCGCACGGTGCAGCCCGTTCTCACGGAAATGGAAAAGGATGTGGAGGAGGCAGCATGGTCGCTGGGTGCCACCCATGGGCAGACCTTTTGGCGAGTCATTTTGCCGCCTTTGATGCCCGCTATTCTCACAGGTGTTGCCCTAGGCTTCTCACGGGCAGTAGGGGAATTTGGCTCGATTGTGATTATTTCCTCCAACACTCCGTTTCGGGACTTGATTGCCTCGGTGCTGGTGTTTCAGAGCTTAGAGCAGTATGACTATGAGGCGGCAACCATTATTGGTACGGTGATGCTCTTGGTCTCCTTGGCGATTTTATTTCTGATTAATCTGCTGCAAGCATGGGGGCGGCGCTATGCGGAGCATTAAACCCTCGCCCACCCAAGAAAAGCCGTGGCTGCACGTCCTTTTGATTGTCATTGCCATCGCCTACTTGGCCCTTGTGCTTTTGATGCCGGCGGCCAATGTCCTTTTTCAAGCCTTTCACGAGGGAGTCATGCCCTTTGTGGAAAATTTGCTGGAGCCGGATTTTCTGCATGCAGTGTGGCTGACGTTTGCCCTTGCCTTGGTGGTGGTGCCCTTAAACACGGTCTTTGGCCTCTGTGCCGCTTGGGCGATTGCCCGCCATCGCTTTCCGGGACGCACCCTTTTGCTCAGCATTATTGACTTACCTTTCTCCATCTCCCCCGTTGTTGCTGGACTGATGCTCGTACTGGTCTATGGCCGCAATGGCTGGCTTGGGGGCTGGCTGCAAGCTTTAGATATTCGCGTTATTTTCTCTTTTCCGGGAATGGTGCTGGCAACAGCCTTTGTGAGCTTGCCCTTTGTGGCGCGAGAAGTCATCCCTGTGCTGGAAGAAATCGGCACCGAGCAGGAGGAAGCCGCCAAAACCCTAGGTGCCAATGAGTGGCAAACCTTTTGGCGAGTCACTCTGCCCAATATCCGCTGGGGGCTGCTCTATGGAGTCTTGTTGACCAACGCACGGGCAATGGGAGAGTTTGGTGCTGTGGCAGTTGTCTCTGGCAATGTGGCGGGTCTGACGCAAACCCTACCCCTCTTTGTGGAAGACGCCTACAAAAACTACAACACGGCGTCGGCCTACGCAGCAGCGGTGATCCTGGGTTTGTTAGCGCTTGTAACACTCGTGGTTAAGGAAATTTTGGAGCGGAAAACCGGCATCAAGCCCAACCCCTAGGAGGTGCCCAAGACGCGCAAAATCGAGGGCACAGCTTCAATATCGGCCATCTGCGCAATCTCGGCCATGGCTTGGCGAAACTCCCCTTCGCGCACATGGTGGGTGACAATCACAATTTCTGCCAGTTCATTATGGCTGCCAATTTGCACAAGAGATTCCAAGCTAACGTTGTGGTTGCCAAAACAGGTGCCCAGTTTCCCTAGGACGCCCGGATGATCTTGGGCATGGACACGGGCATAGAAACGACTATCCACCTCCGCCATCGGTAGCAGCGGCATAAACTGATCGTGCTGGCAGGTAAGCAAGGGATGGCTGGCACGTCCTTGGGGGAGAAGGGCGGCAATGTTGATTAAATCTGCCACGACGGCACTGGCGGTTGCCCCTGCACCGGCACCGGGACCATAGAACATCACCTGTCCCAAAGGCTCTGCCTCTAGGAGAATGGCATTAAAGACGCCATTGACGCCGGCAAGGGGGTGCTCGAGGGGCACAAGCGTCGGATGAACGCGCACTTCTAGGGGCTGACCACTCAGTTGGCGAGCGATCGCCAGCAGTTTAATGCGAAATCCTAGCTTTTCGGCATAGGCAATATCGGCTGCGGTGATGCCACTAATGCCTTCGCAATACACTTCCTCGCGGCGAATCCGTCCGCCAAAGGCAAGGCTGGCAAGAATGGCAATTTTATCCGCTGCATCCCACCCCTCAATGTCAGCACTGGGATCCGCCTCGGCATACCCTAGGCGTTGGGCATCGGCAAGGATAGGGGCAAAATCCCCTTGCTCCTGCTGCATGCGGGTCAGGATGTAGTTGGTGGTGCCGTTGAGAATGCCACTGACACTGTGGATACGATTGGCCCCTAGACTCTGTTTCAGGGCTTGAATGACGGGAATCCCACCAGCCACGGCAGCTTCGAGCATCACATAGACCCCTTGAGCATTGGCGGCATCAAAAATTTCGGCACCATGACGGGCAATGACAGCCTTGTTGGCGGTGACAATGTGCTTGCCGTGGGCAATGGCCTTGAGGATGAGCGATCGCGCCGGTTCAATGCCGCCGAGGACTTCCACCACAATGTCAATGGCTGGGTTGGTGACAATACTTTCTAAATCCGTTGTCAACAATTGCGGATCAAGGGCAACGGCGCGGGGCTTATGGATATCCCGTACCCCCACTTGGGCGATCGCCAGTTCCTTGAGCAGCGGATGGCGTCCCGCTGGATCCGCCAAAATTTGCGCCACACCGCCACCGACAGTGCCCAACCCCAGTAAACCAATGTGATACATCAGACCCGTCCTATTGCACTGTTCCTATTATCAGTCCCGCTCGTCCTAGTCACACACATGGCGAACATAGGGGTCCTCCTCAGGCAAAAAGGATTCAAAACTGGCCATTTGAGCAGCAATGAGATCGGGCGTGGCCTCGGCAATATCCCCTTGGCGCTCCCTCAGGCGACGGTGCAGTTCCTCCGGGGGCGCACTACAGAAATGAATCTCTAGGGGCACGTGTAATTTCTCTGCGAGGGCAATCACTGGTTGGCGCAGCGCCACGCGATCGTACTTCGCATCCAAAATCACCGTTTGTCCTTGACGCAGCAACAATTCCGCATAGGCCAAGAGCTGATCATAAGTTTTTTGGGTCATGGCCTCAGAGTAGAGAGCCACCTCAGGAAAATCCGTACTGGGGCGATCGAGAGGTAAGCCCGCCAAATGTTTGCGCACAGCATCGGAGCGGATTTGAATGGCCTGCTCCCCTTGAGCTAGACCCCGCCCCCGTGTACTTTTGCCTGCCCCGGAAAGGCCACACATGACATAGAGCTTGGCTTGGCGCGGTTGGGTATAGCGATAGGCAGCCTCATAGTAGGCCGCAGCCGTGGCTTGAATCTGTGCCTTTTCGGCCTCGCTAATGGCGGGATCATTGAGGGCCAAGGAGTTCACATTGCCCCGAATATAGGCCCTTACACAGAGGTACAGCGGCAAGAGCACTGCCCCCTCATAGTCACCACTCCATTCCAAGTAGGTGTTGAGGAAAAGATTGGCCAAGTCGCCACGGCCGCGAAACTCCAGATCCATCAGCAAAAAGGCGGCGTCATAAATGCCATCAATATTGCGAAATTCTTCGTTGAACTCAATGCAGTCAAAAATTTGCACCTTGCCCTTGTACAGACAAATATTATTCAGGTGCAGATCACCGTGGCACTCGCGAATTTTGCCTCCGGCTTGCCGCTGCACAAACCACTCTTGATGCCGCGTCAAAAAGTCATCAGTGAAGGTCTGAATTGCCGCGTACTGCTCTGGGGATTGACAGCGCCCGACAAACTGGGCAGCCAAGGCATGGCAATTGTTAATCACTTGGGCGATCGCCCGCGGGGAACCAAATTCACTAATGTGGGGACTGGTGGCAGCCGTGCGGTGAAAGTGAGCCAGTTCTTTACCGAGGGATTCAATTAGGTGGGGGGTGACTTGGTTGGCTGCAAAGAGGTGAGAAAACAGTTGCGACTGATCAAATTGCCGCATTTGCACGGCATAGTCAATCACCTCAGCTCCCGCAGGTAAGTCTTGGGGATCCGCCACCCAATAGCGATCGCCCACCGCTACAATGGGTACCACAGCCAAGTAGAGATCTGGCGCCAAGCGGCGATTCAGCCGTAACTCTTCCTGACAGTAAAATAGCCGCTTTTCTAGGGTTGTAAAGTTCAAAAACCCAAAATCCGCCGGCTTTTTCACCTTATAGGCATAGTCCCCCGTCAGAAACACATAGGAAATATGCGTTTGCAGCAATTGAATCGGCGTGGTGACCGCATGGGGGTAGGCAGCAGGGGTTAATAGGGCTTCGACAAAGGCAGGCAAAGACATGCGTATTGTGGCTAACATCGCGCCCCAATCATATCACTAGACTCTATGCCTGTGGCTAAATTGACGTTTTCACCGTTCCTTTAGAGGATGGGGATACGAAGCTCGTGGACATGGCTATGGTGCGTCGCCCCGTAACATTACCCCAACTCCAGCAAAAAAAACAGCAGGGAGAGCCGATTACAATGCTTACGGCTTGGGATTATCTGTGGGCGCGGCTATTGGATGCGGCGGGGGTGGATGTGATCCTTGTGGGGGATTCCCTTGGTATGGTTGCCCTTGGCTATCAAACCACGTTGCCTGTGACCCTCGACCAGATGATTCACCATGCGCAGGCGGTGCGCCGAGGGGTCAGCCACAGTTTCCTCGTGTGTGATCTGCCCTTTTTGAGCTACCAAGAAAGCCCAGAGCAGGCTCTGCGATCGGCGGGGCGTTTAATCAAAGAAGCAGACGTGCAAGCAGTGAAAATGGAAGGTGCTTCGCCCGTGGTTCAGGCAGCCACACGGCGCCTTGTTGAGGCTGGAATTCCGGTGCTGGGTCATGTAGGTCTGTTGCCCCAACAGGTGCATCAATTGGGGGGCTGGCGACAACAGGGGAATACTCCCCAAGGTGCAGACGCGATTCTAGCGGATGCCCTTGCTCTGGCCGAAGCGGGTGCCTTTGGCATCATTTTGGAGCATATTCCTGCGGATTTGGCACAGCAGATTACTGCCAAACTCAAGATTCCGACAATTGGGATTGGGGCTGGCCCCCACTGTGATGGTCAGGTGTTGGTGACGGCAGATGTTTTGGGCTTGAGTCCACAGGTGCCCCCCTTTGCTAAAGGGTATGCCGACTTGGCCACTCAGGCGATTGCTGCCTTTGAGCGCTACTGCCAAGACGTCAAATCGCGACAATTTCCCTGACTTAGACTGGCCAATGGGCACGAGGGTTAAAGGTGCGGAGCGATCGCAATTTTTCGTAAAGTTCTTTTTCTTGGGCACTCAGGGATTTGGGGGGCACAATTTGTACTTTAGCCAGGAGATCGCCAGCAACGCCGCTACTACTGCGCCACCCTTTGCCCCGTAACCGCAGAGATTGCCCCGATCGCGTGCCCGCAGGCACATTCAAAACCACATTCCCCGAGGGCGTCGGCACCGTGACTTGGGCACCCAAAGCCGCTTCATCCGGCGTGATCGGCAAATCAATCACCAGTTGATCCTCTTCAAAGCGGAAGAGGGGATGGGGCGCCACCTGTACCGTGAGATATAAATCCCCCCGCTGTTGGGTGTAGGGGTTATATTGACCTTTGCCCCGCAGCCGCAACTTCGTCCCCGGCTTAATACCAGCGGGAATCGTCACAGTCACCTGTTGATTACCAATGGTAAATGATTTCTGGCAGCCCTGAAAGGCCTCTTGGAAGCTAATTTGGACTTCCGCATCAACATTGGTGCCGCCAAATGCCGATGGATCAAACCCTGGGCTGCTCCAAGTGCGGGTACGCCCTGTGGTCGTGCCAGTGGCAAATCGCCCTAGCAATTCATTGATAAAGTCTTCAAAGTTGGCAAACTGACCAAAATCAACGTCGAAGTCACCCACATTGACATTAAAGCCCCCCGCCCCCGCTGCACTGGCCTGTTGCCAATACTGACCAAATTGATCGTATTTGCGTCGTTTTTGCGGATCCGAGAGCACTTCGTGGGCTTCGTTAATTTCCTTGAAACGAGCTTCTGCCTCTTTGTCCCCCGGATTTAAGTCGGGGTGATACTTGCGAGCAAGGCGGCGAAAGGCTTGCCGAATTTCGGCATCCGTGGCATTTTTGCTGACCCCGAGGATTTCGTAGTAATCTTTGAAGTCGGTACGCGCCATAGGAACATTCGCCTCTACGTAATCAAAAGATGAAGATTGAGTGTCAGGGCTGGCAGCAAATTAGGGCAAAAAGCTCAGTGCTATTATAGTTGAATCCCTTTATACTGTCTTGGCATGGCGACGTTTCTTCGTCCAGAACTGAGCAACTTCCGCGCCTACTCCACCCCCACGAGCGACTCCCTACCGCTAGAACTGGATTACCTCGATACCAATGAGTTTCCGTGGGATTTGCCCACGGCCCTTAAGGAGGCGTTAGCTCAACAGTACGTCAGCACCCTCGCCAGTCATCGCTATCCCGACAGTCATCATTGGCCGCTGCGGCAGGCGATCGCCCGCTATGTCAGTGAACACAGCCCAACTGAAGTCTCCCCACACCAAATTGCCGTTGGCAACGGCTCCGATGAGCTCATTCGCTCGATTTTACTGGCCACTGCGATCGGGGGCTACAGTTCTATCCTAGTGGCAGAGCCGACATTTTCCATATACGGGATCCTCGCCCAAACCCTAGGGATTCCCGTCCAGCGATCGCCCCGCGATCCTGACACCTTTGCCGTGCAAATTGCTGAAGCCAATACCCTCATTGCCCAAGCGGATCCCCCCGTGCGCGTTCTCTTTATGCTGCAACCCAATTCTCCGACGGGGAATCCCCTAACCACAGCGGAGGTGGACTGGCTACGGCAGCTTCCTGAGGACATTTTAGTGGTGATTGATGAGGCCTATTTTGAATTTTCGGGCAAGACACTGGTGGGAGACTTGGCAGCCCATCCCAACTGGTTGATTCTGCGTACGTTTTCCAAGGCCTTTCGACTCGCCGCCCATCGGGTGGGCTACGCCATTGGCAATGCAGAGGTGATTGCGGTTTTAGAAAAGGTTCGTCTGCCCTATAACCTGCCTACGTTTTCTCAAGTGGCGGCGCAAGTTGCCCTTGACCATCGGATGGCCTTGCTGGCAGAGATTCCGACGGTGCTGGCGGAGCGGGAGCGCCTTTATGAACGGCTTCAGGCGTGCCCCCAACTGCGGGTATGGCCCAGTGTGGCCAATTTTCTCTTTTTCCGTCTGCAGGAACCGCAACACACCCAGCCCCTGTGTGATGCCTTGAGGAGTCAGGGTACCCTTGTGCGGGCGATCGCTGGCGGAATTCGGGTCACAATTGGCACAGCAGCGGAGACGGAGCGCTTTTGGCAACGGCTGCAAGCTTTTTTGAACCAGCTTTAGCTAATCGGACAAGCGGCCATTGGGCAGGACTGTGCCCCGCAGGTTAGCGTGACTCAGGTTGGCTTGGCGCAATTGCACCTCCCTCAGTTCGGCGTTGATCAGCTTAACTTCAATGTTTATCAAAGGCGTCTGAAGGTCGCCCCGAAGAAGCAGACATCACTAAAGTAGGACCCGCATTCTAATGACTTTACTATAGGTTAAGCCTACAGCAGCGACCGTTTTTTGGACTCGTGGCCAAACAGCTTGGATAAAGTGGCATACTGCTATAGATAAGGAACCAATAGGGAGATAACGCTGTGGGACTGTTTGATCGCGTCAGCCGTGTGGCTCGCAGTTGGCTCAATGCACTGGTGGGTGCTGCCGAAGATCCCGAAAAAATCCTCGAGCAGACCATAATTGAAATGCAGGACAATCTAGTCACCCTGCGGCAAGCCGTTGCCCAAGCGATCGCCTCCCAAAAGCGGTTAGAGCAACAGTTCAACCAAAATCAACAGCAGGCGGCTGAGTGGGAGCGCCGTGCCAAAATTGCCCTGCAACATGGGGATGATGAATTAGCTCGCGAGGCTTTGGGTCGCAAACAAACGGCGATGAATGCAGCCATGGCTCTTAAAGGGCAACTGGAGCAGTCCGTGACCCAAGTGGAAGCTCTCAAAAAACAAATGCAGCAGCTTGAAAGCAAGATTGCTGAGGCGAGAACCCGTAAAGAAATGCTGGTGGCACGGGCACGGGCAGCAAAAGCTTCAGAGCAACTGCAGCAAACCTTTAGCAGCATCAACACTAATGCCCCAATGGCCGCCTTTGAGCGCATGGAGGAACGGGTTCAGGAAATGGAGGCTCGCTCTCAAGCCGTGGCTGAACTTAGTAGCGATACCCTCGAAGCCAAGTTTGCCGCCCTCGAAGCGGGCAGTGTGGAGGACGATTTAGCACGGCTAAAGGCAGAATTGGCCAATCCGCAACTGTCACCCAGCAGCACCCCTGCCTACGATCCAGAGTTGGAAGCTCTGCGGCGGGAACTGGAGAAGAACTAGTTATTTTCCATGGATCTGTTGCGATCTCTGCCTTTGGGGCTATACCTTGAACAACCTGTTACTTGGCTACACCGCCTTGATCCACGGGTTAAGTTGGCGTGGTTGATGACGTTTCTCTTGGCACCCATTTTGGCGGATGTCACTTGGCGGTTGGGGTTAGTGGTCAGTTTAATTCTCCTGACCCTCCTAGGGGGAATTCCGGCGCGGGTGTGGCGACGGCAACTGCTGTGGCTCCTCTTGGTGGGTAGTTTAATTCTGGTGATCACGGCTTTGATGCCCGATGGGATGGCTGTCACCTATCAACCCCGTCGCCCTTTAGCCGCCACAGTTCCGCCTACGAGTTACAGTTATCTCCTGTGGCAGTTTCATACCCACGTGGGTCAGTTTCCCATTCATCTGCAAGTTTCCCAGCGATCGCTGGATTTGGGGTTACGACTGAGTACCCTGCTGTTTACGCTCCTTTATAGTACGCATCTGTTTTTGCTCACCACTGCCCCTGAGGAAGTCACCGCTGGCTTGGAAAATCTGATGCAGCCCCTGAAACGCTTTAAGCTGCCGGTGGCCGAAATTGCCCTGACCTTGACGCTGTCGCTGCGGTTTATTCCCTTGGTCTTGGAAGAGGTGCAAAACCTGAGCCGCTCCGTGCGGACGCGTGCCATCAATTGGCGATTGGTGGGCATTAAAGGCAGTATCAAGCTGTGGCTCACCTTAGCGGTACGGCTGTTGGACAATTTACTCCTGCGGGCAGAACAGGTGGCCTGTGCCATGCAGGTGCGGGGCTTCCAAGAAGCGGGAACCTACGATAATCCTTGGCACCATCTGCGATTGCAGCGGCGAGATTGGCTGGCTCTGGGGGGCATGGGGTTATTTTGGCTGGTTCGTTTGGGTTGGTTGGGAGTGACACACCATTGATGTTCCCCTGTCAGCCGTGGCTATGGTGCTGTTTGCCGCTGCGGGGTCGCACGGGTCGCGCCGTTTTTCAGCAGTTATTTTTGGCGGAGCCGATTGCCGTCCTCCTCGAAAGTCCAGCCCAAGCCCCCACTCCCCAAGCTCGCTACTCCATTTGTGCGGGTTCCCCCCGGGGCGATCGCCAATGGCCACTCTCCTTGGGTCAAGTCCTGCCGACGCTACAAAGGTTTCCCCAATGTGCAGCAGTTCCCGAAGCAGTGCGCCATCTGCCCTTTACGGGTGGCTGGTTGGGATGGCTGGGGTATGAGTTGGCGTGGGAAATTGAGGTCCTCCCCCCTCTAAAACCTGATCCTCTCCCTTTTCCAGTGGCCTTTTGGTATGAACCCGCAGCCTTTGCCGTTTTGGATCACCAGGAAGATTTGCTCTACTTGGCGGCTTCGACCCCTAGCCAACTGGCAGCGCTGCAAGAAGCGCTTGAGGAAACGCCCCCGGAGGAATCTCTCTGGGTGCCCGATCGCCCCGGCAGCATTGAACTAGCCGCTGGCTGGCAACCCGATACCTACCAGGCAGCAGTGCAGCAGATTCTCCGCCATATTCGCGCCGGGGATATTTTTCAGGCCAATCTGTCGGCACGCTTTTGCCATTACGGGCACGTTGATCCTTGGCAACAATACCTGCGGCTTCAGCAGATTAACCCCTCTCCCTTTGCCAGTTTTTGGCAGACCCCTTGGGGCTACATTGTCAGTTGCTCACCGGAACGCTTAGTGCAAGTTCAGGGAGATAGGGTGCAAACGCGACCCATTGCCGGTACCCGTCCGCGCGGCCAAACGCCAGCGGGCGATCGCGCCCAGGCCGAGGAACTCCTTAGGAATACCAAGGAACAGGCAGAACACATTATGCTCGTGGATTTAGAGCGCAATGACTTGGGGCGAGTGTGCCAGTGGGGCAGTGTGGTGGTGGATGAACTCCTCACACTGGAGTACTACAGCCATGTGATTCACTTGGTAAGCAATGTTCGCGGCAAATTGCAGCGGGGGCTGTCCCCTGTCGATGTGATCCGTGCCCTCTTTCCCGGTGGCACGATTACCGGCTGTCCCAAAGTGCGCTGCATGGAGATTTTGGCAGCTCTTGAACCCTTTCCCCGCAATTTGTTCTACGGTTCCTGTGGCTATTGGGATCAGCGGGGGCATCTAGATTTGAATATCCTCATTCGCACCCTTTTGGTGGCGGGCGATCGCCAGACGACTTGGGGGCAAGTGGGGGCTGGTATTGTGGCCGACAGTGATCCACAGCGGGAATGGCAAGAATCCCTGAGCAAAGCCCAAGCCCTGCTCCTTGCCCTCGGAACACCCACGCCCATCAGCAGCCGTTCCTAGACTCCCTCGATCAGAGCCTGCCACTCGATCGCCACAGCGGCAGGCACAGCAATCTCAATCCCCTGCTCCGCTAGGGGCGAACGCAGTACCAAAGGTTCACTCTTGGGCAATTGCGAGGCGAGGGGCCACCGGTCAAACTTCTCACATTGGCAACAGTGTCTGCCTTGGGAAAGTCATCCACGGCTGTGAGGGTTTGACCGCTCGACGTGATCAGCACCAAGGGATCGGGAGGGCGAAAGTGGTACTGCTCGGGCAACCCCACCAAGCGTAACTGGTCACGACCGGAAAAAAGAATCACCTGCCACGTGAAGCCACGATTATCGCCCAACGGATGCCGCAACTGCCCTGGGAGCCTCTTCAAGTGGGAATCATGGCAGGACTACTGGGAGATACCGCCAGCCATAGGGGAATGACGAACAGGAAGTCACAAACGCTGTCAACGTTTTATTGAAGTTCCTCCCTAGGGTGAGGTTTGGAGTGCCTGTTGAATTTGCGGAATGGTCACAGCGTACATGCCCCGCAGATCGCCAACGCGAAAGTCATAGGCGCGATCGCTGGGATATTTTTCTTGAATAAAGGCAGGCCGCCGCTTTTTAGCCCCGTGACAGGCAAGGCAACTGGCTTGAACATCAATGCGACGGAAGTAGTGCACCCCTTCCGCATCCGTTTGCCAAAAGGCTTGGAGTTGACGATTGTTATCAAAGCGATTAAGGGCTTGCACTTCGAGGGCTGTGCGCGGGGCATGGTTGGGGTTGCGGTACTTGAGGGCCACCTGACGCACTTGCCAGCCGTTGGCGGCAGCAATTTCCTTTGCTTTCTGGCCCACGGGAGCACAGACCGCTTTAAAGGTGTCAAGGGTGGGTTCGGTGGTACTGCCCTCTAGGGTAGAGGCAAGGCCAATGCGCATTTGATCCAATTGTTCAATGGCGGTTACGGCCTTCCCCAGTTCATCGGGAGTCACACTGGCCAAGGTGGCCGAGGAACTCTGCAGCCACAGGGACACCATCAATAGCCCCATGAGAAAGATGCGCACCATAGAAATTGCTCCTTCTATTAAATGTTTGTCTATTGTTTGTCTATTAAACTTTCATGGTTGGTTGCTGCTCCGGGAACACGGTGGGTTGCAGGGGGGGCACAAGGGAATTGATCCTGTGGGCTTGTCGCGGCAGCCGTTAGGACTATACTAGAAACACCATGGCCTGTTGGAAGTTTATTGGATGAATAGTTGCGTCCTCTTTGCAGAAGTCATTCAAGCGCCAGAACTGCGCTACACCCAGGAAAATCAGATGGCGGTGGCCACGATGGTGGTGCAGTTTGCCAGCCTTCGCAGTGAAGAGCCACCCATGAGTCTGCGAACAGTGGCTTGGGGCAAGTTGGGAGAAAAAATGGAGGCAGAATGCAGAGTGGGCGATCGTCTGATCCTTGAAGGTCGGCTAAAAATGGACACCATTGACCGCCCTGAGGGTTTTAAAGAAAAACGTGCTGAGTTGGTGTTGAGCCGCTTCTACACCGTTGAGGGGAATATTGTGGATCACCCTGCGACAACTGCAACGGCTACCGCCGCAGTCACGGCAACTGTTACACCGAAGGTGGCACCGCCCCTCCCCGAAGTCGAAGAGATTAATTTGGATGAAGTGCCCTTCTAGGGATACAGCCGAAATGTTTGAATTTGCCATGGGCTGAGGATCGCTGAGTCTGCGTCCCCTGCCGGTGTTTCTAGAAGTGTTTGCTGCACCTTGATCTGCCATGGGATTAGGGTTGAGTGCAGTTCCAAGGTGCCCCCTTCGCCAGCCACTTCTGCTACTCGCAATTGCCACCCCTGTCCATCCTCCGATGGTTTGAGGGCAAGACATTGAATGCGGGCATCGGACCAGTGGAGAAGCTGAGCCTGGGGCGGTAATGTCTTCGATAAGTTGGCGGGGGCAAACAACTTCGCTGCCCCTTGAGGGATCATGACCCTGAGGGGAAGATTAAACTGAGCCGCCTGCTGCGGGACACCAGCCACTTGCCACGAGCCACTGTGGGGAAACACACCATAGCTAAAGCGGTGGTGACGGCGGTCGCTATTTGGATCCGGCCAGGTGGGCGATCGCAAGAGGGTCAATCGCAGTTGATTGGCTTGGGCATCAAGACCATGCTTGCAGTCGCTAAAAAGACTCACCCCGTACTCTGGCGTACTCAAATCCACCCACGTGAGAAAGGGCACCTCCCATTTTGTTTGCTCATGGGCGCTGAGGTGGGGATTGGGGAGGGTGGGTCGCACTGTGACACCACCGGGAGTTTCGCAGGTGATCTGCTCAGCACGGATTGCCAAGGGAAAGGCCGCCTTGAGGAGAATATGTTCCTCCTGCCAGTCAATCACCGTATCAATGCGCAGCCACGGGGTTTGATACTGCAACACATACTCCTGCTGAATCTGCGAGGACTGAAAGCGCCACCTCACCCGTAGTCGCTGCTCCAGTTGATGCCACGTCACCCATTCAATGGCCTCTAGGGTTGCCCCCGGCAATCGGAGCTGCCCATAGTTGGGGTCAATGTTCCAAGCATCCCAGTATTGCCCCTGATCTTGGAAAAACTGCAGTTGATTGCCGCGATCGCCCAAGCAGGGACGATGATTCAACTTGTCATACAGATTGGTGATTTCCCCCGTTGCCGGATCAATTTCAACGTGGAGATAGTTATTTTCCAAGACATAGCCCAAGGGCGGGGTCGGCAACGTGTCAGGGCGCGATCGCGGGCAGAGCCACAGGAGCGCGTAGCCAATTCCCGGCACCTCAGGGGTACGAAACGTCAGACAACCTCGGGGAGCATTCAACTGCGCTGGTAAATCGTAGTCGCCCCGTGGACAATAAACCCGCCAAGAGGGGATCTCCTGCGGTAGCTGTGCCAAATCAATGTGCACAACCCCGGCGCGATCGCCCACTCCACTATTGAAAATGACCACAGGAATGGCCCCTGCCACGGGGGGATCGCCGTAGTCTATAGACGCACACAGAGCCGTTTGCGCCGTACCCAGTAACGTTTCTGTTGTTGTCAGGAGTTGCTGCCATGTTGGGTTCACCTCGGCATAAACCTCTGGAATCGAGGAGCCGGGAAGAATATCGTGAAACTGGTTAAAAAGAAATTGTTGCCAACAAGCTTTAAGTTCTTCTCTGGGGTAGGAAAAAGAAGTTGTGATTGCCGCGAGGGCACACCAGCGTTCCGCTTCCTGTAGTTGGCGTTGGGCGCGATCGTGGGCAGCTTTTTGATCGCCATGACTGGTGTAGCAACCGCGATGGAACTCTAAATAGAGTTCCCCTTGCCACTGGGTAATCGGCGGTGTTTCTTGGGCAAGTTGATCCAAATACTGCTGCAGGGTTGTCCATTGCCACTGCGGCCCAATGCCACCGAGGTGTTGCCAGCGTCGCACCCGTTCTAACATGTCTGCTGTTGGTCCACCGCCATGATCACCGACACCGGGAAGCCATAGACTGCGCTGCGATCCCGTTTGTTGCCACCACTCTTGGGCATAGGCAGCCATTTTCACTGGATCAATCCCCTCGCCAATGGGGGCTGACATCAGGGCATTCACCTCCGCCCCCGCCACATCCCGCCAGACAAACCAACTGTGGGGAAAGCGGGTGGTGTCATTCCAGCGCAATTTTTGGGTGACAAAGTAGCGAATGCCCCCCTGAGCCAAGAAACTGGGGAGCCGTTCTGGAAAGCCAAAGGTATCGGGCAACCAAGCAATCGGGCTAATGTCGCCAAAGGCCTGCTGCACGTACTGCTGACCATAGAGAATCTGACGGGCAATCGACTCAGCATGAATGAGATTGAGTTCCGGTTCTACCCACAGACCTGCCGCCACATCCCACCAACCCGCTGCCACGGCTTCCTGAATCCGTCCAAACAGTTCTGGGGCATGGGTCTGCAAATAGGCATAGAGGGCGGGGGTAGAGTGGGTAAAGGTGAGTTCGGGATAGCGTTCCTTAAGCTGTAATACAGATCTAAAAGTGGACTGTGCCACTTGCCACGTTTCAGTGATCGGCCAGAGCCACGCCAAGTCCAAATGGGCATGGCCACACAGGTGCATTGTGAAATCCTGCAAAGGGGTCGCGATCGCCTGCATGCTGTCATGAATCTGCGCCAGCAACGCATCTAAGATGGAGCGCTGCCCTTGACTCTCTAAGATGTCCTTCAGTAGGGGTTCAAGGGGTTGTGGGTTGAGGGTTTCACCAAAGATCGCCAAAATGTCCAACTCAGTGGCAATAAAGTCCGGATCCACTCCCGCTGGCGATTCAAACCGCAGGCGTGATCTCATCAACGCACCGTCATCGTGGCCGGGACTCACGAGATGCAACACCACCTCCCACGTTTGGCCGGGGGTTACCGCCTCCCCTAGGTACAGACTCACCGAATGATCAAATAAATCCCCCTGATGCACCGCTTGGCCATTGACATACACCGTGGCCTGATCCGCCCACCACGTGAGATCAAGGCGTAGAGTTAAACCCACCACCCCATAGCCTTGAACCGTCGCGGGTACCGTGATTCGCTGCCCCAACCAAAGGGAGTGCCGACCCTTGGGCCACGCCAGATGACCTTTAGCATTTACTGCATAGGGGGCCGTCCCTGCGTCTTTGAGCGAGGGGGAACTGAGGGGAAGCCACTGGGAATGAATCTCAATGACTGCCAATGAATGCAAATAGTCACGAGATTTTTTGACTAATTCTGTCAAGAGCATAAAACTTCGTTAATTTTCCTGCGATCGGCCTAGGCCAATTGCTATCCTAGAAACTATGAGGAGCTGTCGTCATTCGTTTAACCCAACTGTCAATAAAATAAGCAAACTTTGTTTCAGAGGAGTGACCTCATGGTAACCCGATGTGCGGCGTGGCGCGGCTTTTTGATCTCCTCAGTCTGTGGGATACTGACAGCCCTTGCGATCGCCCCAGTGACACTTGCCCAATCCCAGCGTTCCCCTGCCCCCGATCAACCCCTAGAAACCGTTGTGGTGGATCCCCTCCAAAGTCCCTTCCCGCTCCCTTGGAAATGGATTGACGACGGCCACGCCGCTGCCCTAAAAGCCAAGAAATCCCTCCGTTTCACCCAGCAGACGCCCCAATACGTCTCTCCCGATGGCCGCTATGTGGCACAGGCCACCCTCTACTTTACGGCTGATCCCGAGGCGCAACGGCAACAACTGGTGAGCATTCTTGAAATTCGCGATCGCCAGAGCGGCAGCCAGCAGCGGATTGAAAGCCTTAGGGAAATGCCGCGGGAATTTTTGGCAGAGGTGCGCCAAGGCCAAGGTCTGATTGCGGTGCTAGTCCCGGTTGGCTGGTCAGAAACGGGCAATCATCTCTTGGTGCGCCAGGTTGGCGGCTTGTTTGCCACCGATTTAATTAGCGATGCCGCGTGGATTTGGCAGGCGGGGGTGGGTCACGTGGCCACGGTTTATCCCACGGCTGATGAATACGACTTTGCCACCCTCTTGGGCTGGAGCACGACGCATCCGCAACGGGTGCTCTTTCAGACCCAAACGATGGGGAATCCCAAAGCCACGATCTGGGCAGTGGATACTCAAGGCAGCACCCAATTGGCCCAGGGCGATCGCCCCCGTGTCTATGGCACAACCCTACCCGCCACTGCCAATGCCCAGCGTTAGGTCGCCTCAAGAGGAGGCCAGCAACTGGCCAAGATAGTGATCAATCAAGCCAATCATGACCGCAGGGCACTCCAACTGCGGCGTGAGTCCCGCCTCTGGAATCACATCAAAAGCACGAATCGCGTCGGGGTTTAACTGGGCCAAGCGTTGCCCTACGGCCACAGGGGGGAGTTTTGCCTGCTCTCCCCAAAGGATATAGGTCGGCACCGTCAAATGGGGCAAAAAGCGACTGAGGTCGCAGCAGAGATCACCCCGAACAAAGGCCAACGCGGCAAACTCTGCCCCTGCCGACTGCGCCACTGCAGTATAGGTGGCAACCATTTCCGGACTGATGCGGCTAGGTCGGGCAAACTGTTGATTGGCCATAAAGGACTGCACACTTAGGGAATTGGCCACACCGAGGCGATAAAAGGCGATATTCACATAGGGCTGGCGGGCAATCTGGGCAAGGGGGGTCTGGCGATAATCTTGACCAAAATCACTCAACCCCGTTGGGCAGGTGAGAATCAGGCCACGGAAGCGTTGGGGATAGGCGATCGCCCCTTGGATGGCAAAGGCTGCCGTCAGTGAAGACGTGATCACCACCGCTGGTTCTGCCGTCAATTGACCAAGGCACTCTAGCAAATGATCCACATAAGCCGCCACCGTATAGGGCTGATCGCGATGCTCAGAGGCCCCCCAACCGGGCAAATCCAAAGCAAAAAGGGCATACTCGGCTGCAAAGGCCGGATAAACCGCCGACCACTCATAGCGGCTCGAGCCACCACCAAAGCCATGCCAAAAAAATAGAGGCGGCTGGGTATGATTCACATTACTCAGATCATTCGTGACGTAGGCCACCTCACCCATGGCCGTCGTGAGGGTGCGCGATCGCAAGCAATCCAACATCGGGATTTCCTAAAAAGAAGAAACCTGCTATGATAATAAATCGCGCTGAATTAAACGGGTAGCAACGGGCTGCCCCCGCCCCAAGGAGTGCCGCCGTGACCAAGAGTACCGAAGGCGAAAAGCCCACTAGTGGCTTTAATCTAACCGAGTTTTTCCGCGAAACCAAGGAAGAACTCAGCAAAGTGGTGTGGCCCGATCGCCAGCGTCTGATTGGCGAATCTGCGGCAGTCATTCTTATCGTTTCCCTTTCGGCTGCAGTCATCTACCTAGTGGATGAGCTCTTTCGTTGGCTGGCCACACTGATTTTCTAGACAGCCAAAGATTTCTACGAGTACGCGCCTATGGTGAGTGAATTTACTGATCATTCTGATCTGAGCGATCCTCTTGACGACACCGTTGAAGTGGCCGAAGGGGATCAAGCTGGTAAGGTCAAGCGGTTTTGGTATGCCGTGCAAGTGGCCTCTGGCTGCGAAAAAAAAGTGAAAAGCACCATCGAGCAGCGGCTCCATACGCTGGATGTGGCCGATCGCATCTTTCGCATTGAAATCCCCCAAACCCCTGTTATCAAAATCAAAAAAGATGGCTCGCGGCAAACCATTGAGGAAAAAGTTTTTCCCGGTTATGTTCTTGTCCAAGTGCGGGCACAGCAGTCCCCCGAAACGGGTGAATGGCAAATTGATGATGAAGCTTGGCAGGTGATTAAAAACACCCCTAATGTGATTAACTTTGTTGGTGCCGAGCAACGCCGCAGTACAGGCCGGGGACGCGGTCACGTCAAGCCCATGCCCCTGAGTCCAGCCGAAGTAGATCGCATCTTCCGCAAAGTCCAAGAACAAGAACCGGTTCACCGCATTGATCTCAACAGTGGTGATAAGATCAAAGTTCTCAATGGTCCCTTTAAGGACTTTGAGGGAGAGGTGATTGAAGTCAGTGCTGAGCGTAGCAAACTGAAAGCATTACTCTCGATTTTTGGCCGCGAAACACCGGTCGAACTCGAAGTGACTCAAGTGGAAAAAGTAGATTAGGACGCTAACTCACTATGGCGAAAAAGGTCGTCGCAGTTATTAAACTTGCCCTTCAAGCGGGTAAAGCCAACCCTGCTCCCCCCATTGGTCCGGCCCTTGGTCAGCACGGTGTGAACATCATGATGTTCTGCAAAGAGTACAATGCTCGCACCGCCGATCAAGTGGGGATGGTGATTCCCGTTGAAATTTCGGTCTATGAAGATCGCAGTTTCACCTTTGTTCTGAAAACCCCGCCCGCTTCCGTGCTGATTCAAAAAGCTGCGGGCATTGAAAAAGGCTCCGGTGAACCCAACAAGAAAAAAGTGGGCAGCATTACCCGTGCCCAACTGCGGGAAATTGCTGAGAAGAAAATGCCGGATCTCAATGCCAACGATATTGAAGCGGCCATGCGGATTATCGAAGGCACCGCGCGCAATATGGGTGTCACCATTACTGACTAAAGCTTTCTCAGTGTGTTCCTGTTGAGTCCTTTGTTGTGTTGGGGGAGAAACTTCGTTTCGTTAGTACCCCGTGGAGGTAAATTCTGATGCGTAAACTCTCGCGACGACTGCGCGAACTCTATGCCAAGGTGGAGGATCGTCCCCACGCTCCCCTCGAGGCCTTGCAACTGCTCAAGGAAACGGCCACAGCCAAATTTCCTGAATCGGCAGAGGCTCACATCCGCTTGGGCATTGATCCCAAATATACAGACCAACAATTGCGTGCCACCGTGGCGCTTCCCAAAGGCACCGGTCAAACCATTCGCGTGGCTGTCATTGCCCGGGGTGAAAAGGTGACCGAAGCCAGTGCCGCCGGTGCCGATGTCGTGGGTTCAGAGGAGCTCATTGACGAAATTCAAAAGGGGCGGATGGACTTTGATTTGCTCATTGCCACCCCTGATATGATGCCCCAAGTGGCCAAAGTGGGTCGGATTCTGGGTCCCCGAGGGCTAATGCCGTCGCCCAAAGCTGGTACAGTGACCTTTGACTTGCCCCAAGCAATTCAGGAGTTTAAAGCGGGGAAAGTGGAATTCCGTGCCGATCGCACCGGGATTGTCCATGTGCTCTTTGGCAAAGCTAGCTTCAGCGCCGAAGACTTGCTCGTCAACCTCAAGGCACTGCAAGAGAGTATTGACCGCAACCGCCCGAGTGGTGCCAAGGGTCGCTACTGGCGCAGTGTCTATGTGGCCGCCACCATGGGGCCGAGCATTCAAGTGGATATCAATGCCCTGCGGGAGCTAAAACTGGCCGAAGCCGCCTAAGGAGGACTTGCCTATTGCCCAATACTGGACAACTCGAGACTGGAACCGAAGACCGCAGGGGTCTGGCTCAGACATAATCTTCCTGCCGAGGTTTGCGAAGTCCATCCGTTGGGATTGGGCGATCGCCCCGGCACCACTGCTGGGGTTTTTCTTTCACTGACTACAGGAGGTGATACGCGTGGGACGCACGCTAGCAAACAAAAAAGAAATTGTGGCGGAGCTAAAGGAACGCTTAAGCGAGTCACAAATGGCACTGGTGATTGACTACCAAGGTCTCACCGATGCTGAGATGAAGGATTTGCGGCAACGCTTGCGCAAGTGCAATGCCAGTTGCAAGGTCACTAAAAATACGCTGATGGAATTGGCGGTCAAAGAAAGTGACACTTGGCAGCCCATAACCCAATTCCTCAAGGGACCTTCAGCGTTCCTCTTGGTCAAGGATGACATTGGCGGCACAATCAAGGCCTACCAAGAATTCCAAAAGGCCACGAAAAAAACCACCCTCCGCGGTGGGGTCATGGAGGGACGTGCCCTTGATGAAGCGCAAGTGAAGGCCATTGGTGATCTGCCCTCAAAGGAACAACTCATGGCGCAGATTGCTGGTGCCCTCAATGCCGTCACAGCGAAGATTGCCATTGGCATCAAGGAGGTTCCCGCTTCCTTGGCGCGGGCAACACAGGCGATCGCCGACAAAGGTGCGGCATAGATCGGTCCTGTTCTCGGTTTCCCTTGGGAAGCCACCTTTTCCAACTTTGAAACGATAGGAGTTTACAATGTCTGCTGCAACCGATGAAATTCTCGAAAAGTTGAAATCCTTGACCCTGCTGGAAGCTGCTGAGCTGGTCAAGCAAATTGAAGAGGTCTTTGGCGTGAGTGCCGCTGCCCCTGTCGGTGGCATGATGGTCGCCGCTCCCGTGGGCGGTGGTGCTGCTGCTCCCGCAGAAGAAGTCGAAGAGAAAACCGCCTTCGATGTGATTCTCGAAGAAGTCCCCGCCGACAAGAAGATTGCAGTGCTCAAAGTGGTGCGCTCTTTGACCGGCTTGGGTCTCAAGGAAGCCAAGGAAGTGGTGGAATCCACGCCCAAACCCGTGAAAGAAGGTGCCACCAAAGAAGACGCCGAAGCCGCCAAGAAAGAACTCGAGGAAGCGGGCGCCAAAGTCAGCATCAAGTAGTCTTTGGATTCATTTGTTTGGAGGGTGGTCTTCTGGCCACCCTTTGTTTTTTTGCAGCATTTGGAGAGTATAGAGACCCATGACCGATATTCGTGCGATCTATACCGATGGTGCCTGCGAAGGGAATCCGGGGCCAGGAGGCTGGGGTGTGGTCATTTACTTTGCCGATGGTTCTGTGCACGAACTGGGAGGACATCACCCCACAACCACAAATAATCGCATGGAATTGCAGGCGGCCATTGAAGCCCTCAAGGCATGGCGCCAACTGGCTCCGGGGCGGGCGATCGCCCTTTACACCGACAGTGAATATGTCCTCAAGGGAATTACGGAGTGGATCCACAACTGGAAACGGCGGGACTGGAAAACAGCCGCCAAAAAGCCCGTTCTCAACCAAGACCTGTGGCAGCAGTTAGATGCCCTCAACGATCCCTTAGTCCAGTGGCACCATGTGCGCGGCCATAGTGGCGATGTCGGCAATGAACGCTGCGATCTTATTGCCCGCAGTTTGAGTCGCGGTCAGCCAATTGCCCTAAGAACGCTGCCACCACCGCTGGACTAATGTCGCGAGTGTGTTCAAAGACTGCACTGGCTCCCGCTGAGCGCAAGCGATCGCCATAGCGTTGCCGATCTTCGGGCTTGACATGGGGAGGAATCACCCCTAAGGCAATCCACGGCGTTGTTGCTTGTTCTTTACGGGCATTGACAACGGTCTGCATATCCGCCACCGTATCCCCCACATAAAAGGCAGGAATGGTTTCCTGAGCCGTGGCCTGACGGTAGGCCATGCGGAGTCCTGTGGGGTCGGGTTTGCCGGGCGCATCTTCCATGGCGATCAAAAGGGGCTGATCGAGACCCAAGCGGTGTTTCAGGACATATTCTGCCGAGTCCCGCGTCGCACCACTAACAAACCCCCAGTGGATCTGTGCTTGATCGAGGGCCTGAAAGTAGGCAACATCCACCAGCAGTGGCTCATCTTGAATATAGCCTGACCAATTTTCGCCGCTATAACGCTCCTCAAAAAAGATCACGAGGCGTTCGTAGTCCAAGGGCACTTGGGAGCGGCGTTTCCCTTGGCGTTCAAAGTAGCGATAAATGAGTTCACGCGACCCTTCCCAGTCGTTATTCCAGCAGCCTTCCGCCTTGAGGTCGTCAATTTCCTTTTGACTAGGACGATAGGCACCCCCCGTAAAATGCTCGACGGTATCCGCTAGGGCACGGCGATAGGAACGACTGACATCGCGAATTACCCCATCAATATCAAAAAAGACACAGGCGCAGGGGGGACTCAAGTGTAGCTCTCCAGAAACTTGTATGCAGTTGGCCTGATTGGTTATTATAAAGGATGGCCTTTTGTGAAAAACGAGTTTTAGGAGGTTAGAATTGTCCCGCTTTACCCTGAGAGTGCTTTGGTTAGAAAAAGACGTAGCGATTGCTGTCGACCAAATTGTTGGCAAAGGGACAAGCCCCCTCACCTCCTACTTCTTTTGGCCGCGCACCGATGCTTGGGAACTCCTGAAGGCGGAGTTAGAGAAGAAATCTTGGATTACGGAAGCCGAGCGGATTGAACTCCTCAACCGTGCCACTGAAATCATCAACTACTGGCAAGAGGAAGGCAAAAATCGTCCCGTCAGCGAGGCACAAAAGCGCTTTAGCGATGTTAGTTTTGTAGGCACAGCCTAGGGTGTTCTGAATCCCGAGGTCAATCACTACCAGTTGAGGAGAAACATGATGGGAATTGTTTTGTACTTTGTCATTGTTGCGGGCGCGATCGCCTTGGCGACGATTTTGTTTCACACGCTACGTACGGTGAAGCTCATTTAGCTGCATCATCCCCTCCTAATACCTTTGTCTTTCACTTCTGTATACGGAGAGAGAACTCGTGTCCCACGCTGTTACCTTAATTCGCGGCGACGGTATTGGTCCTGAGGTTGCCGCTGCCACTCGCACTGCCATTGATGCCACGGGCGTCAAAATTGACTGGGTAGTGGTGGATGCTGGCGTGGACATGATGGAACGCTACGGTACCCCCTTGCCCGAACACGTTCTCGATGCCATCAAAAGCACGAAAACTGCCATCAAAGGCCCAATTACCACACCCGTGGGTACCGGCTTTCGTTCTGTGAATGTCGAGATTCGCAAGCGGCTCAATCTCTATGCGAACCTACGGCCTGCTAAATCCATTGTTGGGGTGAAGAGCTATTTTCAAAACATTGACCTCGTCATTGTTCGTGAGAATACCGAAGACCTCTACGCGGGGATTGAGTTTGAATACACCAGTCCCGAAGCGGCCAAAGCTCGTGCCTTTTTGAGTGATCTATCGGGTAAGCCGATTCGCGACGATGCAGCCATTGGTGTCAAGCCGATTTCTGTCCTAGGGAGCGATCGCATCATTGAGTTTGCCTTCAAATATGCCAAGGCCAACGATCGCAAGAAAGTGACAGCTGTTCACAAGGCCAACATCATGAAATTTACCGATGGTCTCTTCCTTGAACGTGCCCGCGCAATTGCTACCCATTACCCCGACATTGCCTTTGAAGATCGGATCGTCGATAACATGTGCATGCAGTTGATGCAGAAGCCCGAACTCTACGATGTGATGGTGATGCCAAACCTCTACGGCGATATCCTTTCAGA
Organism: Thermosynechococcus sp. M98_K2018_005; assembly: GCF_015295825.1. Lineage (GTDB taxonomy): Bacteria > Cyanobacteriota > Cyanobacteriia > Thermosynechococcales > Thermosynechococcaceae > Thermosynechococcus. Next base: position 31,026 of record NZ_DVEH01000022.1, read on the forward strand.
CCTTTGTGCAGGGATGATTGGCGGCCTTGGGGTGGCTCCCGGCGCCAATATTGGCGATGAATATGCCGTTTTTGAGGCGATTCATGGTTCAGCACCCAAATATGCCGGCCAAAATAAAGCCAATCCTACGGCATTGATTCTCTCCGGGGTGTTGATGTTACAACATCTTGGCGAAATGGAAGCGGCACGGCGTCTGCAAGCGGCTGTTGAAAAAGTCATTGGCGAGGGGCGCTTTGTCACCTACGATTTGGCTGCACCGGGCAAAGAACCCGTGGGTACCCAAGAGATGGCTGCCGCCATTGCTGAGTACGCTGCGCCCTAACCCACTAGCAGGTTTTCCTCAGGATATTGCACACTAGAAGGCTGGGGGTCACCAATAATTGCCGCCATCAGCAGCAGGATCCCCACCCGTCCGGCATACATCGTTACAATCAAGACCACCTTAGAAAAGACGGTTAGCCCACTGGTAATGCCAGTGGAAAGACCAACAGTGCCAAAGGCGGAAACGGTTTCAAAGAGAATATTGATGAAATTCTCTTCGGGGTCAGCGATCGCAATCAGAGTGGTTGAAACCAGCACCGTAAACATTGAGCCAAAGGCTACGGCGACGGCTTTCATGATGAGCGAGGGGGGCACTTGGCGGCGGTAGAGCAGCACCACCTCTTTCCCTTGCAGAGCTGACTTGGTAATCCCTGCCAAAATCCGCAACGTGGTTGTTTTAATGCCCCCTGCGGTGCCACCAGGGCTGCCACCAATAAACATCAGGGCAATCATAATAAATAGCCCACCATTATTGAATTCACCAATGTCGACGGTATTAAAGCCTGCCGTCCGCGCTGTAACCGACTGAAACCACGCCAAGAGGAGCTTCTGATCAAAGGAAAAAAGACCAAATCGCTCTGGCGATCGCATCTCCGTCACGAACAGCATTGCCGTTCCCAAGATGAGGAGAATCGCCGTCGTACTCGTCACAATTTTGAAATTGAGACTAAACGTCATCTGGCTAGCCTTGCGAATGAAATAGGCAGGTTTACCCCAGTGGCGCAGATGCTCCCGCAGCCAAAGATAAAATTCAAAGATCACCTCATAACCAATACCACCAAAAATAATCAGTAGCGAAATCACCAAATTCAAGGGCACCGAGGTTTGATACCCCATCAAGCTATCGCTAAATAAACTAAACCCGGCATTATTCCAAGCACTAATACTGTGAAACACCGCGAGCCACAGTGCCTGGGGATCACTAAAGTCTTGGCGAAAAATCAGCCACAGCAAAAAGGCACCCGTCAATTCAAAGAGAAAAGTCAAGCCCAAAATCGAGCGCACCAATTGCCGTGCCCCCTGTATGCCCCGCCGATCCAAGGCTTGCTGTACCGCTATTTTTTGCCGCAGGTTAAACTTGCGTCCCAGCAAAATAATCAAAAATGTGGTGGCCGTCATGTACCCCAGACCGCCTACTTGGATCAGCAGTAAAATCACCAGTTGACCAAAGGGGGAAAAATGGGTAGCTGTATCAACAATGATGTGACCCGTCACACACACCGCCGACGTGGCTGTAAATAGGGCGATGACAAAGGGATTCCAATGCCCATTACTAGTGGACCAAGGCAGGCACAGGAGCAGCGTCCCCACCGTAATCACCGCCAAAAATCCAAGGCAAATTGTCCGTGGAACCGTCAACATCAATGCATACGTATCCAAAAGGCCTGAGGCTAATCTACCGCAGGATTATGTGACATTCTCCTTCACTAACCTAAAGGTACAGTGAAGGCTTCCAACATTGCTATCGGACTTTCGGGCAACCCCTAGTCTTCCACAGGCAGACACCGTGAGTCCCACGGCGTGAAGGCGCGTTTCAGGATCACCCTCGCTGAGTTTTCGTCTCGAGAAAGATTTAGCCTGCAGGTGCAGCGATGCTCCCTATCGGCCAGCGTCTTGGGAACAGTTGCGCTCTTGGGATGTGGGGTTGACCTTCACCATCCAGACGCCGCATTTCACTGCCACTGCTGCCAAAAGGGTGAGGAACTGACCCAAGGCCGCATCCAAGATCGATTTCGCCAGCTTGCTCCTAGCCAGCCCTGGGATGTTTAGGTCTTCCACCCCGATTAAGTCGTATCTTCGCTCCTTGTAGTGAAAATCTTTTCTTTGCCTCTTGATGCGCAAATGCAGTCTGGTCGAGTCTTTGTCCCAAGCAATAGTTCCACTGTTGCCGTAGTAGCTCTAGCCATTTGGGCTTCTTGGTCGTTGTTGGGTTGGATGCTGTACCCGTAGGTGAGAATCATGCGGTCGATTATAGTTTGAATCTCAAGGACAGAACCGCAATTCCCCGTACCACTAAGCAGTACCCTTGCGAAGTTTATAGGAGTGATGTGGGCAGGCTAAAACCCCTCCGCTTCAGCGAGGGGATAC
>NZ_DVEH01000033.1 GCF_015295825.1 Thermosynechococcus sp. M98_K2018_005
GTATCCCCTCGCTGAAGCGGAGGGGTTTTAGCCTGCCCACATCACTCCTATAAAGGGGGAAAGCGACAGAGTGCAAACGGGCTACTAGAAACCTAGGGCAAATTGAGCAGCAACGTCCCAAAACCGCCTGAAGAGTTAAGATTTTTATGTGTAGTGGCATTCACGGTGGGAGCGGTGTGGTGAATTCTCAAGTCTCGAGAACCTCAGTGCCCACTTGGGTTGCGATCGCCCAACTGTTGCGGTGGCATAAGCCTGCGGGGCGCTTGATTCTCCTGATTCCTGCGCTCTGGTCATTGACCTTGGCGAGTGCGGGTTTGCCCTCGTTGAAGTTGCTGCTGATCATTACGGTGGGGGCGATCGCCACCAGTGCGGCGGGCTGTATTGTCAATGACTGCTGGGACCGCAATATTGACCCCCATGTGCAGCGGACGCAAAATCGCCCCCTTGCCAGTCGCCGACTCTCCCTCAGTGTGGCCTTGGGTTTGATGGTGATTGCTTTCGTCTGTGCTTGGGGATTAGCATTTTACCTCACTCCTTTGGGGTATGGGCTGGCGGTGACCGCAGTGCCGGTGATTCTCCTCTATCCCTTGGCGAAGCGAGTGTTTCCCATCCCGCAACTGGTCTTGGCAGTGGCTTGGGGGTTTGCTGTGCTCATTCCTTGGGCAGCGGTACAGGGACGCTTAACCTTGACCACTGCGTGGTTGTGGGCGGCAGTCGTGATGTGGACACTGGCCTTTGATACCGTGTATGCCATGCCCGATCGCCCCGACGATCGCCGACTGGGGGTAAATTCCAGTGCCTTATTTTTCGGTGCCTATGCGCCCTTGGCGATCGCGCTCTTTTATGCGCTGACGGTGGGGTTCCTGATCATTGTTGGCTTGAGTGCGGGACTCACTTGGCGATTTTGGCTGGCTTTGGCGGTGACTACCTACTTTTGGCTGCGCCAATCTCTACAAATTTATACCCACGAACGCCGTGACACCCAAACAACAACACTCCCCATTCAGACCTATGGTCGTTACTTCAATGAAAATGTCTGGTTGGGCTTTTTGCTCTGGGTAGGGATGTGGTGCCCTAGGCCTTAGTCAAGAGCTTGGGGGAAACCTGCCACGGCACAATTGCCAAAATATCCACTTGGGCACAGTATTTGAGATCGGCTTCATTGCCAAGGTTGAGCAGGCGCTGCCCGTGACTGGAATGGTGAAAGAGGGTCAATAGATCATCTTGGTAGTAGCGGTACAGAGCAGTGGCAGCAATGGTTTCGTCATTACCCGCAAGGGCTTCGAGGGGGGCATCCTGCTGACCCCAGAGGTGATGAATCAGTGCTCCAGCACAGACGGTATCTTCAAGGGAATAGCTGCCTTCCCAGCCTGAACCAACAATCCAGATGGTTTCGGGTTGATGTTTTTGGACAAACTCGGCAACAGCGGCACGATTGACAAGGGCAGCGGCGAGAACGAGGGGACTGGCTTGAATTCGCTCAAGGGAACGGGTGCCATTGGTGGTGCTCATAAAGAGGCGACATCCTTTCACCCGCTCTGGCAAGCATTCAGCAGGAGAGTTGCCCATGTCAAAGCCAGCGACTTTTTTCCCACCCCGTTCACCAACGCGAATCCGCTTGGCTGCCGGCCACTGCTGACTCACTTGTTCTAGCTCTGCCAAATCACTAAAGACTTGAACGGCTTCTGCGCCGGCGGCAAGGGCAGTGGCGATTGTGGTGGTTGCCCGCAGGACATCAACAGCAATGGCACAATCGGGTTGCCAGTCGGCTGGTACACGCTCTGGTGTGTGGTAGGTATAGATTTTCATAAATGAAAAGGGAGCTTGGCTACGATGATCCTTGATACATAAAGTATGTCACCATTGGGATCACTGTAGCGGCGATCAGCAGGGCAACCACAATAATTGTGGCGGAGCGATCGTCGGTTTCCGCTTTGCTCTTGTAGGTTTTCTCGACAACCACTTCGCGTACCACAGGAGGGCCTGGATCCGGTTCGCCTTTGAGGACTTTCGCGAGGCGATCGACGGTGTCAAGGACTGATTGATTGTAGTTGCCATCCCGTAGGGGCACCCGCATTGTTTCTTGGACAATACTTTCAGCAGTTTCAGGATTCAAGCGTTCGGCCACGGCCTCGCCATAGCGAATTGCTGTGCCATTAGTAACGGTATCGAGGGCAATGATCACTTGATTGGCTTGGGACTCAGGATCGGGAAACCACTGGCTAAAGAGGTCATCCACAAAGCTCTGGGGGGTTTCACCATAGTCAAGGCGGTGCAGTGTTACAACATGAACATGGATGCCCGTTGCCTCGGCGAGGTCTCGGAGCGATCGCCCGACACTACCTTGGGTGACGGCACTGAGCACATTGCCCTCATCAATGACACCGGCTGCGGTTTCCGGGAAGGGGATATCGATCGCGCTGGTTGCCCAGACGGGGGTAACCCACAATGTACTAGCGAGTAGTGCCAGCAAAAGATAGCGAATGCCGTTTTTCCAAGCCACTTGCCAATGCATCTGTGCTTAATCCTGTGTATCTCAATGCAATTTTCTCAGATATTGCTTGCAAAAATGAATTTTCTTCTAACAAATCTTAAAACGTTTTTCAGAAAACTGCTCTACCAAGGAGCACCCACAAGCGTAAACCCTGCCCAAAGTAAGGTGTCTGGAGTCTTGGATGTTTGAGCAGGTTTAATTGAGCCTTTTGCAGAGCAGCAACTTTAGTAGAAGTGTGGTTGAGTTGGAGGAGGTTTTCAGCGTAACTGTTTCACTGCTCTACAGTTGAGTAAAGGATTCTTGGGCTTGACCGGGGCGAAACAGGGCATGGGTAGCCAGATGAACGATGGAATAGTTACCCTGCTGCCGTTTTTGCGCCAGGTTGGCAACAGTAAAGTCGCGATTGAGGAAGGTGGCTCCGCCCCAGAGTCGTTGAATGACACTTAATTCTTGGGAGACTGCCGGCAGTGGACTGAGGCGATCGACTTCTCAAGACTGTGGCATTTTGAGGGGAGCATAGTCAATTTTGATCAGGTTAAATGCTGGAATCAGGGCAACGCTGTATTTTTGAATTTCTATTAGGCTTAATGAGCTAGCTTGACTTCTCCCCCTCTTGAAAGAGAG
>NZ_DVEH01000053.1 GCF_015295825.1 Thermosynechococcus sp. M98_K2018_005
AATGAGTAATACGTAGTCTTACCCTCCTCCATTAGATGTAAGGAAGTCGCATATGGTTGCCTCATTGTCGATTTCAATGATCTATTACTTGCGGCGGTTGTTGCGGCAGTATGAGCCATTTCTTCAGCCTGTCATCTATGAAGGGGCAGGGCTAGTGGCCAATGCAGAAGCAGACTTAGGGGCTGTATTAGAAAGCCTTTATCCAGACGTAGAGGAATTAGCTACGGTCATGGAACAGTTGGGCAGACTTATTCTTTTGCACCAGAAAAAAGACCTACTCTCTATTGAGCAACAGGAGGCAATTGCCCAGCAAATTTTCTGGATTTTGGGATTAAAATACGTCTCATCAGGTGTGGCGAAACAATCGGTAACTGCCTAGGCTGCAAAAAGACATAAACATCTTTATCGTTTTGAATAGAATTCTCAGGAAATGCTCCTGAGCATAGGAGGCTGATTTTTCCCTCAAGGCAAATTCTACTGCTATTGCACTAAACCTCAAGCTAGAATAATGTCATGGAGCACGATGCATGGTTTTTGTTTCCTCAATTTAGTTCGCCAATTATGGGTGGTCGAGCGGGTTGCGCCTTTGATTTTTCATCCAGTGCGGGCCCCTATGATCTCTTGCGGAGTGTTTGTGCCCGTTTACCCCTGTTGATTATCTTCTATAACAATGAGGGGCAAATTCATTCCATCAATCAAGAGGTGACAACCCAGTTGGGCTGGGATACAGGGGATTTGCTCTCGCGGGATTTTTTGACCCAGTGTTTTCCTGATCCGGAGACCCAGCGGCAGATTCGCTATTGGATGATTCATCCCCCCAATGGTTGGCAGGAAATGCCGGTTCATGGCGCCGATGGTCAAGTCCTAGAGATGATCTGGGCATTTGTGCGATTTCCCAATGGGGCGGGTCTGATCTGCGGCTACAACATTACCGATATGAAGTTGACCCAAGCAGCATTGCTGGAAACCAGCGATCGCTATGCGCTGTTGACCCGTGGCATCAATGATGGCATCTGGGACTGGAATCTGACGACCAATGAGACGTTTTATTCCTCCCGCTGGAAAACGATTCTTGGCTATCAGGATCACGAAATTGGCAATCACATTGACGATTGGCTGAAGCGGATACACCCCCAAGATGTCGAGCGGGTCAAATTGAATTTAATGCTCCATGTGCGCGGCCAAACCCCCCATTTCCACCAAGAATTTCGCATTCAACATCGCAATGGTTCCTATCGTTGGGTGTTGGCACGGGGGCTAGTGCTGCGGGATGTCCATGGAAATGCCACGCGGGTTGCGGGTTCCCTAACCGATTTGACGGAACATCGCCTTGCCGAGGCGCAGTTGCTCCATGATGCCCTCCATGACTCGCTCACGGGGCTAGCCAATCGCACGCTCCTCTTTGATCGCATTGAACAGGCCGCCCGCTACGGTCGTCGTCGTCCTGACTATAAATTTGCAATTTTGTTTATTGATATTGATCGCTTTAAGGTCATCAACGACAGCCTCGGCCATAGTTGCGGGGACATGATTCTCATTGAACTGGCCAATCGTCTCACCCGAATTGTGCGCCCCGATGACACTGTCGCTCGCATTGGTGGCGATGAGTTTGTGATTTTGCTGGACGATATTCGCGACAACAACGATGCCTTGGGGGTTTGCGATCGCATTCACTATGAACTGCGTAAACCCTTTATGGTCAAAGATCAACCGATTACGCTGCGGGTCAGCATCGGTGTGGCCCTGCGATCGCTCCACATTGAAAAAGCAGAAAACTACTTGCGCAATGCCGATATTGCCATGTATCGTGCCAAGTTGGCAGGAGGCAATCGCTATCAAGTCTTTAGTGAAGAAATGTATTTGATGGCGCGCGATCGCCTTTCTCTCGAAGTTGAGTTGCGCCACGCCATTGAGCGGGATGAATTTACCCTCTTCTATCAGCCCATCTATCGCCTTAGTGACAATCGTCTCTACGGTTTTGAAGCCCTGATTCGCTGGGAACATCCTACTCAAGGTTTATTGTTGCCCGAACGCTTCATTTCCCTTGCTGAGGAAACGGGACTCATTTTGCCCATTGGCGATTGGGTGATCTGGCGAGCTTGCCGCGATCTTCAGCACTGGCACGAGCAATTTCCCCAGTGTCAGGTGTCTGTGAATGTGAATTTATCGAATCGGCAACTGACGCACCCTGCCCTAGCCGAACAGGTGTTGGCGGCGCTGGAACAGACCCAGATTCCCCCCCATTGCCTAAACCTGGAAATGACGGAAAGTGTGGTCATTGATCAGCCCGATCAGGTGCGCAACATGTTACTTGAACTCAAGGCTCAAGGAATCAAGCTCAGCCTCGATGACTTTGGTATGGGCTATTCTTCCCTGTGCTACTTGACTCATCTTCCTATTGACATGCTTAAAGTCGATCGCAGCTTTGTGAAGCTGATCACTGCAACTGAGCGAAAACACCTTGTGATTGATGCCATTGTCAGCCTTGCCAAGGGGCTGGAACTAGAAGTGATTGCTGAAGGGGTGGAGCATCCCTATCAAGTGACGCGACTGCGGGAACTTGGCTGTGACTATGCCCAGGGCTATTATTTCTCGCAGCCCCTGAGTATTGAGCAGGTGGATGGCCTGCTGGCGCAGATTCATATTACTTAGAAACACCATTTCTTGCAGACCCTAAGCCTCTAGTGATGGGCTTCTGAACTGACGCGATACATCAAATATGTGCTGATGGCAATAATCAGAATTGCGGTGGCCAGGTACAGTAAGTCAACGGGCGTTTTGACACTGAAGGCAATGAGTTGCTTAAAGAAAGTTACCACCAGAGCCATGACGATTGTTTTCAGCAATTTATCCTTAAGCTGATCTAAGCTCTGAGCCTGCATCAGGGAAACATCAGTGGCGCGATCGCGAGCCAGACCCGCATCGAGTTTAGAAATAAACAGTTCATAGATACCGAGGGCAAACAGCAATAAAATAATGCCAATTAAATACAAATCAATACCCGTGATGATGTAGCCAAGGGTTTTGATATAAATTGTCGAATCCCCATAATTGCGGAACTGGATGCCCAGCCCTAGAAGAATTTCATGGCTACCGAGAATAAATAGAGCAAAGGTACTCAGTAGGCTAAAAATGACTGGAATAATGACAAAAAGACGGAAATACCAGAGAAAAGGCTCAACAAGCCTCTCCAGTCGTGACAATCGTCGCATTAAGATCACCAAAAGCTCCTAACATCCTAGCAGAGGAAAACATAGGCTACATCAAGGGCGTATGTTCCCGAAGTGTCGAAGCGCCTCAATGATCCTCAGTGGAGATGGTTGGTGTCAGCAGTGCCACGACTTTTGTCGAGCAAGAACAGCAGGGGTAGAGAGCAGATGAAGACCCCACCGACGAAACGGAATACATCGGCAAACGAGCCTACTTAGACAATTCCCTGATTAAGAGGTTGCCCATTTCACGACAGCCGACAAGCGTACAGCCTTCAGACATTAAATCGCCCGTGCGGTAGCCTTGATCTAAAACAGCAGTAATCGCTGCTTCGATCGCCTGTGCTGCCGCTGGTTGGTTGAGGCCATAACGCAGCATCATGGCTGCACTGAGCACCATTGCCAAGGGATTTGCTTTGTCTTGACCAGCAATGTCCGGTGCAGAACCATGAACCGGTTCAAACAGGCCCGGCCCTGATTCCCCTAGGCTGGCGGAGGGGAGCATACCAATACTGCCCGTGAGCATGGCGGCAATATCGGAGAGAATATCGCCAAATAAGTTACTAGTGACAATCGTGTCAAACTGTTTCGGGGCGCGCACCAGTTGCATTGCGGCATTGTCCACGTAGAGGTGGGTGAGTTCCACATCGGGATATTCAGCGCTGAGGGCAGTCAGGCGATCGCGCCACAGTTGGGAAACTTCAAGGACATTGGCTTTGTCCACCGAGCAGAGCTTGCCCTGCCGTTTGCGAGCAGTTTCAAAAGCAACACGGCCAATGCGATCAATTTCCGTGGCAGTGTAGGCCATCGTATTCACCCCCCGCTGCTCACCAGTTTCCGTGGTGAAAATACCGCGCGGTTGACCAAAGTAAATGCCGCCAGTCAGTTCGCGCACGACTATAAGATCCACACCCACAATCACTTCCGGCTTGAGGGACGAGGCATGGAGCAGTTGGGGAAAGATTTTGGCGGGGCGTAAGTTAGCAAATAAACCCAGACCAGCACGAAGGGCAAGTAATCCCGTTTCCGGGCGCAGATGACGGGGTAAGCTATCCCACTGCGTTCCGCCAATGGCGGCTAAAAGCACGGCATCACTTTCACGACAGGTTTCCAGCGTTGCTGCTGGCAAGGGGTCCCCCACAGCATCAATGGCAGAGCCGCCCACAAGGGCAGGAATAAAGTCAAAGGCCAATTCAAAGCGAGGGGCGATCGCCCGCAGCACCTCGAGGGCAACAGCCGTAATTTCTGGACCAATACCATCCCCGGCCAAAACAGCAATGCGATACGTGGTTGCCATGCCTGTCTCAAAATCACCGATCTTCTAATCTACACCAGCAGCGGTTTTCCCTTGAGGCTATTCCGAGAGATCGCCATTCGGCAGAATCGCCTCGCTCATATCCACGGCACTGAGATCAACGCCATTGAGACTGGCACCGGTAAGAATGGCTTCAATGAGATTGGCTCCCCGCAGATCAGCGCTGCTGAGATTAGCCCCCATTAAGTTGGCACCAATGAGAATAGCGGAACTCAGATCTGCTCCCCGCAACAGTGCTTGGGCAAGGCTCACTCCCCGTAAATCCGCGCCAACAAGGTTGGCTTTGTCCAAACAGGCATGACGTAAATTGGCTTCCTTGAAGGCCACTTCGCGGAGATTGGCTTCCTCAAGGCGAGCACGACGCAGATTCGCCCCAATCAAAATTGCCCGTTCTAGGTTGGCCTGCTGCAAATTGGTGGCACTGAGATTGGCACCCCGCAAATTGGCCTGTACCAGTTGACTTTCCCGCAAGACGGCATCCGCAAGATCAGCGCCCCGCAAGTAAGCTTCAGTTAAGTTGGCACGGGTGAGGTTGGCACGCTCTAGCTCGGCAAGGGTGAGATCGGTGAGCGTCAGATTGGCATCCCGCAAGATGGCTTCACTAAGTTGGGCGCCGGTGAGGTTGGCCTCACTGAGATCGGCATTAGCAAGGTTGGCACGGGTGAGATCGGCTCCTGTCAGGTTAGCTTTGCGCAGAGACACCCAGCGTAGATCGGCACTGATTAAAATTACGCCCCGCAGATCAGCCCCCCGCAGATCCGCTTGACTGAGATTGACGCCAGTGAGAATTGCCCCCCGCAAATCGGCTCCTTGCAGATTCGTGCTCTGTAGGGCAGCATCGGTGAGATCCGCACGAGAAAGGTCAATGCCTGTCAAAATACACCGACTCAGGTTGGCGCGGCGCAACCGTATCCCCGCAAAGTCGCGATCGCCAACGCTATATCGTTTCAGCAAAACATCTGGTTCCACAGTAATTTAGTCACATCCTTAAGTAGCAAATCTGCGTCTAGTTTTAGGGTTCCTCCGGCGTTGGCTAAACCTACGGTGGTGAAGTGGGTTTTAAGCGAATTCGAGCGATGTAGTGGGTCAACTGATTGTCCCGCACATAACTGGTGATGCCTAGGGCAGCAAAGGGTTGGAGCGATCGCGCCACTTCAGGTGCCAGTTCGGGCAAGAGCAAGTTATTTTGCAGTGACCCAAGGTTACTCAAATTCAGGTAGAACTGCGTGTCCTTGGGCTGGGGCAGTACTGCACGGTAGAGGGGAGAGTCGGCCAGGGAGCGCTCAGGGCGAGTACTCATATCCGTCAAAGGGCCGAGTCCTAAGAAGAGAGTCTGGTCATTCAGCCAACCATGCTGCCCCACCGGCAAACCCGGGGGAATGCGCCAAGTGGTGATTGGTTGCGGTTCTGTTGCTGTTTGTTGTACTTGCCACCGCAGGCGATCGCGAATTTGGGTATCCAGTTGGCTCAGGGTTTGACTGGCTTGGGAGCGATTGCTGGTCTGACTGAGAAAGAGCAAACTAGGGGCATTGCCCAGGGCGGGAACGGGCACAAAGGCGGCAGCAAATTCGCCATCCATCCAAGGCACAAAGGCCTGTTGCCAATCGAGGCCAGTGAGATCTTTAACCGTGCTGGCGATCGTCTCTTTTACCGAGGCGGGCGTATTCTGCCATAAATTCTTGAAGGAGCCTGTACCGTAAAAAGCAAGGGTTGTTTCCGGCACAAGACGACTGAGTTCACGGCTTGGCCCTTCACTGACGAGGGCTTGATTCTGCTCAGGGCGCCAAGTCACCGCCGCCAATTCGATTTGCTCAGGGGTCATATCTGCGGTGAGCACCATCCCTTGCAGTTCCCGCGGGGGTTCAGGCAGACTTCCCTCAGGGGCGACCATCTGACTGGCTAAAAAGGCGGGCAAGTTCAAATAGAGTTCTACCAAAGGGCGATGATCCGATAACCCTTTCACTGCCTGCTGATAGATGGGCTGGCTGGCAATGCCGTTGTTGGCTTGGGCGGTGGCAATGACTTGTTGCAGGGCGCTCTGGTGCTGACTCCAGAGGATATAGGCCTGATTCTCATGCTTAACAAGGGCAATCGCGCCGCTATCGGGGTCAGGGAGAATCCCCTTGGCCTTGAAAATTTTCACCCCGTTGATTTCTGTGAGCGGTTCGCCAATCACACTTTGCAGGAGTTGCTCCCCCATCGGTACATTTAGGGTCGGCACAATCCAAACGTAGGGCGGTACCGGCGATTCTCTAACGGATTCTGGAGTAGTGGGCAACAACACCACTGTGGCTTGGTCACCAATAAAGGGGCGCACATCCTTGAGGTAATCCAGTTGCGCCAGATTCACCCCCTTTGGCGAGAGCGGATCATAGGTGGGGACCAACCACGGTTGGGCTTGCAACAGGCCACTTTTGGCAAGGGCTTCCCAAGGCTTGGGATCCGTGGGTAAGGTGAGGGTCAGTAGGGCGCTATTGGGGGCGATCGCCATTCCGGGCGCGATCGGACGTTGACTAAACCGTTGCCATAAGAAAACCCCAGCGGCTGCCCCTACAATAACCACGGCAACACCACCCACCAGCCAAGGGCGGAACCGACGGGGAGACTGAACCGAAAGCTGAGAGTCCGTGGTCATCGCAACTCTCCAACGGGATGGTAAAGTGTGGTGCGCTGACGTGGGGTTCGCCCTAAGGAGCAAATTGCTGCCACCAGATCTGCTGGACTGACGCCCGTGCCCCCCTGTGCTCCAGCCACTGAGGTAATGTGTTCTTCCATCAGCGTTCCCCCCAAATCATTACAGCCCCAATTCAGTGCCATTGTCGCACCCCCAAGGCCAAGTTTGACCCAACTGGGCTGATGGTTGGCAATCCACTGCCCCAAAAAGAGCCGCGCCACTGCCGTCAGCACTAATGTCGGTAATAACTGCGGTTGGTGGTGTCCTACCCATTGTCGCATTGCCTTGGGGGCAAGTTCCCCCACGTAGGGCAGCAGTATAAACTCGGTGATGCGGGCGGGATAGTCGTGTTCCAAAGCCCTTTGCTGAAGTTGCTGTAGGTGTTGTAGGTGAGCCACCTGATCCGCTGGCGTTTCAATGTGGCCGCAGAGCATTGTACTGGTTGTCCACACCCCCAAACGATGGGCCGTCTCAACAATCGCAAGCCAAGTGGCGGTGTTCATTTTCTCAGGACAGATTTTTGCCCGCACCCGATCTACCAACACCTCAGCGGCGGTACCGGGCATGGAGTCTACCCCAGTCTGATGCAGGACATCAATCACTTGGGCATAGGAGAGGCCATCCTCGCGGGCAATAAATTCAATTTCTTGGGGCGAAAAGGCGTGGAGATGGATTTCAGGAAAGGCAGTTTTAATTTCCCGCACAAGGAATTGGTAATAGCACAAACTGGAGCCACATTCTTTAGCGGCTGGATTGAGTCCCCCCTGCATACAGATTTCTGTCGCCCCTTGGGCAACTGCATCAGCCACTTTGCTCAGGATCGTGTCAATGTCGAGCCAGTAGGCATCGGCAGCGGTGGCATCGCGACGAAAGGCACAAAAGCCACAGTGCTGTTCACAGATATTGGTGAAGTTGATGTTGCGGTTTATCACATAGGTGACGGTGTCCCCCACCTGTTGTTGGCGCAGGCGATCGCTAGCGGTTTGTAGTGCCCTGAGTAGAGGGGGCAATGGTTCTTGAGGATCACTGCTTGCGGCTAAGGGAAGAGCGGCTGTCAAAAGGGTGAGGGCTTGTTGGGCAGAAATGCCATTGTGGGTCAAAATCTCCTCTAGCTCGGGGATTGCCGCTATGGTCTGCATCACATCTACTCCACCTTGAGGAATAGGGCACCGTTTTTATAGCTTAACCACAGTCCTTTTCTAAAATATGGGAGACGTGGAAGGGGGAATCAGGATGGCAGCAGAAGCGGTGGGCATGGTGCAGGTCTTGGGGTACCCGGCAGCCCTTGCTGTGGCCGATACACTGGTGAAAGCGGCTCAGGTCACCCTTGTCAGTTGTGAGGGGATTGGTGCAGGCTATTGGACAGTGGTGATTCGGGGAGAGGTGGCGGACGTGAATGCGGCGGTTCGAGCAGCGCGATCGCTCAGTGGCCACGCGATCATCTCCCATCAGATTATTGCCCGCCCCGATGGCAATCTCGAACAGGTTCTACCGATTGTAGTCCCTCAGCAACCACCCGAGGATTTTCTACTTTAAGGTGTTTTGAATGGGCGGCTGAGGTAGGAGCCGTCGCACTGACCCTACTCGGCTATCAATGGCGGTAGGCGGAATTAAAGGGAGCCCCATTATGCTTTGTTTGAAAACAGCCTAGGGCAGCCTCCAGATTCTCTTCGGCACCAATCCATGCCCAAAATTGCGGAAAAGCAGTTTGAATGTCCGCTCAATCAATGGTCATTTTGTGGGTTTTGTCCCGCACAAAGAGTTCAATGTTGCTACTCACCGTATGGCAATAGTCCAAACACACTTCTAAGGGGTCAGCATTGGCCGGCAAGTTTAGCAAGATGTCCTCGCGGTATGCTTTCATCATCCAGATGCTATGGCGCTGGCGGTAGCTGCGGGCAACACTGAGGTTACCCCGCCCCAGGTGAACGTAATTAGGCGCGATCGCCATAGGTTTGATCGAGTCGTCCCAAAAACCAAGCAAGGCGATTATCCACTTCAATGTGGCGATCGGGGTAGGCCAAGTGTGCTTCCCCCAGCAGGAATGTCCGTGATTCCTGGGCGCTGTTGAAATTGGCGATGAAGGTGCAAGCCTCGGCAAACGTGACCGAATCGCAGCGACTAGTCCAGAGGACAAAAACGTTCATCACGCTAGCGCGATCCTTGTTGCAGTTGCTTCACCTGCTCGGGGGTGAGAATGGTCAGCATTTCCACACGGGTATCCTGCATCACCTTCGAGAGTTGTGTCTTTTGATCAGGGCGCAGCGAAACGGCGTCCATGGCTTCACCGGTAGATTTTCCCTGTTTGATGGCATTGCGAAAGATGCGCTGTTGGTCGCGATCAAGGATTTTGAGAATGTGATCGTTGGTGCGCAGTGTCAACCGCAGTACGGCCTGTTTTTGCTCAACACTGAGATTGAGTTTTTTCATTTGCTCAGCGGTCAATAGGCCGCCACTGGTTTGAGCCACGACTTGGGGTGAAAGGGTTGCGCCACTGATGCCTGCCACAAGGGCGATCGCCACCATGAATCGCTGAATATTCTTTTTTTTCATCGCTGCCACCTTACCACTACTGCTGCTACGCTTGTTGCTGCCCCTATTCTAGGCTGTCCAAGCGGGATGATTGAGAAGGGCGTTGATCACCTGTACGCCCCGCAGTTGATTGGTCAGGGGTAAATGTCCGCGCGGGGCACTCAAATCCCAGATGAATTCATTCGGATAGCGCGGCCACCGCTTGCCCTGCCGCCAGCCAATTTTCTCCCACAGCCGATCCCAGTTTTGACCGCAGCCTAGCCACAGTTGCCGTTGCACCGAATAGCCAAAGCGACCCAAGGAAAAGGCGAGCCACAATTGATCAATGGTTTGTAAGTCCACAATCGGGAATTGCTCCACCTCTGTAAAGTAGAGCCAGCGGCGTTTTTGTGCCAGGGGTCCCGCTAGTTCACAGAGCTTTTGCGTCGTTAGGCGATCGGCAGCTTCAAATTTCTCGGCCACCAATAATTCAGCCAGTTCCTGATAGTCCACCCCGCGATCAGAGCGCAGCGGTATCACCCCTTGAGGATAGTGTTGTTGCAAAAAGGCTTGGACAGAGGCTTCTGGGCTGTGGAACAGGAGACGATAGGCCTGACCGCGAATCCAAGGGGGGGGTGGGGGGGAAAAGGTAGCACTGTCTTTGAGAAACTCCTCCAAGAGGTGATAGCCTTCACTACCTGCCGTACTCAGGGTGGTCATGGCGGCCAGTTGGAATTTTTCGTTGCCGTTGTACAACTGCTCCCGTAAATCGGCTAAGGCTGGTTCTGTGGTGACCATGCGCCCGGTGACTCCTCCCCATGCAACTCTAAAATGCGTTGGACGATCGCCGTTGTCGAACTGGGGACCTCTACTTGAATCAGTTCAATGCGACCGCCATAGCGCTGCACAGCCGTCGCTTCCGGTAGGGTCTCCAGTTGGTAATCGCCCCCCTTGACGTAGATCTCCGGTTGGAGAACCTCGATCAGGGTCGTGGCAGTGCGATCGCTAAACAGCACCACCGCATCTACTGATCGTAAACTAGCAAGCACCTCTGCCCGCTGCTGCTCGGGAATAATTGGCCGTTTTGGCTTTAGAGTTGCCACGGAGCGATCGCTATTTAACCCCACCACCAAGCGTTTACCGAGGGCACGGGCTGCCGCCAGATAGCGCACATGACCCGCATGGATCAGGTCAAAACAGCCATTGGTAAACACCAGAGGGCGCCAATCTTGGGGTGCAGCATTGATGGTAGCCACAAGGGCTTCAAGGGTGTAAAGGTTCAGGGGACTTCTCCTAGGAACACTAACTGAGTGTGCCACGCAATAGCCCTTGGGGGCGCACCAAAAGCACCGCCATCATGATCACGAGGGCAACGGCCAGCTTGTATTCAGAAGGAATCATCAGTGTACTCATCTCCTGAGCAACGCCAATAATCAGGGCGCCAGCGATCGCCCCGTAGGGATTGCCAATGCCACCGAGAATTACACTGGCAAAGAGGGGCAAGATCAAAAACCACCCCATTGTTGGCCGCACAGCAGTAATCAAGCCATAGAGACCCCCGGCCACCCCTGTGAGCACCCCCGCCAAGAGCCAAGTACACAGCACCACCCACTCAACATCAATCCCAGACACCCGTGCCAAGTCCAGATCATCGGCTACAGCTCGCATGGCTTTGCCCACCTTGGTGCGTTGTAGGATCAAATGCACAGTGGCGATCGCCACCACCGCTAAAATCATTACAATCACCTTCGAGTAAATAATTTTCACGCCCCAAACATCAAGGGCAGGCATCACTGGTAGCCGATAGGTTTGGTTTTCACTGCCCCAAATGAGAATCACGGCATTGCGCAGCAGAAATGAAACACCAATGGAAATAATAATCAGAGTTGCTGAAGTTGCGCGGCGATCGCGCATCGGCTGCCACAGGAGCTTCTCACTCAGGAGCATCAGTCCCGCCGTTCCCAAGCCACCGATCGCCATTGAGAGCCAAATATCCAGTCCTGTTGCATTGGCCAGCAATGTCAGGTAGGCTCCCGCCGTCATAAAGTCGCCATGGGCAAAATTGGGCAGGCGCAAAATCCCAAACGTGAGCGTCAAACCTACGGCTGCAAGGGCAATAATACTCCCTACCGCTAAGCCATTAACAAACAGTTGAATCAGTTGAATATCCATGAACGATTGCGACTAAAATTTTAGGAAGTGCGCAACGGGCAACCCCTGTTCATAGAATAACGATCAAAGGAGCGGTTGCACGATACTTTTTTCTGTGATCAAGAGAATCACTCTTCTTTAAGAAAATTCAAAGTTAAGTGACAAATTTTATCACACCTTAAACTGACAAAATGTAGCGATAATAACAAATAATAGTACGGATTCCCGAAGTTTTAGGTAGGGGTTTACCCCCTTGGTCTTTTTCAGCGAGATTGCGTACCGTTGAGGCAGCCATGCTGCTGAGTCAATCGCGCGATTAGCATCAACGCATCGGTGACCAACCGTATTGTTCGAGGAGGCTTGTATGCGCATTGCTCAAATCGCCCCCCTGTGGGAACGGGTACCGCCGCCAGCCTACGGGGGTGTGGAGTTGGTGGTGAGTCTGCTCACGGAGGAGTTAGTCAAGCGAGGGCACGAGGTCACGCTGTTTGCCAGTGGCGATTCCATTACCCAAGCCAATTTGGTTTCTACCTATCCCCATGCCATTCGCCTCGATCCCAATGTGCAGGAATATGCCGTCTATGAAGCCCTTCAATTGGGAGAGGTCTTTAGTCGTGCCAATGAATTTGATGTCATCCATTCCCATGTGGGCTATACAGCTTTACCCTACGCCAGTCTGGTGAAAACACCCGTTGTTCACACGCTCCATGGTCGCTTTACGACGGATAATGAGCGCATTTTCAGCCAATATCGCAACCAAAACTACGTCAGTATTTCCCATTCCCAGCGGCAACTACGGGACTTGAACTACATTGCCACGGTCTATAACGCCATTGCCGTGGAAACCCATCACTTTTATCCCCAGCCCAGTGATCCACCCTATTTGGCCTTCTTGGGACGGCTCTCCCCAGAGAAAGGCCCTCACCATGCCATTGAAATTGCCAAGCGAGTGGGCATCCCCCTGCGGATGGCAGGCAAAGTGGATCGGGTTGATCGCGACTACTTCAAGGAATTGATTGAACCCCACATTGATGGTGAATTTATCCAATTTATCGGCGAAGCAGATCATCCAACCAAGAATGCTCTCCTAGGTGGAGCGATCGCCATGCTCTTCCCGATTACGTGGCAGGAACCCTTTGGCCTAGTGATGATTGAGTCCATGGCAGCGGGGACACCAGTGGTGGCGATCGCCAAGGGGGCAGCGCCCGAAGTCATTGAACACGGCAAAACCGGTTTCCTCTGTCACTCCGTCGAAGACTGTGTCGCTGCCGTTGCCCAAGTGCCGCAACTGGATCGCATGGCCTGTCGAGACTACGTTTGGCAGCGGTTCAGTGTTGAGCGGATGGTGAGCGAGTATGAAGCAGTTTATGATACTGTTCTCGCCAATACCTTTCTCCATAATGGACATCGTAGGGGAACGATTGAACTGCTGGCCAGTTAGGTGTATCCCTGAACCCTTTGCAAAAGTGTTTCCTTGACCGCTATTCAAAAGGTGTATTTATGCAAGCATTATCAACCCGTACAGCAAAAAGTGCACTTCCGCGGGCCTTTGCTATGCCCCAGCCGCAAGTGCCTGCGCGTCAACCCATTGCCTTGATTTCGGTTCATGGGGATCCTGCCGCTGATGTCGGCCATGAATCCGCCGGTGGTCAAAATATCTATGTACGGCAATTGGGGGAAGCCCTAGCGGCAGCCGGGTGGCACGTGGATATGTTTACCCGCAAAATCCATCCCGATGACCCGGATGTGATTGAGCACAGCCCCCACTGTCGCACCATTCGCCTCCAGGCAGGCCCTCTGACCTATATTCCGCGTGAGAAACTCTTTGAAACGTTACCGAAGTTTGTCGCAGCCTTCAAGGCTTACCATGCGAAATATGGCTATCCCCTGATCCACACCAATTACTGGCTCTCCGGCTGGGTGGGTTGGCAGTTGCGTCAGGAGTTGAATTTCCAATGGCTGCACACCTACCACTCCTTGGGGGTTGTGAAATATCAGGTGGCTTCTGAGCAAGCCCAACGGGATGAAACCCGCCTCATGGTGGAAAAAGCCATTCTTGAAAATGCCGACTGTGTGATTGTGACTAGCCCCCAAGAGGAAGCCTACCTACGGCGTTGGGTCTCCAAGGCAGGGCAAACACGTCTGATTCCCTGTGGGACAAATTTGAATCTCTTTTACCCTGTGGCCAATGCCCGTGCCCAACTGAATTTGCCTGCCGATGAACCGATTGTGCTCTATGTGGGTCGCTTTGATCCCCGCAAAGGGATTGAAACGCTGGTGGCAGCGATGGCTCAGCTGCCCCAAGGGTTGTTACTGCTTGTGGGGGGGAGTGATCCGCAGCGCAGTGATGGTGCTGAACGGCGGCGCATTGAAGGATTAGTGCAGGAGTATCATTTGGGCGATCGCGTGACCTTTGTGGGGCAAATTGACCATGAGCGCTTGGCAGTGTACTACAGTGCTGCCAATGTCTGCGTTGTGCCCAGCTACTATGAACCCTTTGGCTTGGTGGCCATTGAAGCCATGGCCTGTGGCACGCCAGTGATTGCCTCTGCGGTTGGTGGTCTGCAATTCACGGTGATTCCCGAGGAAACAGGGTTACTGGTACCCCCTCAGGATGCCACCGCCTTGGCCAAGGCCATTCAACGTATCTTGGCCGATCCCGCCTGGGCGCGTACCCTTGGGGAAAATGGCCGCGAGCGGGTACAAGCCCTCTTCAACTGGGAGGCGATCGCCCTTCAGATGGGGCAACTGTACCGGCAACTCTTTGCCGCCTCCCTCATGGGGAATTCACCTCGCTTAGAGACGGTTAAGAACACAGCCTCACTGACAACCGTGACCAAGGCGGCCTTAGTAGCTTCTTAAGCCTCTTAATTGACGTGGCAGAGTCGCTGAAGACAGGATCAAGCAGCATCACGTCTCTCTTCGCTCTGCCCAATCACTGATTGCCCTTGCTGTGAACAATTTGTTAGATTCTAGGGGGTTGTTTATCGTTTTGTATCATTTCTGAAATCCAATGGTGCGGTGGCGATCGCTTTCTCCCCTATGGCCTGATGTCATTCTAGCGGCACTAATTCTAGGCCCTTTGTTTGCGCCTTTCTTGGCCGCTAGTCATTTTCTTTTCTTGCCTAACATTGCCCACATTATCTACACGATGGGCAATCATGTATGTCCGCAGCCAGAAATGGGCTTGATGCTTGCTCCCCCTTGGAAAATGGCGGTGTGCATGCGTTGCTATGGCACCCTTTTGGGGGTTCTTTTGACCCGCTGGTGGATTCAGCGTTCCACCACTGCCCGGGAGTGGTACTGGCTGCCGCAGTATGGTCGGGGGGGCTTTTTAGTGGCGGTGTTCTTAATGCTGTTTTATCCCCTTGAGTGGGCACTGCAACACTATGGCGTCTGGGACTATTCCAATTGGATTGCCTTTCCCTTTGGGGCGATCGCTGGATTGGGCTTGGGATTACTGATCATGCCCCTGTTATATCCCAAACAGCACCTTGCCGCCTCCCGCTAGGGAGCAAACACCGAAATTTTGGTAGCCTCCGATACAAAAATTAACTAGGGCAACTTTCTACCATAGATTGTCGCTGCGGTGCGCCCAATACAGAAGGAGTAACCTATACATGGCAACGCCCCAAGAAATCTTGAATTTGATCAACAGCAAGTACGAGCTAATCGACTTGAAATTTACTGACATGCCCGGCACGTGGCAACACCTGACGGTTCATAGGAGCCAGATCAGTGAAAGTTCATTTACCGACGGTGTGCCCTTCGACGGTTCCAGTATTCGCGGTTGGAAAGCGATCAACGAATCCGACATGGTGATGGTGCCGGATCCAGATACGGCCTGGGAAGACCCCTTTATGAAAGAACCCACCCTGAGCATGATTTGCACCATCAAAGAGCCGCGCACCGGGGAACTCTACGATCGCTGCCCGCGCTCCATTGCCACCCGTGCCGTTGAGTATCTAAAGGCAACCGGCATTGGCGATACGGCTTACTTTGGCCCCGAAGCTGAGTTCTTTGTTTTTGATGACGTTCGCTACGACCAAGACCAAAAGTCTGGCTACTACTACGTTGATAGTATTGAAGGTCTTTGGAACACTGGCCGCGAAGAAGAAGGGGGCAACCTTGGCTACAAAATCCGTGGCAAAGAGGGCTACTTCCCCGTTGCGCCCACGGATACGCTGCAAGACCTGCGTACAGAAATGCTCTTGACGATGGCTAAGTGCGGTGTGCCCATTGAAAAGCATCACCACGAAGTGGCCACAGCGGGTCAGTGCGAGTTGGGTTTCCGCTTTGGTACTCTGATTCAAGCCGCCGACTGGCTGATGACCTATAAGTACTGCGTCAAGAATGTTGCCCGCAAGCACGGCAAAGTGGCAACCTTTATGCCCAAGCCTGTCTTCAACGACAATGGTTCGGGGATGCACACCCACCAGTCCATTTGGAAAGATGGTCAGCCCCTGTTCTGGGGAGAGGGCTACGCCAATTTGAGCCAAACTGCCCTCTGGTACATTGGTGGTATTCTCAAGCACGCTCCAGCACTGTTGGCCTTTACCAACCCGACAACGAACTCTTACAAACGACTGGTTCCCGGCTTTGAAGCCCCCGTGAACCTTGCCTATTCCCAAGGCAACCGCTCTGCCTCTGTGCGGATTCCCCTCACCGGTTCCAATCCCAAAGCGAAGCGCCTAGAGTTTCGTTGCCCCGATGCCACGAGTAACCCCTACCTTGCCTTTGCAGCGATGCTGTGTGCCGGGATTGATGGCATCAAGAATCAAATTGATCCGGGTAGCCCCTTGGATGTTGATATCTACGACCTTAGCCCCGAAGAACTGGCCAAGATTCCCTCGACCCCCGGTTCACTCATGGCGGCTCTGGAAAACCTGCAAAAGGATCATAGCTTCCTCACAGCGGGCGGTGTCTTTAGCGAAGACTTTATCCTCAACTGGATTCAGTACAAGCTGGACACAGAAGTGATTCCCATGTCCCTGCGTCCTCACCCCTATGAATTCACCCTCTACTTTGATGCCTAGGGCAGTGAATCGCTAGAGCCTTGCATTTAGGGACATAGCACTCAGAGGCACTCATCAAGGGTTGCCTCTTTTATTTTTGCTGCCGATTCTTCCCTGACAGAGGTTTTGCCCGTAGTTGCCTAGGGCTGGAATTTCTGATAAGTTGGAGTCTTATTAAAAATTAACAGTCCTATTTTTGGGTGTCGTGTTTGGGGAATGTTTTTCCTTAAGAATGAGGTTGTAGGGTCTGATGCTACGCGCGGGAATTGTCGGCCTACCGAATGTGGGCAAATCAACACTGTTTAATGCCCTTGTGGCCAATGCTAAGGCTGAGGCGGCCAATTTTCCGTTTTGTACGATTGAACCCAATGTCGGTGTGGTGGCCGTCCCCGATGAACGGCTAGAGGTACTGGCAAAAATTTCCCAATCAGCGCAGATTGTGCCGACACGGGTGGAGTTTGTGGATATTGCGGGTTTGGTGAAGGGAGCCAGCAAAGGGGAAGGATTGGGCAACCAGTTCTTGGCAAATATTCGCGAGGTGGATGCCATTGTTCACGTGGTGCGCTGCTTTGAAGATGAGGATATTGTCCACGTGGCAGGTCGCGTCAATCCTGTCGAGGATATTGCAGTCATTAACTTAGAGTTGGCCCTGGCAGATTTAGCGCAAATAGAAAAGCGCATTGAACGCACCCGTAAGGCAGCGCGATCGCAAAAAGAGGCACAGATTGAACTCACGGCTCTTGAAAAGCTCCTTGGCGTCCTCAATGAGGGACAGCCTGCTCGTCTATGTCAACTGACGGAGGACGAAGAAGCAGCCATTCGCTTTCTCGGATTGCTCACCCGTAAGCCTGTGATCTATGCCGCTAACGTTGCTGAGCAGGAGTTGGCCACCGGCAATGAATGGACGGCGGCGGTTCAGGAGATTGCCCAGCAGGAGGGGGCGGAGGTGGTGATTGTCTCTGCTCAGGTGGAGGCTGAACTTGTGGATTTGCCCGCGGACGATCGCGCCGAGTATCTCGCCAGTCTTGGCGTCAGTGAAGGGGGCTTGCGATCGCTGATTCGCTCAACCTATAAGCTTCTTGGTCTGCAAACCTTCTTTACCACAGGGCCGAAGGAAACCCGAGCGTGGACGATTCCAGCAGGTGCCAAAGCGCCCCAAGCGGCAGGCGTCATTCACAGTGACTTTGAGCGGGGCTTCATTCGCGCCGAGACGGTGAGCTACGAAGACCTAGTGGCCTGTCAGTCCATGACGGTGGCTAAGGAAAAAGGCCTAGTCCGCAGTGAAGGTAAAGACTACGTTGTGCAGGAGGGAGATGTGATGCTCTTCCGTTTCAACGTTTAACGACTCCTCCTGACAACTTATAACAACGTTCCGACAATGGGGTAAACCAAAGGCGGTACAATTAAGGCCATCGTCACCCCCACCGCTGCGAGCGCGCTGAGGAGAACCGCACCAGCGGCACAATCTTTGGCAATGCGGGCAAGCTCGTGATATTCTTTGCCAACGGTGAGATCCACCACCGCTTCAAGAGCCGTATTCAGCAGCTCTAGCCCCATGACAATACCAATTGTCAGGAAAATCACTGCCACCTCAACGGGGGGAAGTTTTAGCAAACCACTGAGGGCGATCGCGCTAAGACCCACTGCGGTGTGAATCCGAAAATTGCGCTGAGTCTGGAAAGCATAGACCACTCCCGCCCACGCATAACGGAAACTATTCGGTAAGGAGGACGCCACACGATAGGAGCGCTGTCGCAGTACGATTGTCCCCAATACTTTCTCAGCATAGGTGGCAAGAACTTTTTGTGTCATCACGTTACCCATCACACTAAACATTGGTCTTTAAGCGTTGACGCTGAATTTCATACACCTTAAAAAGTTTTTCAAAAAATTTGGCTGTTAACGCCTTCCATTTAAGCACAGGTTTTCCGATTTCGTTCCTAGCCCATCATTGAGGGGAAATCGGGGGTGTAAGACCCACCACTTCGAGGCACTGAGCCTGCTGAGCCAGCATCCGTGCCAGTTGAGTCTCATCGGGATGATCCCAGCCGAGGAGGTGGAGGAGGCCATGGCAGGCGAGCCAAGTCATCTCGATGGAGAGGGAATGCCCCCCTTCGGTGGCTTGCCGACGGGCTGTGTCCCCAGAAATAATGATGTCGCCAAGGTATTCAGGTTCCTCCAGAGACAGCGGGAGGACGTCATCGCGAGTAGCAAAGGCAAGGACATCCGTCGGGGTGTCGCGATCGCGATACTGACAATTAAGCACTTGAATTTCAGCATCCGTCGTCAAACGCAGTGTCACTTCATAGGCTTTATCTTGGTTAGGTTCAACCATGGCAATCCACGTGTGAAACCATACTTGCCAAGGAAGTGCTGCTACCTCAGCGCTCAGGGAGGGATCGTGAAGTTCTAGATAGACGGTAACCGTCATGCCTGCGTTCTCCCTAACGGGTGAGGTAGGACAAGCCCACCAACAAGGCCAACAGACCGATACTGGTGAGGGCAAAATGGGTCAGGGATTTGCCCCCCTTGCGCACCATGTTCCGCATGGCCAATTTGACATAACTGGGCTGCTCGGCAGGGGAGGACGTGGGTTCTGGGGACTCACTCATGGGATTTCACTGCTATGGACAATCTTCATGAATTTTAACAAAGGGCGCTTGACTTCAATAGCGCGATCGCGGGCAATGATTGGCCACCGATTGCACCAGCCCCAAACCAATGTAGGTTGCTAAAAGAGCAGAACGCCCATAGCTGAGGAAGGGCAAGGGAATGCCTGTCACAGGCAATAGGTTCATGGTCATGCCGATATTGACCACCGCTTGGAACATCACCATGGCAAAAAGACCGATCGCCAACA
This sequence comes from Thermosynechococcus sp. M98_K2018_005, assembly GCF_015295825.1. Classification (GTDB taxonomy): domain Bacteria; phylum Cyanobacteriota; class Cyanobacteriia; order Thermosynechococcales; family Thermosynechococcaceae; genus Thermosynechococcus. Next base: position 19,736 of record NZ_DVEH01000053.1, read on the forward strand.
GCGAGCCAAAATCATCGCGGGCACTATTGGCAATTTGCAGCAGCCGCAGGCCAATCAACCAAAACAGCCCTAAAACCAGCAACCCACCCAAAAAGCCTAATTCCTCACCGATGGCGGAAAAAATAAAGTCCGTGTGCTGCTCAGGGATAAACCCCAATTGTGTCTGCGTGCCGTGAAACAGCCCTCGCCCCCAGAGGCCACCCGCGCCAATGGCAATGCGGGATTGGATCAGGTGATAGCCTGCCCCCAAGGGATCCTTATCGGGGTCTAAAAACATTAAGAGGCGGTCTTTTTGGTAGTCCTTGAGAACACTCCACAGCAATTGCCCCAGCCCTGCCCCCGCAAGATTGAGAACAATGCCGCCGATCGCCCCAATCCACCCCAAGGGAAGATTTTGCCATGCCACAATCCCCATCGCCAATGTCCACAAAAACCACAGCACCAGATTCAGTTCATAGGGCAGCGGTAGGGCAAAGAGAATGGCCGCCACCAAAGGGGAGAGCATCAGCACAATCCAGCCCAAACGGGCATTGGCCCAATAGAGCATGCCCAAGGTGATGGCGCCAAAGACAAGGGAAGTACCCAGATCAGGTTCCGATAAAATCAACCCTAGGGGCAAGACCGTTGCCGCAAACACCCGTAGAATACCGCTGAGGCCATTGGCAGGCACTCGCTGGAGTAGGGCAGCTTGGGTGAGGATAATCGAGATTTTGGCAAATTCTGAAGGCTGGAGGTTAAAGCCCGCAATGGGCAGCCAACTTTGGGCACCGTTAGCTTCAACACCAAATAAGCTCACAGCCAGTAGGAGGGCACAACTGATGCCATAGACCCACCAATGGACTGAGATAAAGACCGATGTTGGCACCCGTGCCAGTAGGAAAAGTAAAATCGTACCCACGCCCGCGATCGCCAGATGTTGGAAGCCATCCTTTTCGCCAATGTGCAGCTCGGCACTGTGAATGGCCACTGCCCCCAACAGCGTAATCAACCATACTGCAATTAAAAGTAGCCAATCCATCCCCCGCCAAGGGTGGAGCCAAGCAGACCAGCGGCGTTGCCATAGCCGAGTTGTCCAAAACATCGCCAAATATCCTTCGTTCGCACTAGGCTGGAACAGTGGTGGTTTGATCAAGATTCCCATTCTATCCTGAGTGGATCCATGCTTCGGTGGCGACAGCGTTGGTCAAGGCTTTTGTGGTCAATTTTGGGGCGGCTGCTGCTGGTGATGCTGCTGATTGCCTTGTTACCAATGGGGATGGTGGTGCTCTACAACCAAACTGAAAGCGCTGAGATGATGAAGCGCTTAGAAATTGATGCCCTGCAACTGCTGGCGATCAGTAAAGCCCGTTCCCTTGATCGCCTTTTTCAGGATGCCCTTAATGACACTCTCTTGGTGGCCAACGACGGTGTTGTACAGCGTTTCCTCAGGAGCAATACCCATGGCGCCATCGAGCAAGCAAGGATAAACAACCTCCTTGAGGATGTCCAGAACCTGAACCCAGCCTACTATCAAGTGATTCTCCTCAATCGTGAGGGTCAAGCGATCGCAGGGACACGGGGTACCCGTCTGGGTCTCGACTACAAGAACACCCCCCTCTGGCAGCAGGCGGCAACAGCAAATTACTTCATTTCTCGGGTCAAAATCAATAGCGCGATTGCTGAGCGACCCCTGTTTGTTGTCTTCCAAACGATTATTGATAGCAATGATGAACGACTGGGAGCAGTTCTACTACCTCTACAAGCGACCGCAGTCAAAGACATCGTGACCTACCTAGTGCCCGATATTCACGGTGAATCTTTTCTGATTGATGATCACGGTCTGATTCTTAGCACAACCAATCCCCACCTGCATCTTCATAGCATTGAACCACTCCCCCCCGAGATTCGCGACCAATATTTTCTCTTGACATCGCCTCAACCTATTCCCACAGTGGCAGATCGCAGCTACACCTTGCGCAATGTTTTTCTCAAGGCCAAATCAAAAGAGGTCGGTGCTCTCCTCACCAGTCGTTCTTCCCGAGGCGATGCCGATGATATCTATGCCTATGCGCCCCTGACCCGTCATCAGGGCGTTGTCGTGGTGAGTGTACGGTTGCGCGAGTTTCTATCGCCCTTAGAGCGGTTGGCTACCCAAGGTTTCCTCAGTCTTCTCTGTGTTGGTGTTGGGGTCATTCTCATTTCTCTAATTGTGGCTCGTTCGATTACTAAGCCGATTCGTGCCCTTGTCAGTGCTGCCCACGCCCTCAAGCATGACCAGTTTGACCAGTTTGATCCCAGAGTTCTCACGCACTATGCTCAAGGGAGTGACGACATGGCAGAACTGGCGCAAGTCTTTTTGGAGATGGCACAGGCGGTAGAGCAGCGCCAAGATCAACTGGAGGAGAAACTGAGTGAGCTAAAAATCGAAATTGACCAAGAAAAACGCAAAAAATCCGTTGCTGAAATTACCAGCACCGACTACTTTCAAGAACTGCGCCAACGGGCACAACAACTGCGCCAACGTGCCCATACCAAATCTCCCACGCCTGCCACACATCCACAGATACGGCATACTGAGGGTGAAGCACGCAAAGATGAGCCACCACTGCCGACATGAGCCTTCCTGCGCCAACTTTGGCTGAATTGCCCCTCCATCCCTATATCGATGGTTCAGGTCATGTGGCACCTGATCTCAAGGGGGCGATCGGTCTCTATGCCATTTTTGATGCTACTGGCAGCGTGCAGTACATTGGCTATTCACGGGATATGCGACTGAGTTTGCTGCAACACCTTGTGCGTTGTCCCCAGCAGTGTCGTGGCTATAAGGCGATCACCATCGAACGTCCCGATCGCCGGTGGCTAGAAGCCGTAAAACAACAGTGGCTAGCGGAATTGGGAGCCGTGCCCCTCGGCAACGATCGCGATCGCCCCCAGTGGGAAAATGCCATTGATGTCAGAGAGCAAATGACCGAGGCCGAACACATCGCATGGGCGAGTGCCGATCCATTCACGCAACCGAAACTGCTGAAACAGGTGGCGCGGCGGGTTGAAGCAGCCATTCTTGAACAGCTACGGCAGCGATCGCTACAGGAGCCGCTGGTCTTTAACGCCAAACTAAAGGAAAGTGGACGGCTGGACCTCAAATGACGACTTCTCCCCCCCTGACCTCTAGCCAAATCTGGCAGATCAATCAACTCCTGCGCCAAGCGGGGCAGCGGGCACGGCAACTAGCACAGCAACCCTTTGAGGTCATTGAAAAGGGACGCCAAGATTTTGCCACCAGTATTGATCGCTTCTTGGATCGGCTGCTAAGTCAGAAATTTCGCGCTTGGTTTCCTGAGGATGGCATCATCAGCGAGGAAAATGCCGCCTCCCAAGCGGTCTTCCAAGAACCGAAAAATCGCTACTGGCTGATTGATCCCCTCGATGGTACTGATGATCTGATTCACCATCGCCAAGGCTATGCCCTGATGGTTGGTTTGCTGGAGCACTACAGTCCAGTGGCGGGTTGGATCTATGCCCCCAATCTGGATCATCTCTACTACGGCGGTAAAGATTGGGGACTCTTTCAGATGAGCAGTGGCGGGCCGCCTGTACCCCTGTTACCCGTTTGCCCGCCTTCCCCTAGTGAACACCATTGCCCGATCATGATTGGCTATCGCGACTACTGCACCTACGGTGATGCGATTCATCGGGTGTTGCCCCAAGTGGAATTTCGCTTTCTAGGCAGTTTTGGCCTCAAGGTGATTGAAGTCATTTTGGGACGGGCGGGACTGTACCTCTACTTAAATCAGCGGGTGAAGCTCTGGGACACCACAGCCCCTTTGGCTTTAGCAACGGCAGCAGGTTTGGTGTGCACCGATTTGCAGGGAAATCCCTTGCGCTTTGATGCTACGGGGTTACAGGAACAGACCCTTGCCCATCAGCAACCGATCCTCATTGGCTGGCCAGAGTATATTACTGCCTTGCGATCGCCCTTAGTGGAGGCGATTACGGCGGTTCAACTGTCCCTTGGTTCTGCCTAGAATCCTCTAGAAATAGGCTATCGCGGGGCTAGAGTCTGCTTGGAGACATCCCGATGGGGTGCTGGCACAGTTGGTCATTGGTAGGAATGGCGATCGCCACTGTCCACATTGCTCAACCTTTTTCGGCTCAAGCGGTGAGCGTTACAGAAGTTGCCCGCATTGCCAAAAATATCACCGTGCTCATTGAAAACTATACCCGGGCGATCGCCCTCAATCCCCAGTACACCGAAGCCTATGGCATCAGGAGCTTTTTGAATTTGCTCCTCGGCAACTTTGGCACTGCCGTTACGGATGGGGATCGCGCCCTTGCCCTTAGTCCCAACAACAGGGATCTACAGATGATTCAGTCCTTGGCGCTGTTTCTCAGTGGCGATTTTCGCCGCAGTATCCCTGTATTTGACCGTCTCATTGCCGCCAAGAGCACCGACTATCATTTGCTGCGGGGAATTGCCGCCTTTCTCATGGGGGACTATGCCCTCAGTCGCCCCAGTTGGACGGCCTTAACTCAACTCACCCCCAAAGATCCCATCCCCTTTGCGGTGCGGGCTGTGACGTATCTCCTTGAACAGAACCCCAAACCTAGCCTAGCGGATCTGCGCCAAGCCGCTGAACTCTACCGCCAACAGGGGAATATACAGTCCTACAACGAAAGGATGGATGCAATTCGTCAGATTGAGAACCGCTAGCGCTGCCACTGCTGCAAGAGCCAACGCCCCAAGCGGATCAAGTGTTCTTCAATCCAGAGAAACAGGCGATCGCACCACAGCAGTAGCCGTTCAAACCAGTGGAGTTCATAGCCAATCAGGGCAGCATCCACATCAAGAATCAACTGCTCTGGATTCGGATGAACACTGGTGGCCGCAGTTTCTGATGGTGGTGAATGGGCTAGGGAATCAGAGCTACGGCCTAGGCTAAGAAGGGGCTCCACTGGAGAAAAGACTGGCAGAGGATCCGTAGCTGCCAATAGTGGTGAAGTCACGGCTGAGAATCCCCCTAGCCAATAGGAGAGTTGACTCAGCCAGTCTTGGAAGGGCAGCTTGAAGGGATTGAAATGGCGTTCAATCCAAGCCAGAACTTGCGCCTGTTGGGTAGGGTTGAGGGTGTAAAGGATGGTGTTATCAGTGCCAATGAGCACCATCTGCTGGGTTCCTAGGAGAGTAGCAATCCCCTGTACCCGCACTTGGGAAAGCGTATTCTTGCGACCGAAAGGAAGGCGCGATCGCAACCAATGGAGGACAGCGGCTAAGGGAGACACCCTGGGTAGGACTAAATCCCCTTCACTGGTACCTGTTAACTGAAGTTGCCCCAGAAAATTTCCCACCAAACAGGACGGTGGGTTAGAGCCTGCTTTTAGGGATCGCTGCTGCCAACCCCAGAGCCAGTGATGCCGTCGCCGATACCACTGCCGAACGTGCTGATAGTACACTGCCAAGGCGTAGGCAATGTGTTGCTCAATTTGCTGCTGTTCTGTGGCGGTGAAGGTTTTCAAGGGGCAGGCAGCCTCATCCACAAGCAATAGGGATTTTTCGGCGCGATCGCAGGCAAGGTAAAAGGGTTGCCGCTGTGCCAAAGGGGCATCCTGTGGTGCTAACGTCTTGGACTGGGGTTGAAACCAGCGTTGCCAAGGCGCGATCCAGCGCTGCCACCAAGTCAGTGAGCGGGCGATGGGGGCGATCGCCACTACCCAAGATTCATCATCCCCTTTCGTCAGGGAGAGAGCAGACATCACGCTTAACAACGCTTCGTCGGCAGGGGGTGCTGCTGTAGGTTTCGGTAGGAGGCGTTGACGCATTTGGGAGACGCTGCCCATCAGTTGGGGGAGTCCCCGCTGCCAAAACTGTGCCAGAATCGCGCCAATGACCTGAAGGGTGCTTTCAACCTGCCATTTTTGGCGTTGCCACTGTTGCTGCCAACGTTGCCATTGCTGTCGCCAGAAGTTAAAAAAGCGACTCTGATAGGAAACTGCCATTGCGGCTTTCTAGGTAGGGGAATATACCACTAGATTAGCGTTGTAGTGTCGTCACTAATATTTTTATTTTTAGTATTGATCCCGTTTTCCCCGCAAGCGTGTAAAGGTCTGGAGGGGTGTAGTTGCCCCCACTGCTGCTTGAATGGCACTCACCTCACAGCGCAAAAAGGGATTCGTTGCCTTTTCAAGGCCAATCGTACTGGGAATCGTACTTTTTCCTTGGGCGCGATCGCGGCAGACTTGAGCATAGCGCTCTTGCAGAGCAGGATTATCGGCTTCCACTGTCAGGGCAAAGCTGAGGTTCTTTTGAGTATATTCGTGGGCACACCAGACCCGCGTTTGCTCCGGTAGTTGCCGCAGTTGATTCAACGAGTCGAGCATCTGTGCCGGTGTCCCCTCAAAAAGACGACCACAGCCACCGCCAAAGAGCGTATCACCGCAAAACAGCTCGCCCGTTGCCGACCCATAGTAGGCAATGTGACCGCTTGTATGGCCGGGAACAAACAGCACCTCAAAAGAATGTTCGGCAAAGGGAACGCGATCGCCCGCACTGAGAAAAACCGTTTGCTCTGGAATACGGCCTTGATCTTGGCGGCTGCCATAGACTGCGATATTAGGAAAGCGCGATCGCAGGGCACGATTGGCACCCACATGATCCCAGTGGTGGTGGGTATTGAAAATCGCCGTCAGTGTTGCTCCCAATTCCGCTAATTTGGTAAGAACGGGTTCTGGCTCTGCCGGATCCACCACTGCCGCTGTCCCCGTTTGCGGATCATGGAGCAAAAAAATGTAGTTATCCGTAAGGGCATTGAGGCGATAAATCTCCATGGTCGTTGTTCTTGCACCCAGCGTCGCCAATTTTTCTCTGCTTCGACCTCATCCAGTTTGGCCTCTGCCAAGAACTGATAAAGGCAGTCCTTGGGCACCCATAGAAATAGAAATAAAGAGGAGCGATCGCACCCCTGAGAGACTCCATCTCGCAACTGGAAAATTTGCCATTCCCCACCATTGTACCGCCACAACTCCCCTACTCCCAAGGCCGCATACAGGCGGTTCTTATCAATATCGCCACAGGGTTGTTGGGCGCAGCGATCGCCGCCGCAGTCCTGTTTCCACCAGCAGAATGCGCAAAAATAGACCCATCCGCTCACTGGCAAACTCATGCTCTTCGAGGGGCATTGTAATTTCAAGGGTTCCGCGATCAAATATCAAGTGGGCAGCACGGGTTTGCGGCAGGGCATTGAGAATCTCTTGGTACTGCTGCCAAGGGAGGCCGTGGGGGGGGTGACACGCTGTTCGCCCGTAGTTGTGGTGAGGGTTCTCATGTCAAATTCCCTATGGCTTTGGTATTAGCTTCCTGCCCGTGGCACACAAATCAATCAGTTCACAGCCTTCGCACTGGGGTTGACGTGCTTGGCAAACGGCGCGGCCATGGTAAATCAAGCGAATTGACCAGTTTTCCCAATCGGGCTGGGGGATCAGGCGCATTAAGTCCCGCTCAATTTTCACGGGATCCGTTTCTTGGGTCAGCCCTAGCCGCCGACTCAGCCGCTTGACATGGGTATCCACAGTCACTCCCCCCAAAATGCCGTAGCCGTGGGCAAGAACCACGTTGGCGGTTTTCCGCGCCACCCCCGGCAGTGAAAGCAAATCTTCCATCACCTTGGGCACTTGACCCCCATAGACTTCAACAATGCGGCGACAGGCGCCTTGGATATGGCGGGCTTTGTTGCGATAAAAACCAGTGGACTTGATGTACTGTTCTAGCTCAGCCAAATCAGCCATGGCAAAGTCCTCGGCATCGCGATAGCGAGCAAACAGCGCCGGTGTGACTTGATTCACCCGCTCATCCGTACATTGGGCAGAGAGAATTGTGGCTACCAGCAGTTGCAGCGGATTGGCAAAGTGGAGGCTACAGGTGGCATCCGGATAGAGCCGTTTGAGGCGGGTGAGAATTTCCAGTGCCCGTTGTTGCTTGGCGCAGAGGCGACGGGTAATAGCCATAGAAGCACTTAAAAGAGTTGCTGCACCCAGCCCAAGCCCGTGAGGTTCACGGTGTCCCGCACAATGAGGAACATCCCCAGTCCGAGGAGCAAAACCAGCCCCGTTTGCATAACGCCCTCTTGGATGCGATTGGGTAAGGGACGACCCCGCAGAGCTTCTACCAGTAAAAAGAGCAGTTGACCGCCGTCAAGGGCTGGAAAGGGCAGAATGTTGATAATTGCAAGGTTAATACTGATCAAGGCTGTAAAGGTAAAGAGCTGTTCAGCATTGGAGCGGGCAATATCCGCGCCCATCGCCACGATCGCCACCGGTCCAGAGACCTGTTGAGCTGCTTGATCAAAATGCTGGAAAAGTTCCCGAAACCCATCTAGGGTCAGCACAATCACCCGCTGAAACTCCGCCGCTGCCGCCGTGACTAATTTCATCAAGTTTAAGGTGTGTTCACGGTGAATGTCGGCATGGGGGGCTAATTGAACGCCAATCCGGGCTTGCCCATCCTCACTCACCTCTGGCGTGACAGTAATCTCTTGGATGTGTCCTTGACGTTGAATCGTCAGTGTCAGGGGTTGCTGCGGATGCTGCTGAATGGCTCGCATCAGGTTTGGCAAACTATTGGCATCGGCACCCAAGGGTTGGCCATCTACGGCTAACACCAAGTCCCCCGGCTGAATACCCGCTTTGGTGGCCACAAGGCTACTTTCGGGGACAAGGGCTGGAATGAGGACACCATCATAGTAGGTGGCCTGACTTATCCCCATGACCCCCACTTGCACCAGCAGTAGCAAATAAGCAAAGACCAGATTGGCAACCACCCCCGCGCTGATGACAATGGCGCGATCCAAAATCGGCCGGTTGCTCAGGAGATTGGGATCGTTGGCGGGAACGCCGCTATTCGGGTCATCGTCTGGGAAACCCACATAGCCACCTAGGGGAATCAGGCGCAGGGCATACTCGGTATCCTTGCCTTGAAACTTCCAGAGGATAGGGCCAAAGCCGATGGAAAAGCGGTTGACATGAATGCCTTGGCTGCGGGCAGCGATAAAGTGCCCCCACTCATGGACAAAAATTAAGATTCCCAAGATGGCGATCGCCACCACCACTGCAACCATGGACATAGATTCAACCCAGTGCTACGCTGCGAACTGTTAACTCCCTTTTATTGTGACACCGAACTTCCCCTTGGATCGGTGATCTCGCCCTCGCCCCTTGCATAATTTCTCAAACTTGTGCGATATATTGCAAAAATGCAACAAAGTGGGATGATAAGTAATTATTCTTAGTGGACGCTCCTTAGAGAGACCCATACAAACGCGCTATTTGAGACCTCAACGTTAAAGGGAATTTTCCACAATGTCTTTATTTGATTGGTTTGCAAATCGCCGTAAAGAAACCGCCTTGACCCCCATGCAGCCAGAGCGAGAAATTGCCGATGGCCTCTGGACAAAGTGCGAAGCCTGTGGCGTCATGATCTACAGCAAGGATCTGCATGGCCATCAATTGGTCTGCCCAGAGTGCGGCCATCACCATCGCGTCAGCAGTAGTGAGCGCATCCAACAACTGATTGACCCCCACACATGGCGCCCCCTCGATGAAAATTTGGTCAGTTGTGACCCTCTACAATTCAAGGATCGCAAGCCCTATAGCGATCGCCTGCGCGAATATCAAGAGAAAACGGGTCTCAAGGATGCCGTACAAACCGGCCTTGGCCAACTAGAGGGTCTGCCGATTGCCTTGGGGGTGATGGACTTTGCCTTCATGGGCGGTAGCATGGGCAGTGTCGTTGGGGAAAAAATCACCCGCCTGATTGAACGAGCCACTTGGGAGCATATTCCCCTGGTGATTGTCTGTGCCTCTGGCGGTGCTCGCATGCAGGAAGGGATGCTCAGCTTGGTGCAAATGGCGAAAACTGCCGCTGCCCTTGAGCGTCATCGCAGTGCGGGTCTGCTCTATATTCCGGTCTTGACCCATCCCACTGCTGGGGGCGTGACCGCTAGCTTTGCCATGTTGGGGGATATTATTATTGCCGAGCCAAAAGCAACGATCGCCTTTGCTGGGCGGCGGGTCATTGAGCAAACACTGCGGGAAAAACTCCCCGATGACTTCCAAACTGCCGAATTTGTCCAAAAATGTGGCTTTGTCGATGTGATCGTGCCACGCACCCAACTGAAGTCAACCTTGGCGCAATTGATTCGTTTGCATCAACCCGTGGCAGGTCAGGTGTCCTCAACACTGTTGCCAAAATCATTCCCTTTAATGGCAATGGCTGAAGAATCGTTATAAAAAACAGCAACAAGACGTAGAAAAGGGCTGTCCTAGGGCGATCGCTATACAATAGGGGATACCCCTCCCACACCGCAAGGTGTGGCCGTCGCTGTGCTGTCTTTGCTGGCTCACCTGCTCTAATGCCTACCGCTGAAACTGATCAAAACCTCAAACTTTGGTGGGGCGTTCTCTATCCTGCCTATACCGATCACCCCATTTTAGCTGTTCCCAACCGCAACTCTGGGGGAACTGTGTTTGAGCAGGACACCAATCCTCCCAGGGGCGTTGCCTTTTTTGACCCCCAGCACCGCTACCAACGCTGGGATCACCGTTACGCCTGTGATTTGCCCCAACTGGTGCAGGATCTACAGCCTGAAGAACCGACGCTCTTAGAAGCCCTCCGCGAAACAGCTCAGGACTGGGCCCAGGGGCTAAACATTCTCGACCCCAGTGTGGTCATTCCCCATTTGCAATCGCAATACCCTGATCTCAGTGCGGTGGCGATCGCCTATCTTGCCTTGCACCTTGTCTATCCCGAAACCATTCCAGCCATTCACGATGCGTGGCTAGATACCGTTGCCACAAGCAACTTACCGGCCAACTACTGCCACGGCATTATTCTCGACTACAATCACACGGCTCGTCCTCTACAAGAGGTTTGGCAAGACGACAACATTTCCGATGAGCAAATTTTCCAGTACCTAGAGGACATGATTGAGCTGTGGAAAACTTTAGAACCGTGGCACTGCCATTATTCCTTGCTCACAGTTAGGAATTTAGCCGTCAACCCTGACGATCAATTGCGGCTGCATCAACTGGACTTCACCTTGCCCTTAGTCGAAACCTTTGAGCGACCCACGCCACCCCCCAGTCTCATTGGCGTTTGGCAAGAGTTATTTGCCCATGCCTCTAGTCGCCGCCAAGCCGTTTTCATGCCCCTCCTAGTCTCCTTAAGTACGGCTCCTTTGGAGAAAATCTCAGAAATTCAGATATTGCTTGACTCCCTTGCCCCTACCCTGCGCAGTGACCCCCTGCCAGACTTTGAGGAGGAGACAGGCGAAAGTACGGCTGACTTGATTGATGAACTGCCAGACATCACCCTCTCAGGAGCCGAAGAGCACACTGCGATTGAAGATGCACCGACTGCCCTCTTAGCGCGACAACTGGTTCAAGTGGATGTTGCCGCCCAGACAGACACCGGGCGCGATCGCCACCACAACGAGGATTTCTATCTTATCAATCATCGGCAGCAGGTGCGCATGACCCCCAACGGTCAACAACTAGAGGTTCAGGGGGTTTATGTTCTCTGTGACGGCATGGGCGGCCACGCCGAAGGAGAAGTCGCTAGCTCCTTAGCCACGAAAACCGTCCATGAATACTTCGAGCAGACTTGGCCGTGGCAGGGAGAACTGCCGAGTGCGGAGGAGGTACGCAACGCCATTTACCGTGCCAATGAGGTCATTTTTGCCACCAATAATCAAAAAGCAAAAACAGGTAGTGGCCGCATGGGCACGACCCTAGTGATGGCACTCGTGCACAATTACCATCTTCGCCTTGGTCATGTCGGCGACAGTCGTATCTACCGCTTCACCAAACGCCAAGGACTGCAACAACTGACCACAGATCACGAGGTAGGTCAACGTCTGATTCAACAGGGGGTTGAGCCGGAAATTGCCTATGGCCGCCCCGATGCCTACCAACTTACCCAAGCCCTCGGCCCTCGCAACAATGAGGCCATCTACCCAGAAGTCATCGACTTAGATATTGAAGAAGATACCCTTGTTTTACTTTGCTCCGATGGTCTGTCCGATAATCGCTGCCTTGAAACCCATATCATTAGCCACTTAGTCCCGATGCTCGACTTTAGTATCCCCCTCAGTCAGTCGCTCCATAAATTGATTGATCTGGGGAACCAAATCAATGGCCACGATAACCTGACGGCGATCGCCCTCCGCTTCAAATTGCGCTCCGTTCTCAGCACCCTCTTTTAGGGAAGACCTAGAAGAGACACTTCGGCAACTGGTACACTTCCTTGAGCAGATATAAACAGAGTCCCTGAACATAAAACTGTCGTCAGTACCAAACTCTTTTTACAAAAAGTGATATGGCCTCCCCCTTCTTAACAACTGTGTTTTCCCGTAGCGTAATCAGCCTGACTGGCCTTGTTTCTCTTCTCACTGCCCCCGCCCTGGCTCAAATCACCCCCGCTGCCAATACCACGGGCACCACCATAGAGACCGTCAATAATCAGTTGAACATTGGTGGTGGACAGCTTTCGGGGAATGGCCAAAACCTCTTTCACCTCTTCCGCG
>NZ_DVEH01000050.1 GCF_015295825.1 Thermosynechococcus sp. M98_K2018_005
ACGCCCCTAGTGGAGGGTGTCGAAGTAGATTTGAATGCCGACAATCATGGCAAACATAAGGACAATAAACAAGCTGATGATCAGCCAGTGCCCCGGTACATTCACGTCAAAGATCTCACCATAAATACCGTAAAGGCGATCAATAATGCCCTCCGCTTGGCCAATGGCTTTTTCTCGCTTCAGCATCCAATTAGAATACTGGTCCTGCCAAATCTTCAGATCATCCTTGTAGTTGGCCATCTCCTCTTGGAAGGTAGCAAAGGCCGCTGGAGTGGTTGGCGTCGCTGGTTCCGTGGGCTTTTGCGGTTCTGCCTCACCCAAGGCTGGAGTGTAGTAGCCACGAACCCCCGGGAAGTAGCAGGTCTTAAAGAGTTGGGCAGCCGTGCAACGACAGCTTTCGGGGGGATGGGTTTCATTGGGTTTTGTCCAGCAGGGATCCAAAGCCACATCTTTGCCCACTTTTGTAATCGTGACAAAGGCTTCAAAGGGCCACTTGGTCAAGGTAAAGACATTCATGACTTGGCCAATGGGATTCATCTGGGAGGGGGCAATAATCCCGCCCCCAAATGTGACTTGGGGAATAATAAAGAGAATTAACAACAGAGGGGCGATCGCTGTATTTGGTGACAGTGCTGAGACCAACAGCCCCATCATCATGCCACTGAAGGAGGCCAAAAACATCGTCAGCCATAACTGTAATTGGGTGAGGCTGTCGCCAGGAAAATCGATAGCAATGTTTTTGAATAGGAGAAAGGCCGAGGCCTGATAAAGGGCTAACAGCAACGCAACCGTTGTTTTAGAGAAGACATAGGCACCAATTTTCAGCCCTACGAGATGCTCGCGGCGGTAAATCTCTCGCTCCTTGGCGATTTCACGCATCGTAGTTAAATTACCCACCATCACCGCCACCAAGGCTGTGGCAAAGAGCATCGTAATCGCTGAGGCGGCATCCCCTTTACGAATATCAAAGAGATGGCGATCCCAAACAATTAAGTCCAGTAAACCAATAAAGAAAGGGATCGAGAAATTCAAAATTAAGCTGACGCGATCGCGCCGCAAAACTGCCGCTTCCCGTTGTAGCAAGATCAGGTACTGCCGTAAGCCTGAGACGGGGTGGTACTGGGGAATTTTGCTAGCACGTCTACCTTGGCTATCTGGGGTACGTCCCTGATCTACGTGGCAGACCACCGACTTCTGGCGATCCAGAACGTAGGTTTTGTACTGCTTCGACTGCAAATATAACTGCTGCCATTCCTCAGGGCTGCGCTCGCGCTCAACCAAGGGATAAATGTCATTAAAGGACTTGACACCAAAGTAGTCAGGAGCTTCGTCGGGGGGGCCAAAATAGGCAATGCGACCGCCAGCAGCAAGAAACAAGACCAAATTACATAGCTTGATATTTTCTGTGACGTGGGTAATCAGCACGACAGTGCAGCCACCATTGGCTAAGCGCCGCAATAGGGTCATGACATCTGCCTCGGTACCCGGATCCAGACCTGAAGTGGCCTCATCGAGAAAGAACAAACTGGGTTTGGTAATTAACTCAACACCAATGGAGACCCGTTTTAGTTGGCCACCACTGAGATTTTTGATTGGCACATCCCGCCGTTGGCTCAACCCCAAAATCTGCATCACCTCTTCCACACGGCTGTGGCGTTCAGTAGGTGTAATATCAGCCGGCATCCGCAATTGGGCAGCAAAGTCGAGGGCTTCCTCAACAGTGAGTTCCTTGTGGACGATGTCTTCCTGAGGCACATAGGCAAACTGAGAGCGGTAGGCATCAAAGTTGTGGTAGAGATCGTTGCCATTCACCAGAACCGTGCCACTGGAGGCGGGGTTAAATCCCGTCAGCGCCCGCAATAGGGTGGATTTGCCACACCCACTGACGCCAGCAACGACCACAAATTCACGGGGCAAAATGGATAGGGAGACATCGTGGAGGAGCTTTTTATTCCCTTTGACGACTTTCTCTAGGCCAAAGGCATCAAGGCAGATACTGCCCGTTTCATTATCAACGGTGATCGTTTCGTCAACATTGATTTGCAGGAGATAGGGGCCGATGCGAATTTTGTCGCCAATTCTTAGGGCATGGGGTTTGGTGAGGCGCTTGCCGTTGCAAAAGACACCATTGGAGGAGTTGAGATCTGTAATGACAATAGAGGTGCCTTGACGTTCAATCTTGGCATGGTGGCGCGAGATTTGGGGGTGATCAATTTGAATGTCATTGTCATCACCTCGACCAATCCGCAGAACCGTCTTGCCTTGAAAGCTAATTGCTTTTTGCAGAAACTGAGCTTGGCCTTCATAGAAGGTGATCTTGACGTTGGCACCGATGTAGAAGGTATCCCTGTCCTTGAGGTCTTTTTCCTTGAGGGGGCGATCGCCATAGACCAGACCGAGCTTACTGTCCAAGTCACGGATGCGATAGCCGGTGTCGGTCTTAACAATTTCAAAATGATGCCGCGAAATGGTTGGATAGGAAACCACAATCTCGTTGTGGGGCGATCGCCCTACCCGTACCCTCGGTTGCAGGAGCGGAAACTCCTCCACAGAAGCAGGCGTACTAATTTGCAGAAAGGGAGATGATTCTTGATCGGAGGCTAAAACCGTTGCCTCATTACTATGGGATGCCATGGGACACAGGCTTTACAGACCGACGGTTCCCCTTCACGATAGCAAGTGCCCTTCAGTCTTGTGGAAGGCCTAGACTAAACCGTTACGAACTGCAACAACCGCCGCCTGCACCCGGTCATCCACCGCCAACTTGTTCAAAATACCGCGCACATGGGTCTTGATGGTGTTTGGGCTTAAAAATAGCTTACTGGCAATTTCAGGATTACTGTAACCTTCCACCATCAGCTTCAGGACATCCAGTTCCCGCTGCGAAAGATGATAGTCCATTGTCGGTTGGGGCGGATGCAGGTGCTGGATCACATGGCGAGCAATCTGGGGATCAAGGTAGGTGGCTCCCTCTTGGGCAGCAGCGATCGCCCTTAGTAATCGCTCAACGGTTTGCCCCTTGATACAGTAGGCATCGGCACCACTAGAAAGGGCGGCAATAGCCTCAACGGTCGATTGGTGGGAGGTGAGCATCACCACATGAATGTCAGGAAATTCTCGCTTCAGCCGTTGGGTGGCGGCAATCCCGTCTAACCCTGGTAGGCCAATGTCCATAATGACCACTTGCGGCTGCAACTGCCGTGTCATATCAATGGCGCCATAGCCATCTTCGGCATAACCCACCACAGCAAACTGCTCCCCTAGGGCTTGTCCTAGCCCCAGTTGCATCATTGGATCATCTTCCACAATCAGGAGCCGCAGCTTGGGTGCCATGGTGGGCAAGGGAGTGCATCAACCAAGACCCGGAACGTTCAAGCCACTCGTTAACTCTTCCATCCGTTCCCGCATGGTGGCGGTGGATTTTTGGTAGGCATCGCGCATGGCAACTGTCACCAAATCAGAGAGCACTTCAGCCCCTTCACTCAGGAGATCTGGGCTGATTTCGACGCGGCGGGGTTCTTGGGTACCACTCATAATCACTTTGACGGCACCCCCCGCTGCTTGACCCTCAATATCCATTTTTTCGAGGTCTTCTTGCAGCTTCTTGGCGCCTTCTTGAACTTGCTGCGCTTTTTGAATGGCTGCGGCCAGCTCCTTCATTTTGCCAAGACCGAAGCCAAAACCCTGTCCCTGTGCCATAGTGTTCCTTCTATAGAGTGCGGACTATTGACTGCTATCTTATCACTGTCTTGAGAAGGGATTAGCGAGCTGCACGGGTAAGGGCATTGTAGAGACCATTGAGGACGGGAGGGGAAGGGAGGGGGGGCGAGTTCTCGAAAATTTGCATTGGCGTCAGGTTAGGCCGTCCATAGAAGCGGGTACTGGCACTACGGTCAAAACCAATATTGGCGCCCTCAAGGGCAACACCGGCAAAAAGACCTGCACTGCGCGTGTAGGAAAAGACCTGGGGACTCGGGTCTGTAGGACTGACAACTTCGCCACCCACAGGGCCTGCAGCAACAGAGACATTGCCCCCCAAGCGAAACGACTGCGCCAAGCTGCGCATGACTACCGATTTGTCCATGAAGGCCAGCACCACATCCGTGGATTGGGCACCAATTTGCAGACCAAAGCTGCCGCCGGTCATTGTGATAAAGGCGGGCTTACTCCATTCGTTATTTTCATTGCGCACAAGGAGAATGCCAGCACCCCGCCGGCCGCCGACGATAAAACCGGCTTGAACCACATTGGGAATAATGGCAATGCCTTGGGCACGCTGAACAATCCTCGGCGGAATGCGATTGTTGTTGTTAAATGTAAACTCGCCGAGGACGGATGTGGCGTTTTCGACCCGCTGCACCATGCGCGAATCAGGGGCATTTTGGGCAAGGGTGGTATGGGAGATGAAAACCAAGGCGATCGCTCCCCCAATGACAGACCCCACTCGGTATAAGCGTCCTATAACAAAATGCAATTCCATCGCGATCTCCCTCATCGGTACATCATCGGTGCATCAATGTGTTGTTAGACGGGTAGCGCTTTTTGACTTGTTCCATCACTACAGCTCGTTTCGCAAGGCTGCAGGACACACAATGCTGTAAAAGCCACCGTAGGAGATTCTTTTACGTGTACCCCCTGTTTCAGAAAAAGGTGGTGACGGTGCCTTTTGAGGACGGCAAAGCTAAAGAAAATCCGTTTTTTTATTTTCTATAACTGGTACCCCTCGTCGCTTGCTAAAAGGGATATGGCAAAATGTAGAGGGTTTTGCCTACACTAGCGATTCATACCTATTGGGTTTTCTAGGCAGGCAGCTCTCATGGAAAGTTAGGTGGCACGCATGGAACCCCTGTATCAATACGCTTGGCTGATTCCCGTTTTACCCCTTTTGGGAGCGCTGATTGTGGGCTTTGGCTTGATTGCCTTTTCAGAGACCACCTCGAAACTGCGGCGACCCAGTGCCATTTTCATCATGGCGTTGATGGCGATCGCCATGGGGCATTCTCTGAGCCTCTTCTGGAGTCAAGTCCAAGGCCACGCCCCCTATACGCAAATGATTGAATGGGCAGCGGCGGGCAATCTCCACATTGCTATGGGATACGTGATTGACCCCTTAGCGGCATTGATGTTGGTCATCGTCACAACGGTGGCCTTTTTAGTCATGCTCTACAGCGATGGCTACATGGCTCATGATGCGGGCTATGTTCGCTTTTTTGCCTATCTGAGCCTGTTTGGCTCCTCAATGTTGGGGTTGGTCGTCAGTCCCAACTTGGTGCAGGTCTATATCTTTTGGGAATTGGTGGGCATGTGCTCCTACCTGCTGATTGGCTTTTGGTATGACCGGAAAAGCGCGGCGGAAGCAGCACAAAAAGCATTTGTCACCAACCGTGTCGGTGATTTTGGCCTTTTGTTGGGCATGGTGGGGCTATTTTGGGCAACAGGTACCTTTGACTTTGGCGGCATGGGCGATCGCTTGACGGAGTTGGTGAATACGGGGCTGTTGTCCCCCAGCCTTGCGGCCATTCTGGCCATCTTGGTCTTTCTCGGTCCTGTGGCCAAATCTGCCCAGTTTCCCCTGCATGTGTGGCTACCGGATGCGATGGAGGGTCCGACCCCCATTTCTGCTCTGATTCACGCAGCAACCATGGTGGCAGCCGGGGTTTTCCTGATTGCGCGGATGTTCCCTGTGTTTGAGCAATTGCCCCAAGTCATGACGATCATTGCTTGGACGGGGGCTTTTACGGCATTTATGGGGGCCACCATTGCCATCACCCAAAACGACATCAAAAAGAGCTTGGCCTATTCAACCATTTCCCAACTGGGCTATATGGTCATGGGGATGGGTGTGGGTGCCTACAGTGCTGGTCTTTTTCACCTGATGACCCATGCCTACTTCAAAGCGATGCTCTTTCTTGGATCGGGGTCAGTGATTCACGGCATGGAAGGGGTGGTGGGCCATAACCCTGACTTGGCTCAAGATATGCGCTACATGGGGGGTCTGCGCAAGTATATGCCCATAACAGGGGCAACCTTTCTAGTGGGGTGCTTGGCCATTTCTGGCGTGCCTCCCTTTGCTGGCTTTTGGTCAAAGGATGAAATTTTAGGCGCGGTTTTTCATGCCAACCCGGCCATGTGGCTGCTGACGTGGCTCACGGCTGGCTTAACCGCTTTTTATATGTTCCGCATGTACTTCATGACCTTTGAGGGCAAGTTCCGTAATGTGCCCCCAGAGCTACGGGAGCACCATGATCACCATGCTGCTGAACCCCATGAATCCCCTTGGACAATGACGCTACCCTTGGTGGTGCTCGCGATTCCCTCGACGTTGATGGGTTTTGTGGGTACCCCCTTCAACAATCTCTTTGAGGCCTTTATCCATGCTCCTGGTGAGGAAATGGTGGCGGAGCACGCGGTGGATTTGACAGAGTTTCTTATCCTTGGCGGTAGCTCTGTGGGCATTGGCCTGCTTGGCATTACTGTGGCCTCCCTGATGTATCTCAAGGGCACTCCCAGTCCGCAGGCGATCGCCAAAGCCATTCAACCGCTGTACCAGTTCTCGCTGCATAAGTGGTACTTTGATGAACTCTATGAAGCGGTCTTCATCAAGGGCTGTCGTCGCTTGGCGCGTCAGGTCTTGGAAGTGGACTACAACGTAGTGGACGGGGTGGTCAACCTCACGGGCTTTGTGACGATGGTCACCGGTGAAGGGCTGAAATACTTCCAAAATGGCCGTGCCCAGTTCTACGCCCTAATTGTGCTGCTGGCGGTGTTGGGATTTGTCATCTTCTCAGTGCAAGCCTAACCCCGGTCATGGTTCTTTCCCAACTGCTGGAGGAGTAAACACGACTGCCATGAGTACGTTTCCTTGGCTGACAACAATTATCCTGTTCCCGATGGTGGCTTCCTTGGCGATTCCCTTCATTCCAGATCCCACGGGCAAGGGACGCCCAATCCGCTGGTATGCCCTGACGGTGGGGTTGATTGACTTTGCCTTGATGGTCTATGCCTTCACGAATTTCTATGACCTGAACACCCCTGGCATGCAACTGTGGGAAAGCCATGACTGGATTCCCGAAATTGGTCTGCGCTGGTCAGTGGGGGCAGATGGCCTCTCGATGCCGCTGATCTTACTCACGGGCTTTATTACTACGCTGGCGATTTTGGCGGCTTGGCCAGTAACCCTGAAGCCGCGACTGTTTTATTTCTTAATGCTGGCGATGTACGGTGGTCAGATTGCCGTTTTTGCCGTGCAGGATATGCTGGTCTTTTTCCTGGCGTGGGAACTGGAACTGATTCCGGTGTACCTGCTTTTGGCAATTTGGGGCGGCCCCAAGCGTCAATACGCGGCAACAAAGTTTATTCTCTACACAGCTGGTAGCTCCCTCTTTATTTTGGTGGCGGGCTTGGCCATGGCCTTCTATGGCGACACGATTAGCTTTGATATGCAGACCTTGGCGGCCAAGGACTATGCCATTGGTTTTCAACTGCTGGTTTATGCGGGCTTTTTGGTGGCCTATGGCGTCAAACTGCCGATTGTCCCCCTGCACACGTGGTTGCCGGATGCCCACGGTGAAGCAACAGCGCCGGTGCACATGCTGCTGGCGGGGATTCTCCTGAAGATGGGTGGCTATGCCCTGATTCGCATGAATGTCGATATGCTGCCGGCAGCCCATGCCAAGTTTGCCCCTGTTCTAGTGATTTTGGGGGTGGTCAACATCATCTATGCGGCGCTGACCTCCTATGCGCAGCGCAATCTCAAGCGCAAAATTGCCTACTCCTCGATTTCCCATATGGGCTTTGTGCTGATTGGGATTGCTTCGTTTACCAATTTGGGCATGAGTGGGGCCGTGCTGCAAATGGTCTCCCACGGCTTGATTGGGGCGAGTCTCTTTTTCTTGGTGGGAGCCACCTATGACCGTACCCACACGCTCATCCTTGAGGAAATGGGCGGTGTTGGCCAGAAAATGAAGAAGATCTTTGCCATGTTTACAGCCTGCTCCTTGGCCTCCCTTGCTTTGCCGGGGATGAGTGGCTTTGTGGCTGAACTGATGGTCTTTATTGGCTTTGCTACTAGCGATGCCTATTCTTTGCCCTTCCGGGTGATTGTGGTCTTTTTGGCGGCAGTAGGGGTGATCTTGACACCGATTTACCTGCTCTCGATGCTGCGGGAAATTTTCTACGGCCCTGAAAACAAGGAACTGGTCGAGCATGAAGCCCTTGTCGATGCCGAACCCCGTGAGGTGTTTATCATTGCCTGCCTGTTGGTACCGATTATTGGTATTGGCCTCTATCCCAAGCTCTTGACGCAAATTTACGATGCAACCACAGGTCAGGTGATTGCTCGGGTGCGGGAAGTGGTACCGACACTGGCTCAGCAGGTGGATCAACCCTTAGGGACACTGGTGGCACCAAGTCTGAATTCTACGTCTAAATGAGTTGGCTGCAAGCTTGGGTACTGGGGGAGTGGAGTTGGCTGCGCTTGGGGCGATCGGCACTCCTCATTTACCTGATCGTTGCGGTCTATCTCTACTTTGGCGCCGATGCCCTCATCTTCCATCCCCCCCGTCCTACCTATTCTCTTTCTGAGGAGATCAGGCTGATTCCAGTGGGCCAGGGCGATCGCCTTGCGGTGCGGTATGTTGCCAATCCAGAGGCTCACTTTACGCTGCTGTTTAGTCACGGCAACGGTGAAGACCTCGGTATGGTGGAACCCTTCCTTGAGAGGCTGCGGCAGTGGGGGTTTTCTGTCCTTGCCTATGACTATCGTGGCTATGGCTTGAGTTCGGGTCGCCCCAGTGAGCGTCATGCCTACGCAGATGCTTTGGCGGCCTATACCCATCTCACAGAGGAACTGCGAGTCCCCCCAGAGCGGGTGATTCTCTATGGCCGTTCCCTTGGCGGTGGGGTGGCAACGGAACTGGCGACACAGGTTGCAATTGCGGGGTTGGTCTTAGAAAGTACCTTTACGTCCATCTTTCGGGTGGTGGTGCCTTTGCCACTGTTTCCCTTTGATCGCTTTATCAACCGAGATAAACTGCCGCAAGTCAGGGTGCCGCTGTTGATTCTCCACGGTACTGCCGACAGCATCGTGCCCTTTCGTCATGGCCAATACCTTTTTGCCATTGCCCGTGAGCCAAAATTTTCCCTCTGGGTCGAGGGTGCGGATCACAATGATTTTGTTGAGGTGGCGGGCGATCGCCTGCGGACGGCCTTAGAGGAATTTGCTACTTTTCTGAAGGCGCACTCTGCCTAGGGTGTTTGTTAAGGGAAAGCTGACGTTCCCAGTAAGGGACAGTTGTTGAGGTACGCTGAGATCTGAGATCGTAGCGCGAGAGTATTTTTTTATGGATGCTTTGGCTCTTTGGCAGCATTACCAAGATTGGTTGTACTACCACCCTGAGTTGGAGTTCTATGTGGATGTCAGTCGTATGGGATTGACCCCAGCGGTCGTGCAGCGCCTAGAGCCAGCCTTTGAGCGCGCTTTTGAGCAAATGAAGGAATTGGAAGCAGGGGCGATCGCCAACCCCGATGAAGGCCGTATGGTGGGGCACTACTGGCTACGGGATGCCGATTTAGCCCCAACTTCGGAATTACGCGCCGAAATTCGCGATGCCATTGCCCAGGTGAAGCAGTTTAGCCAGCAAGTCCACAGTGGCGCCATTGCCCCACCCCAAGGGGGTCGCTTTACGGATATTCTCTCCATTGGCATTGGGGGGTCTGCCCTTGGACCGCAGTTTGTGGCGGCTGCCCTTGCCCCCGTAAATCCGCCCCTGAACATTCATTTTTTGGATAATACTGACCCTGCGGGATTTGAGCGCGTCTTTGCGGAACTGGGCGATCGCCTGCGGACGACCTTAGTGATTGTCATTTCCAAATCGGGGGGGACACCGGAAACCCGCAATGGCATGCTAGAAGCCCAAGCCCGCTTCCAACGTGCCGGTCTTGCCTTTGCCGATTACGCCGTAGCCGTCACCATGCCGGGCAGTGGCCTTGCCCAAGTGGCGGAGTCAAACGGCTGGCTGGCCATTTTCCCGATGTTTGACTGGGTAGGGGGGCGCACCTCGGAACTGTCAACGGTGGGTCTATTGCCCGCTGCCCTGCAAGGGATTGACATTGATGCCCTCCTCACGGGAGCAAAATTGATGGATCAAGCAACCCGCGTACCGAAGATCCGCCAAAATCCCGCTGCCCTACTCGCCTTGGCTTGGCACCATGCAGGCAATGGTCGGGGTGAAAAAGATATGGTTGTCCTGCCTTACAAAGATAGTCTGCTACTGTTTAGCCGCTACTTGCAGCAGTTGGTGATGGAGTCCCTCGGCAAGGAAAAAGACCTCGACGGCAATATTGTCCACCAAGGGATTGCGGTCTATGGCAACAAGGGAACCACGGATCAGCACGCCTATGTGCAGCAGTTGCGGGATGGCCTCCCTAACTTCTTTGTCACGTTTATTGAAGTGCTGCGGGATGGTCAAGAACCGGCCATTGAGGTGGAGCCGGGGATTACTGCCGGGGATTACCTCAGTGGTTTGCTCCTTGGCACGCGCCAAGCCCTCTATGAAAAGGATCGCCCTTCCCTGACGGTGACAATTCCAGAGGTAACACCCAAAACGGTGGGTGCCCTGATTGCCCTCTACGAGCGAGCAGTGGGTCTCTATGGCTTCTTGGTGAATATCAATGCCTACCATCAGCCGGGGGTGGAAGCTGGCAAGAAAGCAGCAGCGGCGAATTTGGCGTTGCAACGGCAGATTGTCAAAGTTTTAGAACAAAGTGATGAACCTCTTGACTTGGGGGCGATCGCCAACGCTGTGAATGCGCCGGATCAACTGGAGCGGATTTACCTGATCCTGCGGCACCTTGTGGCTAACGAGCGCGGCATTGAGCAACTGGGGGATCCGGCACAGCCGAGTCAATTGCAGTTTCGGTGGCAACGCTAATGCAGCGGCGGCAGTTTTGTCAGGGGTTGTTTGCCCTGGGGGCGATTGCCCTCAGTGGGTGTCAAGCAAGTGCCAATGGCGGGCTAACGGTTCATCTGCTGCGCAAATCCTTACCGCCTCAACTGATTCAGCGATTTCGTCAACAGGCGGGTGTGGGCATTCGTCTGCGCCTTCAGGAAACGCCCCAAGCCTTAGCCCATACCCTTGCAGCAGGCAATCTAGGGTCAGCCGTCCTCAGTCTCGGGGATGCTTGGCTACCCGAGGCGGTGGCAAAAGGGCAGATCACCCCCATTCCTAAACAACTCATTCAAAATGGATTTGCCTGGGCTGAACCCTGGCAGCCTTTTGTGAAGTTCATCAGCAAAGAGGATGCCCTCTGGGGTCTTCCCTATCGCTGGGGAGCCACCGCCCTCATTTATCGCCGCGATTTCTTTGCTGACTTGGGTTGGGAACCCAAAGATTGGGATGCCCTATGGCACCCCGCAGTGCAGGGGCACTACAGCCTCTTGAATACGCCCCGCGAAGTGATTGGATTAACCCTGAAATCCCTGGGTCTGTCCTACAATGCCCCACCCACCCACCCGCAGTTACGGGAGCGATTGTCTCGGCTGCGCCAAGGTTGCCGTTTCTTTAGTTCCGATGCTTACCTGCAACCGCTGATGCTGGGGAGTACGCAGTTGGCAGTGGGTTGGTCAACGGATTTACTGCCGCTACTGAAGCGGGATCCGCAGACCTATGGAGCAGTCTTCCCCGGCAGTGGCACGGCGCTTTGGCTAGATTTGTGGGTCTGTGGCCAAGCTCCCGATCGCCCCACCTTGGATTGGTTAAACTACTGGTGGCAGCCAGAGGTGGCTGAGCAACTCAGTCAATTTAGTGATGCTCTCTCGCCCCGCGTGAGTCATCTAACGGGCACCCTCTTTCAGCGCTATATTCCCCTTGCTGACCCCAACGCCTTTAGCAAAAGTGAGGTATTGCTCCCCCTTGATGCTGCAACCCAAAAGACCTATGACACCCTTTGGCAAGAGATTTTTCTGACCAATTCCTAACTATGTCTTGGTTCAGTTGCACTCTTGAGGAGTTGTGCCACATAGGCGAGGGCTTGGGGGCGATCGCTAATTTCTCCCCGCGCTTGGGCTGCTTCCACAGCTCGCAACAATTCACCCACCCGCGGCCCCGGCGAGACCTGAAACGCTTCTACCAAATCGGCACCCCGCACCAATTGGGGGGGATGGGCAAGGGCATCCTTGGGGTCTAACCACCCTTTGACCAAGGGGACTAGATGCTCTTTGGGGATGCCACGACTAAGGGCAAGGGCAACGAAGGCTGGAAAATAGCTACCCGCTGCGCGGAATAGATAAAAGGCTTGCTCACGGTGCAGGGGCTGTTCTAGGGGGACTAGCCAGTGGTTGAGCAGTCGGCACAGGACTTGGACAATGCGAATTTCATCGGTGGTGTAGGTGAGGGCAGTCAGTTCCTCGGCCGCTAGGCGATCGCTGGCATTCACGAGGCAGGTGAGCTTGGCCAAAGCCGCTAGGGTTCGCCGTTGGGGTTCGCCAGGGGCAGTTGTTGCGGCAATGGATTTCGTTAGCGCCGGCCAAAGGGCAGGGAAGGGGAAATTCGCTAGGGTGGATTCAAGGGCATGGTAGTGGGTAATCCGCTCCTCAGTTACTGACGGTAGCCACACCGCCAACACCCCATCACGAAAGGCGAGGGTCACTTGAGCCGCACCCTCAACAGCACTGAGGAGATAGCTGAGTTCCACCCGTACCCGTTCTGCTGCCACTCGCCGCAGTTGGGGGGCAAGGGTTTGGATCACCTGCCGCGTTTCGGGCGTAATCGTAAATTGCAGTTGGGCAGCTTGGCGATAGGCGCGTAGGAGTCGCAGCGGATCAGCAGCGAGATTTTCTGGTGCTACATAGTGAATTTGGCGGCGTTGCAAATCCAAAAGGCCAGCGAGGGGATCGACAATGTGGTGGTGGTGAATGTCGTAGGCAATGGCGTTGAGGCGAAAATCGCGATCGCTCAAATCAGTTAAGAGCGTCTCCCCATGGCGCCGGGCAATATCCACGGTGGTGTTGGCAAAAACCAAGCGGGCAATTTGCCGCTGCCGATCCAAAACCACCAAACCAGCCTTGTACTTATCCGCCAGTTTTTGGCTCAGGGCAATGGCATCCACCGGCACAATAAAATCCAAATCGGGGTACAACGTTGTCCGGCCGAGGAGCGCATCCCGTACTGCTCCGCCCACGAGGTAGGTATCGGCAGGTAAATCACTGACGGCGATCGGCCAGCGACTAAAATCAAAGGGCTGAACAACGACCATTAGAGCTGGTTCAGATCGATCGCCTGACCACCGATGGTGACCGTCAAATTTTCCCCCCGCACACAGACGGGGCCCGCCGCCGTTTGAATCGTCAAGCAGTTATTTTGAAATTTCAGCAGGCCGTTCCAGAGCGGTGCTGTGGGGGTGGGTGAGCCAGACTGGACACTTTCTAGCCAAATCAGCGACGCATCAGCAGGATAGTGGCGATCGCCCGCATCGGTTTTAATAATCACGCCGCCACTGGCCGAGGGTGAAAAACCAATATCGCGAATGGGCTGCCAACTCTTGCCCACCAACAGTTGTAGCTGTGCTGGCTCCTGCCCTGTAGCCGTGGACTTCAAGAGTAACCACCACGTTTTCCAGAGTTGCCGTGCGGTTCCCAAACGAACTTCACTGCTGGGGGGCGTGGGTACCTGCTCGTACTGCCATGCAGGCACGGGGTCACTAATGTATTGCGTTGGCCAGAAGGAATGGGCTTGGAGCACACTGGCCATCAGATCTGCAAAGGGAGCCTCCACAAAAAGGGTGACTTTTTCATCGGCCACACTGGACCCCTCAACCACCGCCACCACCGTTTCAGTGATCGTTCGCAATTGATAGCAGTGATTGCCAAGAGCCACCACCTTCAAGTCAGCACTTTGATAGGTACTGGGCAACGGCTCCTGTTGCAGGATCAACATTTGGATCACCTGCTCATTTGTCCACTCAATCACAGTGGTTTCGTTAGCGGTTGCCATTGGCTCAGCAATTGCCGGCGTAGTGGGCAACGGTACCTCTTCAATGTCCCCTTCATCAAAGACCACTTCACCATTGGGGAGTGTAGCACCCGAGAGCTTGGCTTCCTCTAAGTCTTGACGGCGGGCGATCGCCCCGGTCAGATCCGCCTCTGAGAGATCTGCCCCCACGACATTCGTTTCCTTAAGGTTACTGTCGTGAAGAACCGCCCCCTTAAGAATTGCCCCACTGAGCACTGCCCGCTGCAAATTGGCTCGCGATAGGTAGGCACCCACCAAAATCGCCCCACTGAGCATCGCCTCCTGCAAATCCGCATCGGTGAGGTTGGCACCACTCAAATCCGCACCAATCAGATTGGCTCCTCGCAGATTGGCATTGGCAAGGTTCGCTTTGATCAGATCCGCCCCACTCCAATTGATACCTTGTAGATTGGCTCCCGCCAGATCAATATGGCTGAGTTGCACCAAGGGAAACACACTGCCCGCCAAATTGACACCACGAAAATTCCGCACCCCACGGGCAAATTCACTTAACAACGTTTCAAGGGTAATGGCTTTGCTCATAGCCGCTCACAATCAGGGCAAAACAGAGTCACGCAGGCACACTGCTTATAGCTATTCTAGGTCTTGATTCAAATCCACAGGAGCCAGTCACCGATGCCATGGTTTGTCAAAATCGAACGCGGCATTGTGGATAAAGCCACATTTGATCAACACGTTGCTGCCCATCGCGCCTATGTGCGCTCCCTCATTGCTGCCGGGCATCAAGCCCGCACGGGATACTGGGCTGAGCGAGGGGGTGGCATGCTGTTGTTTCAGGCCGATTCCCGCAAGGCGGCTGAGGAAATTGTTGCCCGCGATCCCCTCGTCCAACACCAGTGTGTGCAGTACGAACTCCACGAGTGGTGTATTGTCGAAGCACCCGATTAGCCTTGGCGCAGTTTTTCTGCCCAGACACGGGTGGGTAGCCCCCACACGTAGATAAAGCCCTCGGCTGCCTTGTGATCAAATTGATCCTCAGCGCCATAGGTAGCCAAGTCGGGGGTGTAGAGGGAGTAGGGAGATTGCCGCCCCACCACCCGTGCGGTTCCCTTAAAGAGCTTGACGCGCACGGTACCCGTCACCCGCTTCTGGGTCTGTTGAATAAAAGCATCAAGGGCTTCCTTGAGGGGGCTGTACCAGAGGCCGTTGTAGAGGAGGCGGCTGTAGGTCTCCTCAATCCCCCGCTTGTACTGCGTCACATCGGCAGTCAGGGTTAAACTTTCCAAATCGCGGTGAGCGTCAATGAGTACTAATAAGGCAGGGGCTTCGTAAATTTCGCGGGATTTAATGCCGACAAGGCGATTTTCAATCATGTCAATGCGACCAAAGCCGTGGCGACCCACCCGCTCATTGAGTTCACTTACCAGCGTTACGGGATCGAGGGAGCGGCCATCGAGGCTAACGGGAATCCCTGCTTCAAAGCCAATATCCACATACTCCGGAGAGTTGGGGGTATTTTCAATGGCTTGGGTCATCAAATAAATTTCCTCGAGGGGTTCAGTCCACGGATCCTCAAGGGGGCCTGCTTCAATACTGCGTCCCAAAAGATTGCGGTCAATGCTGTAAGGGGAAGATTTTTTCACCGGAGCGGGAATGCCAAAGCGTTCGCCGTAGGCAATGGTTTCTTCACGGCTCATGCCCCATTCGCGAGCGGGTGCCAAGACCTTGAGGTTGGGATTCAGAGCGGCGATCGCCACATCAAAGCGGACTTGATCATTGCCTTTCCCTGTACAGCCGTGGGCAACGGCATCGGCACCATACTCAGCAGCCGCATCCACCAAGAGCTTGGCAATCAAGGGGCGAGCAAGGGCCGTCGAGAGGGGATAGCGATTTTCGTAGAGAGCGTTGGCCTGAATGGCTGGAAAGGCATAGTTGCGGATGAACTCAGCTTTGGCATCGGCCACCAAGGAGGCACTGGCACCAGAATCAAGGGCTTTTTGGCGAATCGGCTCCAGTTCATCCCCCTGTCCTAAATCAGCGGCGAGGGTAATCACTTCCTTCACTCCCCACTCGTGCTTGAGATAGGGAATACACACAGAGGTATCCACTCCCCCCGAATAGGCCAAAATAACTTTTTCTGCACGCCCCATGACTTTTTTCCTGAAATAAACGCGATCGCTACTATAGCGGATCTGTTTGCCAGAAACGCTATGGGGATAACCGTTTCGCCGCCGAGCCTTACATCTGTTTAACTGCGTTTGCTAGGGGCAGGCCTTGCTCAAAACAGGTCAAATTTTCAATCGTGGTACGGGCAATATCCGTGAGGGCATTGCGGGTAAAGAAGGCTTGGTGGGCAGTAATCACTACATTGGGGAAGGATTGCAGGAGTTGGAAGGTGTCATCTTGGATGATCGTGTCCGAGAGATCTTGGAAAAAGAGGGAGTCTTCCTCTTCATAGACATCAATGCCGAGATAACCAATTTGGCCACTTTTAATGCCCTCAATCACTGCTTTGGTATCCACCAGTTTGCCGCGACTGGTATTGATTAACATCACGCCTCGCTTCATTTGGGCGATCGTGGTGGCGTTGATCAGGTGTTCATTTTCGGGCACCAAGGGGCAATGGAGCGTCACAATATCGGATGCGGCCAGCAGCGCCTCTAGGGTTGTGTAGGTACCAATCTCCTTAAAGGCTTCACTAGGGTAGGGATCATAGCCGTAGAGATGGCAGCCAAAACCCCGCATAATCTGACCCACAATACAGCCAATTTTACCTGTGCCAATAATACCCACGGTGCAGCCGTGCAGGTCAAAGCCCATCAGCCCCTCTAGGGAAAAATTATCATCACGCACGCGGTTGTAGGCACGGTGGAGTTTGCGGTTTAGCATCAGGATCAGTCCGACCGTATGCTCCGCCACCGAATAGGGGGAATAAGTACTCACGCGGGTCACTGTTATGCCCAAGCTGGCCGCCGTCGCCAAATCCACATTATTAAAGCCCGTACAGCGCAGTGTCACCAGACGCACCCCCAACGCCGCCAGTCGTTTGAGGGTCTCTGCCCCTAGATCGTCATTGACAAATACACAGACGGCCTCATGTCCCTTGGCGAGGGAAACTGTTTCAGGGCGCAGCAGCAGATCGTAGTAGTTCAGAAGATGGAGATGCCCTTGAGCCTCATTGGCGGCATTCAAAAACTGGCGATCGTAGGATTTGGCACTAAAAACGGCAACCTTCATGGCATTGCACTCCTGCCCCAGCGACATTACAGGTTTGAGAAAAGGGCTGTTGCTAGCTTAGCGATTGCAACTTTAAGGTTCTGTTAACTCAGGATAAATACTCGGAAGATGGACCTAGAGCTTCTGAAAAAACTGGCGAATTGTTGTGGCAATACGCTCAATGGTGGCATCGCTCAACTCAGGCCAAATGGGTAAGCTCAGTACCTCGCGAGCAAGGCGATCGCTGACAGGATTGGGTGGAGATTGCCCCTTATACATTGGACAGTGATCTTGGGGAATCGGGTAGTAAATCATTGAACTAATGCCAGCCTCCTTCAGGTAAGCCGCAAGCGCATCCCGCTGGCCATTGAGCACCCGAATTGTATATTGATGAAACACATGCCCCGCAGACACCGCTGGGGTGACTATTGTCTCAAGACCCGCCAAGGCTTGGTTATAGGTTTGCGCCACTCGCCGTCGCTCTTGATTCCAGCGATCGATATGGGGTAGCTTCACCCGCAGAATTGCCGCCTGTAGGCTGTCCAAGCGAGAATTGTAGCCAATCATTTCGTGGTGGTAGCGTTGACGGGAGCCGTGAACCCGCAGCATGCGCGATCGCGCGGCTAAATCATCATCATTGGTGGTAATCAGCCCCCCATCACCATAGGCACCCAAGTTCTTTGTCGGGAAAAAAGAAAAGGCACCCATGTGGCCGATCGCCCCCGTGAATTGATGGGCTAAGGTCTTTTGAGTCACCTCTGTGCATTGACAAGTTTCACAGGGTGGGCAATAGCGGGCACCAAAGGACTGGGCACAATCCTCAAGAATCGCTAACCCATGAGCCTGAGCAAGTTCCACAATCGCTCCCATTGCTGCCGGCCGCCCAAATAAATGCACGGGTAAAATCGCCTGGGTGCGGGGGGTAATCGCTGCGGCAACTTTACTGGGATCAAGGTTAAAAGAATCCAGTTCCACATCCACAAAGACCGGGCGGGCGCCCACCAAACTAATCGCCTCTGCCGTCGCAAAAAACGAAAAGGGAGTTGTAATCACCTCATCCCCAGTACCTATGCCCAAACTGCGCAGGGAAATTACCAGTGCATCTGTCCCTGAATTGACTGCTACTGCATGGCGCACCCCTAAATAGGCCGCCACCTCTTCCTCAAAGGCCTGTACCTCTGGCCCTAGAATGAACTGACCTGATGCTAGTACCCGGGCAACTGCGCGATCGATGTCTGCTTGCAGGGATTGATATTGGGCTTTGAGATCAAGAATAGGGATGGTATCCATGAGAGCATCGAGCGCAAGTCTTTATTATCATCCTCTCACGAGCGTAGTGTGGTTTTAGCGAATTAAGCTAGGCTTAGAGTGTAGAGCCGCTCTCAAGGGCGGGGTTCCAGACCCGTTTTTTTTGATGAATCCCCAAGAGTTGTTAAAACGCTATGCCAGCGGTGAACGGGACTTTAATCGTGCCAGTTTGACAAATGGCGAGTTTATCAACGCTGATCTACGGGGGATTATTCTCTCCCGTGCCGACATGGAGTGGGTCAACCTGAGCGGGGCCAATCTCAGTGGTGCGGTGCTGTGTGGCGCAGAAATTGTTAATGCCATGCTCATTAAAGCAGAATTGGTAGATGCCAACCTCGCTGGCGCAAACCTCAGCCGCAGTGATCTCAGTTGGGCAAACCTGACGCGAGCGAATCTCAGCCGCGCTGAACTCAGTGAAACCACCCTGCGGGGAACGGTGCTTCAGGGGGCAAATCTCTCCCGTGTGGATTTGGCCAATGCGGATCTACGGGGATTGACGCTCGATGGCGTTAACCTTTCGGGGGCAAATTTACAGGGTGCGAATTTGCATGGCACGGCTCTAAAGCAGGCGAACCTAACCCGTGTCGATTTGATTCAGGCGGATGTTAGCAATGCCAATCTCAGTGGCGCGAACCTCAGTGGTGCCAACCTTAGTGGCGCGAACTTAACGGCGACGAACCTCACGGGGGCCAATCTCAGCCGCGTTGATCTCACGGAAGTCAAGCTCAGTGAAGCTAACCTTGCCAAGGCCAACCTTGTCGGCGCTGAACTGGCCAAGGCGGATCTGTCCTCCCTAGAACTCTCAGATGTCAACCTCAGTGGTGCCAATCTCAGTGGCGCGAACCTGAGTCATACCAACCTTAGCCGTGCGGATCTCAGTGGGGCGAATTTACGGGGAGCCAACCTCAGCCATGCCAAACTGGTGGGTACCAATCTGCGGGGGGCGAATCTCCAAGGAGCAAACTTGCAGGGGGCATTGCTGGACAATGCGGATTTGAGTCAAACGGATCTACGCAGTGCCAATCTTAGTGGTCTGGTCTTTAATGGCGTGAAGCTGCGGGGTGCCAATCTCAGCGGTGCCAATCTCCGCGAAGTGGATTTAACGGAAGCCAACTTTAGCCGTGCCGACTTGGTAGAAGCCAATCTCAGCCGTGCCCGCTTGGTGGGAGCCAACTTGAGTCGTGCTACCCTCTCAGAAGCCAACCTGAGCCGCGCCACCCTGAGTGGAGCCACCCTGAGCCGGGCAACGTTTAGTGGCAGCTTACTGGGAACTGTGGATCTCAGTGGCGTTAACTTGAGTGGGGCAGACTTAGGGGATGCCAACCTCTCAGGCTCTAACCTGTCGCGGGCGGATTTGACGCGGGTGAACCTGACTGCTGCGGATATGAGTGGTGCCAACCTCAGTGAAGTGGATTTGCGGGGCACAATTATGCCCGATGGCCGACGGCGAGCTTAGGCGGGGTCTTTTTCGGGGACGGCTTCTTCGGCAGCTGCAACCGGCTGAGGTCTCGGTGGTGCTTGACGGCCAAAGAGGTGCACCAAGTGCTTCAAATGAGCGGCAAGTTCAGGGGTGAGTTGGCCAGCAGTTAGCCGCCACGCCCAGTTGCCTTCGCCAGTACCGGGGAAATTCATGCGGGCATGACTATCGAGGCCGAGCAAATCTTGAACGGGAAGAATGGCTTGGTTGGCAACGGTTCCCAAGGCCATGCGAATCAAGGCCCAGTGGGGTTCGCTGGGGGTATAGCCCAAATAGTCAATGAGGTGCTGCCGTTCCCAGTCACTTAGGTTGCGGTACCAGCCGACAGTTGTGTCATTGTCATGGGTGCCGGTGTACACCACACAGTTGCGTTCCTGATTAAAGGGTAAAAAGGGATTATCCGAGCCACCGCCAAAGGCAAACTGGAGAATTTTCATCCCCGGAAACTGAAACTGATCCCGCAGGGCAATGACATCGGGGGTAATATCCCCTAAATCCTCGGCGAGAATGGGCAGTCGTCCCAAGGCAGCTTGCAAGGCTTCAAAGAAGGCAGCACCGGGACCCGGTTGCCACTCACCGTTGACGGCTGTTTCCTCCCCTTCGGGCACTTGCCAGTAGCCCTGAAAGCCGCGAAAGTGATCGACGCGGATAATGTCCATGTAGGAGAGCAGGGCCCGGAAGCGTTCAATCCACCAAGAGTAGCCATCGGCAGCAAGGGCTTTCCAGTTGTAAATGGGGTTGCCCCACAGTTGACCCGTAGCACTGAAGTAGTCGGGGGGCACACCGGCCATGAGGGCAGCCGCGCCCGTCTCTGGATTGAGTTCAAAAAATTGGGGAAAGGCCCAGACATCGGCACTGTCGTGGGCAACATAAATGGGAATATCACCGATAATCTGAATGCCCTGTTGATTGGCGGCTTCCTTGAGGGCGTGCCACTGCTGGTAAAAGAGAAATTGCTGAAACTCGTACTCAAAAATGCGCTCTTTGAGAACGGCTTGGATCGCGGCAAGGGCCGTTGGCTCGCGATCGCGCAAGGGGGCGGGCCATTTATACCACGGCTCTCCCTCGTGGTGATCCTTAAGTGCCATAAAGAGGGCATAGGTGGGCAGCCAGTAGTGGGCAAGGGCTTGAAAGTTGCGGAAGGCCTGCCAGTCTTCTGGGGTGGCTTGACTCTGGAAGCGTTGAGCCGCAAGGTGGAGCAGGGGCAGTTTTTGGCTAATGACAGCCTCGAAATCGACGCGATCGCTATTCTCAAACCTAAGTCCTGCCAAATCCGCCTCCGTTAACCAACCCTCCTTCACCAGTTCATCCAAGCTGATTAGCAGTGGGTTACCGGCCATGGCGGAGTAGCACATATAGGGGGAATTGCCAAAGCCCGTTGGCCCTAAGGGCAATACCTGCCAGTACTGCTGACCACTGGCAACCAAAAATTCAAGGAACTCACGAGCCGCCGCACCCAAGTCACCAATGCCGTGACCCCCAGGCAGGGACGTGGGATGAAGCAGTAAACCACAGGAGCGGGGAAAGTGCATTGTCAAGCTACGGGGAAACTTGAGCTAATTATCGCCCAATTCTGGATCGGCCATCTCAGTGGATTCCGCTAAAATGTCTGCTTCAAGGGCGGCTAGCTCCTCTGGGGACATCCGTGCAAGGCGATCGCTAATCACGGCCTCCTCATAGTCTTTGAGTTGTTGATGGTAGGTCATCCGTCCCGTAAAGACCCGCAGGAGATAGTTGGAGAGCCAACCCAGAATCCCCAAGACAAAAATAGCTTGACTCCAAATGCCCGCCTGGAGCGGCTCAACCCCAGCAATGCGCAACAGAAGATAAACCAAGCCGCCTGCAAAGAAAACACCAATACCAATCCCTAGAACATCAATGCGGCGCATAGCACCTAGGAGTTGAGGGAGCGCGGTTGGGGACGAAAGTTAATAAAGGGTGCCAGCAGGAGTAATCCTGGAAAGAAAAAGGTAACCAGAAAGTACATAAACGCCCGCTCAAAGGAGCTAGCCACATACCAGCGAGCATTCAAATAGGCATAGACGATTGCCGGCGCCACCAGCAGATATAGACCTGCCAAGGCGCCATAGACACCTAGTACCAAAAGTGCCGTTGAAACTGCCATGATTCCTACCTCTTACCAACGATGACCAAACTACTCTGCAACGGTGCTTGTTTCGCTCACGGGTTCGCCAAGGGCAGGAACTGCCATTCCCATTGCTTGGGCAAGGGCTGGGGGCGGGGCTTGGCGGCTGGGGGCATTGAGATATTGCCCTGTCAAAATGGGAGGCACTGGCTTCATCTTGTGCTTGGCAGTAAAGAGGCGGTGGGTTTGGGCAAGGTTGTTGCGCTCACTGATATGCTCGTTGGCAATTTTCTTGCGCAGCTTGACGATCGCATCCATGATCGCCTCTGGACGGGGCGGACAGCCGGGCAAATAGACATCCACGGGAATCAGCTTGTCCACACCGCGCACGGCAGAATAGGAATCAGAGCTAAACATCCCCCCTGTGATCGTGCAGGCACCCATGGCAATCACGTATTTGGGGTTGGGCATTTGATCGTAGAGACGCACTAACGCCGGTGCCATTTTCATCGTGATGGTGCCAGAGGTAATGATCAAATCGGCCTGACGGGGGCTGTTACGGGGCACCAAGCCAAAGCGATCGAAATCGAAGCGCGAGCCAATCATGGCAGCAAACTCAATGAAGCAGCAGGCAGTGCCATACATGAGGGGCCAAAGGCTCGATAGCCGCGCCCAGTCATAGACATCATTGAGGGAAGTCAGAATAATGTTTTCAGCAAGTTCTTGGGGAACTTCAGGACGAGCAATCGGATGGAGAATGGCAGGCGAGGTCGTATTGGTCATAGGGTTCCCTCAAGGGACATCGGCCAAATGTAAAAACACTTAAGATTATAGGCGTTTGCCCCAACAGATGCACCCAATCCGCTGTAGTGAGCAATAAAAAAACTTGACACCAAGGATAAATTATTTTTGACTGCCCACCTGTAGCCCCGGTGGTAATTCCAAGGTATCGCCAATGGTCGTGCCATCCCAGTAGGCCGCAAGGAGGACATCACAGGTTTTGCCCCAGGCGATCGCCCCTTGGTGATCGAGGCCAATGGCGCCAAAATCCCGTTGCCGACTAGCCGCTTCCCGGAAGGATTTTTCAAAGGCCGCCTCTAGGGACAGGCCATCAGTTACCCGCACCACAATCCGCGTGGCCAGCGCCTCATCCAAAATATCCTCACCAATGCCGGTACAACTGACTGCTGCTAAACTGTTGGCATAGTTGCCGGCTGGGGTTGCGGAGTCACTCACCCGCCCAATGCGCTCAAAGCCTTTACCACCAGTGGAAGTCCCCACGGCCAAGTGTCCCTGCTGATCTAAAACCACAACACCAATCGTGCCCCGCCTTGCCTCCTCGGCCACGACTCCGGCCATCGATTTTTGGAAATTGCCCTTGCGTTCCTCGAGCCACTCGTAGAGTCGCTGATCCGTGAGGGGCTGATAGACAGGAAGCTGCAATTCACGAGCGAGTTCTGCTGCCCCGACATCGGACAGAATGCGATCAGGGCACTGTTGCAACCAGTGGGCAAGATCAATGGGATTTTTCACCCGTGAGACATTGATGACACCGCTGAGGCTCTGCCGCTGCCCATCCATGAGTGAGGCACTCATGCGAATTTGACCGTCAGATTGCAGCACAGACCCCGTGCCTGCATTAAAACGCGGCTCATCCTCCAGGAGCCGACACCCCAAAACGACTGCCTCAATCGCCGTTGCCCCTTCTTTGAGGGCGTGAACCACTTGGCTGACAATGGTATGCAGGGATTGGCGGACGGGAATGAGACCGCCTTTGTCTTGGAGCGAACTGCCGGCACCGCCATGGAGAATAACAGTGGGTTGGGGCATCCTGAATCCTAGAAATTAAGGGTGTTCTAGCTCCAAGATACCCTGTGGCGATGGCCTAAATCTACCGCTCTAAGCAACCGCCGCCGTCGGCATCTCCTCATACTCCGTGGTGACTTCCTCAGCCTCAGCATTCAGGAGCGCTTGCAGTTCTTGGATGGCTTGCTGCGTATTTTCCACCTGACTGAGGAGCGATCGCGCGATTTTTTCACCAGAGGCGGTGGACTGCACCACTTCGCGAATGTGATGGCGAAAATGATTGGCCATTTCCTCTACCTGTTGGTTGGCAAACACAACTTGGTTGGCCAGTTTGTTAATGGCTTCACTGATGAAGTCAAAACCAGCCATGTGCTGGCCGCTGCGACTGGCAATTAGCCCTGCTTGTACCGCAAGGTGCTTCACCTGACGGGTAATCTCGGCAATTTGATGGGTGGCTTCGTCAATAATTTCCACATCCTGCTTCAGCCGCTCGCTGAGGCGATAGACCTCTGCTGTGTGGCGGGTGATTTGATTAACACCCGTAAAGGTTTCCTGAAAGGCTTTTTGGCCGCGCTCTGAGAGCACTTGGCTAATGGAGATGAACCGCTGATTGAGTTGGGCAATCCGTTCTGCTTGTTCGCGGACAGAGCGCTCCTGCTGCTCTAGGGCTTCGTTCATCTGTTGGGTGCGGGTTAGCTCACTTTCAAGGCGCTTGGCGTACTCTTGGTTCCGCTCTTTTTCCACCTTTAACTTTTCAAGGAGTTGCTGGGTGTGGAGGTGCTGCTGCTGAATGAAGAGATTTTTCTTACTCAGCACTTGGGCTTGGGCAATCAGGATCACCCGCATATCCACCAACACTAGTTGCTTGCCCTTCCGCACGACCACGGGTTCATAGACAAAGGCGGGGGGGCGACTCAAGGCCTGTTCCACGGCTTCTTCAACAGGAGTGCGTGCCATCAACACCAGGGGAGGCACTTTGGGCGCAGCAACTTCTGGAATCAATTTGATCGGGCGCGGCAAGTAGAGATCTCGGCCAAACTGTTGACTCATCCGTTCAAAAAACTTGACCTTGGAGATCATGCCGATGACGCGATCGCCCGCCACCACCAGTACCCCGGGTAGCTCAGAGTGACGTTGAAATTCTTCAGCCACTTCTTCAGAGATGGTTTCAGGGGAAACCTGATAGGAAAAATAGGGTAAGTCAGCCAACGTCGCAGCTGCGGACAGTTGGGTATTGACTGTCTCGTTCATTTGATTGTCCCCCGGAATGAGTATTGAATTTTTTAGGGTGAAAACTGTACCTGTCCTTTACCTTAGTTAAATTATCTCGACTTGAGAGGAGGAAGAATTTATTTTTTGGTTATCTTTTGGTTAAGCTTTATTCGCGATAGGGTCTAAAAGGTCTGCAATTTCTAAGGAATGACAGAGTTACCAGCTTTGACTAAGATTTAGGAAATCCTAGTAATCTAGGATACAGTTTCTATTTCCTTAATCGATGAGTTTTATGAATTTTCGGCATACCACTGCGCCACCTGCTGTTGAATTGCTGCTGTTTCTGCGGGGCTAAATTTATCGAGATTTTTGAGAATCACGCTCATGCGTCCTTGGTGAGTGAGAACTGGACGGTGGCGTTCTAGAAAATGCCAATAAAAAAAGTTAAAAGGGCAAGCGCGATCGCCCACTCGTTGCTTGGAATCATAGGCGCACCCTTGGCAATAATTACTCATCCGCTGAATGTAGTTGGCAGACGCCGCATAGGGCTTGGTGGCCAACCGCCCGCCATCGGCGAATAAGCCCATTCCCAAGACATTGGTTTGCATCACCCAATCGTGGGCATCAATAAAGACGCTGTGGAACCAGTTTTCCACTTCTTGAGGAGACAAGCCAGTAATGAGAGCAAAGTTGGCGAGGATCATCAACCGTTGAATGTGGTGGGCATAGCCTGTGCGCTCAATTTGCTGCAGAACGTGGCGCAGACAATTCATGGCGGTGCGATCGCTCCGCCAAAAGAACGTTGGTAAGGGTTGAGTGTGCTGAAAGAAATTGTGCTGGCAGTAGTCGGCACCAAAGTAGTGATAGAGACCATACATATACTCGCGCCAACCCAAGATTTGACGAATAAACCCCTCAACGCTATTCAGGGGGAGTGAGCGTTCACGATAGGCCACCAACGCTGCATGGATCACTTCTTGGGGATGCAGAAGGCCTAAATTCAAATAGGGGGACAGCAAACTGTGCCACAGAGTCTCTTCTCCTGCCACCATGGCATCTTGGTAGGGGCCAAACTGGGGCAAGCGGTATTCAATAAAGTTTTCCAAGACTTGCAGGGCTTGGGCGCGGGTGACCCCCCAGTAAAAGGGTTCGATGTGGCCGTAGGTGTCAAAGTTCCCTTGGCGCACTGTTTCAATGACCTCTTGGGTGATCTGATCGGGAGAAAAGCGCAGTGGTGGTGGCGGTTTGAGGGGCATCGGCGGCGGTTGGCGATTTTCGGCATCGTAGTTCCACTTGCCCCCGAGGGGGGTTTTGCCGTCCATAAGAATTTGAAACCGTTGGCGACCGGCTCGGTAGAAATACTCCAAGACCAGCGTTTTGCGACCTGCGGCCCAGTCCTGAAATTCTGCTTCTGACCAGAGAAAGTGATTGTTGGGCAAGAATTTGATGGCACAGGGGAGATCGAGGGTAGCGATCAGATCGCGAAAGGGGCGATCGCTGGGTTGCATGATCCGCAGCTCATGGATTTGGTGCGCTTCAACCCACTGCTGCAGTGGGGTAGCAAAGTCGGCGGAGCTGCTCGCATAGGTCACTGGCCAACCGGCCGCTTCGAGTTCTTGGGAAAAATGCCGCATTGCTGACCAGACCAGCACTAGTTTTTGAGCATGGTAGCGGCGTTGTTTCACCCATTGGCGGGATTCAATGAGGATGACGGGCACAGGGGTTGGACAGCTTTGCAGCGCTGATTGCCCTTGCCACAGTTGATCGCCTAAAACCCAAACACCAATGGCCATCTCGACTCGGCTTGTGAAAAGGACTAAACGGAGGATAGTTTAGTACAGTCGATGTAGTTTATCTTAGTGTTCAACTGTTGCAACTCCATACGAAACTCATCATGCAAATTCGCCGGCGTCCCCCCAATCCCGCTGTGACGGTTCACAATCTCCACTACCAAGTACCGGTGGCCGATGATGCCCCCCGCAATATCCTTGAGAAAATCGTGTGGCACAAGGAACAGGAGGTGGAGCAACTGCGGGAAGTGTTGCCCCTGCCGGACTTGCAACGTCAGGTGCTCGATGCGCCACCCGTACGCTCCTTTTTCGCTGCGCTGCAAAACCCTGTCACCCAGCCAGCACTGATTGCTGAGGTCAAGAAGGCCTCTCCTAGTAAAGGCGTTATTCGCCCCAACTTTGATCCGGTGGCGATCGCCCAAGCCTATGTTGCCGCTGGCGCGACCTGTCTTTCAGTGCTGACGGACAGTGAGTTTTTTCAAGGGAGTTTTGAGTACCTCGCCCAAATTCGCCAAGCGGTGGAGGTGCCGCTGCTGTGCAAGGACTTTATCATCTACCCCTACCAGATGTTTCTGGCAAGGCTGCGGGGCGCCGATGCAGTGCTACTGATTGCCGCTATTCTCGCGGATCATGATTTGCGCTATTTCCTGCGCATTGCCCAAGGATTGGGACTGACGGCACTGGTGGAAGTACACACCGCCGAGGAGATGGAGCGGGTTTTAGGCCTTGAGGACGTACGCCTCGTGGGCATCAACAATCGCAACTTGACGGACTTTAGTGTTGATCTGGCCACCACTGAAAAGCTTTTGGCCACCTATGGGGCGCAATTGCGCGATCGCAACATCTGGGTGGTCAGTGAATCGGGCATTCATCAGCGTGCCGATGTTGAACGGGTGGCACAAGCCGGTGCCCAAGCCATTTTAGTCGGAGAATCCCTAATGCGACCCCCAGCAGAGATGGCGCACTTCAGCGAGGCGGAGCAACTCCAAGCACGGATTCAGCAGTTATTCCCAGAGTTAGCACCCTAGGTATGCCCCTGAAGGCAGTTTTGTTTGATTTCAATGGTGTCATCCTCGACGATGAGGCGATCCATGCTGCCCTCATTGAGGAGATTCTGCTGCAAGAAAATCTGCGACCCCAGCGGGGCGAGTACGACCTTTTTTGTTTGGGACGGAGCGATCGCGCCTGTTTGGATAACCTCCTCAGCCGCCGAGGACGGGCAGTGAGCCCCGCCTATCTGGATAAACTGGTGGCACAAAAGGCAGCCGCCTATCGAGCCCGCTTGGCCCGTATCGAACCGTTTCCCTTCTTTGGGGGGGCGATCGCCCTGCTGGAGAAACTCCATACCGCGCAATTGAAGATTGCCATTGTCACCGGTGCCCTGCGATCTGATGTGGACTTGGCTCTTGAGCGGGGAAACTTGACTGGCATTGTGGACTGCATTGTCAGTGCCGAAAGCGTAGAACGCGGTAAACCCTATCCCGACCCCTATCTCCGTGCCATTGAAGCCTTGCAAGCCCTAGGGGGTAATCTCACAGCCGCTGATTGTCTGGCGATCGAGGACACGTTGGTGGGGGTGCAATCCGCCCGTGAAGCCGGTGTCAAAGTGTTGGGGGTAGCGCACACCTATCCCTTCCACATGCTCCAGCGTCGCTGCCAATGGGTGCTCGACCGCCTTGATCAGTTTGACCTTGAGGAAATTGCCCCGGTGTTTGATCGCAGCGTGGCCGCCGCCTCCTCCTAAAGGTGTTTGACCTCAGCAATGAGTTGATTGAGCACTTCCTTGGCGTTGCCAAAGAGCATCAGGGTTTTATCTTTGTAGAACAACTCATTGTCAATACCGGCAAAACCCGGATTGAGGCTGCGTTTAATCACAATTGTGTGCCGTGCCCGATCCACATCGAGAATCGGCATGCCATAGATGGGGCTACCGGGGTTGGTGCGAGCGGCAGGGTTGACAACATCATTGGCGCCAATCACCAGTGCCACATCCACATTCTCAAACTCTGGATTGATGTCCTCCATATCCTTGAGTTGGGGATAGGGGACATTGGCTTCCGCAAGCAGCACATTCATGTGCCCCGGCATGCGCCCGGCAACAGGGTGAATCGCGTATTTGACATCGACACCCAGCCGCTCCAGTTGATCCGCTAGTTCTTTGACACTGTGCTGTGCTTGAGCCACCGCCATTCCATAACCGGGGACAATGACCACTGACTTGGCATAGCCGAGCATCATCGCACTTTCTTCAGGATCAATCGTGTGTACCGACTTCGCCGTGGCGTGAGCGGTCATCTCTGCATTGCCAGTGGTCGCACTGCCAAAACCACCAAAGAGGACATTGGCCAAAGAGCGATTCATGGCTTTGCACATGATTTGGGTCAGAATCAGCCCCGAAGCCCCCACCAAGGCACCAGCAATAATCAGCATACTGTTGCCAACAATAAAGCCAGCGGCACTGGCAGCCAACCCTGAGAGGGAGTTCAAGAGGGAAATCACCACCGGCATATCGGCACCGCCAATGGGCAGGACAAAGAGCACCCCCAAAATGCTGGCGATCGCCACCAAGCCCCAGAAAATCGGCAATTGACTTGGATCCAACCACACCCAGCCACTGGCCACCAAGAAAGCCACCAGCAAGCCGAGGTTAATTGCCTGCTGCAGCGGGAAAATGATCGGGGTTCCCGAAATCAATCCCTGAAGTTTACCAAAGGCAACAAGGCTACCAGTAAGGGTGACGCCACCAATCAGCACCCCCAAAATAATCGTGATCAGCGTACTGGGGGTCAGCGGCTCACCCACGGCCACAATACGGCAAAATTCACCAATGCCCACCAAGGCAGAGGCCGCCCCTCCTAAGCCATTGAGTAGCCCCACCATCTGGGGCATAGCTGTCATTGCCACTTTATAAGCAGCGATCGCGCCAATGACACTGCCCAGACCAATGGCCGCTAGGATGCCCGTATAGCTAATAATCTGGCGATCGAGGAGCGTGACCACAATCGCAATCAACATCCCCAAGGCGGCAAGGCGATTTCCTTGGCGGGCCGTCGCCGGAGACCCCAATTTTTTCAAACCGAGGATAAAGAGCGCTGCTGCGCCCAGATAGCTCAATTCTTCAATGCGTGTTAGCCAATCCATGGTTCCTACCGCTTAAACATCTGCAACATGCGATCCGTGACCAAAAAACCGCCCACCACATTAATCGTGGCTAGCACTGTCGCAATAAATCCCAAGACCACCGTTAAGGTAGTGTGCCCACTCCCCGCCATCAGAAGGGCACCAATCACGGCAATCCCCGAAATGGCATTGGAGCCAGACATGAGGGGAGTATGCAGCGTGGGGGGGACTTTGTTAATCACCTCAAAGCCAATGAAACTGGCCAGCACAAAAATAACCAGACCGACAAGAAGGGGATCTGTCATGGAACGAACCCTCTAGGGACATCTCTAAACCGTTGTTGCCAAGGTTTGGGCAGGATGCAGGAGTTGCAGTACCCGTGGGTTGCGAACCTGCCCTTCATGGGTGATACAGGCAGCATCAACAATGTCATCGCCAAAGTTCAACACCAATTCCCCCTTGGGAGTAAGGTACTTCAGGAGCGTTGAAATGTTTTTGGCATACATTTGACTGGCATGCACCGCCATTGTCGAGGGCAGATTAATCGGGCCAATAATGGTGACTCGCTGATGACAAATAGAGCGCCCCGGTTCT
Organism: Thermosynechococcus sp. M98_K2018_005; assembly: GCF_015295825.1. Lineage (GTDB taxonomy): Bacteria > Cyanobacteriota > Cyanobacteriia > Thermosynechococcales > Thermosynechococcaceae > Thermosynechococcus. The sequence goes on from NZ_DVEH01000050.1 coordinate 30,580, forward strand.
GTGCAGGCACAGTTGCCCCCCTGCTCAGCGGCTAGATCCACAATGACTGAACCCGGTTTCATGCTGGCCACCATCCGTTCTGTTACCAAAAGCGGAGCAGGCTTGCCGGGAATTTGGGCAGTGGTAATGACCACATCAGCACTGTGGACATGGGCAGCGATCGCCTCTTGAGTTTTGTGCTTCGCAGCCTCAGAGACCTCTTTGGCATAGCCGCCAGCAGCAACGGTATCCTCCTCAAGGTTGACTTCGACAAATTTGGCACCGAGGCTTTGCACTTCTTCCTTGACAGCTGGGCGAATATCAAAGGCTTCAACCACGGCTCCCAAACGACGCGCAGTGGCGATCGCCTGCAAACCAGCCACCCCTGCCCCAATTACAAACACCTTGGCGGGGGGAATCGTACCCGCTGCCGTCGTTAACATCGGGAAAAAGCGCGGCAAATTAGAAGCGGCCAATAACACCGCCGCATAGCCCGCCACCGCTGCTTGGGAAGACAGGGCATCCATACTCTGGGCACGACTGGTGCGGGGAATACACTCGAGGGCAAAGGCAGTAATATGCCGCTCTGCCAAGTGTTGCATCTGCCATGGATTGCCCAAGGGATTGAGAAAACTAATTAAGGTGGTGCCGGGGCGAATCCACTCCACCTCGCGATCGCGCAGCGGCGCAACCTTAAGCAGCACATCCACACCGCCCCAAACCTCTTCAATGGAGTAACCAATTTCCGCACCTGCTGCACGGTAGTCATCATCGCTGAAGTGAGCCATATCCCCTGCACCGGACTCCACACAGAGGTGATACCCCTGCTGCACCAGCTTGGCAACGACTTCGGGAATCAGGGCAACCCGTTGTTCACCCACTTCGCGTTCCTTAACGACCCCAACTTTCATAGGCACTCTTGGATAGGGTTTGCAGTCTTGACAGAACAATTCCTTGGTGTACTCATCAGGGCATTTTTATAACCGCCCGACACCGTCACAACACATTCACCTGCTGTCCTGTACTGATCCTCAAGCTACTGCGATCCCCTTGGGAATGCGAGGAAATGTCAGCATTTCATGGGGGTTCTCCACAAGTCTTATGATCCCCAGCAAACTTTGTAACAAATGTTGACAATATCATTGAGTACTTTTACTTAATTCAAGCGCTCATATCGGCCAACACAGTCCACAGCGATTTTGTCCCCGATGGTGTAAATGCCCCAGTTGGACAGCAACTCTGGTTTGACCGTTTGTAGGTATTGATCGATCGCTGGGGCAGGCTCGCAAATGTTCCAGTAGGAGCGACTCATTGCCTTATCAAAGGGATTACGTTCAAAGCAAAACTTAAAGTAGTCATGCCAAATGTCGGGATGAATCGCATTTGGGCAGCCGTGAAGTGGTTACTAAACTTGCGCTTAAGCCCATG
>NZ_DVEH01000088.1 GCF_015295825.1 Thermosynechococcus sp. M98_K2018_005
TTTTAGCTTTACAACCCTCACCAGTGTTGGCTATGGGGATATTACGCCCACCAGTCCCCCCACAATGGCGATCGCCAATCTTGAGGCCATTTTTGGTCAAATGTATGCAACCAATTGTCATGGCGCGGCTTGTCAGTCAATATCTGAATAGTCCCAACCCCAACTCAGTCTTGCGCAAATGTCGATGTCCCCTATCACTGCTGATGCCTCCCCCAGCTTTGGTCTCATCATTGTCGAGGGAGAGGATGTGGTGCGCCTTGGCCTTTGGACAGGAATTCAGCAGCAGTTGGGGATTGAGCCGCTGGTCTTTCACGATGGCCACGGTCTGATCACCTATCTGGAAAACATGCCCCTCGATCAAGAACCCACGCCTTGGATTGTGCTCTGTGATGCCCAACTCACAGTCAATGATGCCACCACCCCTTGGCTGTGGCAGTGGTTGAAGCAGCACTATCCTACCCTGCGGGTACTTCTCACTGTCCGACCCGCTGCCCTTGAATTAGTCTCTCTTGCCCAACAGGCGGGTGTTGAAGGCATTTACCATCGCAATACGGCACTGAGTGATCTTTTGGCAGGAATTCTAGCCATTGCCCGAGGGGAGATCGTTCACACAGTCACGCCCCCAAAGCCGCCCTTGAGTGTGCTGTTTCCCAAGCGGTGGGATCGTTGGCGGTATCAGGTTCTCCAGCAGGGACTGGGGGAGATGGATGCGTGGTTACAGGCCTTAGATCAGTACTTGGGGCGATCGCGCCTCTCTCCCCTCGAACGCCTGGTGTGCGAAGGTCGCTATCGGGAAATTCGTGCCGCCCGCTGGCTGGTGTCGCGTTTATTGCCACAGCCAAGTCAAGCCCCTCCTGCGCCGCTGGTGTCCCCCGTGCGTCCGCAGATTGAGATCATTTCCCAATTGGTGGATCGCTGCTTGCAACGGATGCAGTCGGATCTCTTGAACCTAACTGCGCGGCCTTTGGAGTTAGAGGTGCTGACCCTACAGCAGCGGCGGGAACTGCTCTATACCATCCTGCGGCAGTGGGATCTCCTCGTGCGCACTTTACAAGCGACACCGCCCAGTATTGAATTTCTGCACCAGCGGGGTAGCTCCCTACTGCAAGACCTCTGGGAACAGAGCCTGCGGGAGTTTTTTCGTCCCTATCGCTTTGCCCTCGGCAGTGACGCCGACCTCATTGAGCAATTGCTCACAGAAAGAGAAACTGTGGCCAGCGTCTATCTGAAGCCAATCCCCTTTGTGGCGGAAATGCTGGCCCATTTACTGGTGCAACAGCCCCTCACCCTCCATCAGCAGACCTATCGCTACGGCACCGCGGCCGCCTTGGAGATCCTCGATGCCCTCCTCGATCACTGGTTGCTCACTGTTGCCAATAGCATTGTCTATCCGCTGCTGAATCGGTGTTGCTATAGCGAAGTGATTCAACACACATTTTTTCAGCCGCAATACACCTCAACGCGCGAACTGGAACGCTTTCGCAACGCGCTCTCTTGGCATTACCGCTGGCAACGTTGGGTCAAGGAACCGCAAAACATCTTTGAAAGTCGCTTGGTTTTACTGCGGCTGACGGAGCGAGGGATTCAGGAACTGGCGCTGACCGTCCCCCGTCAAAAGGAACTAATGCAACTCAAGGGGATTCCCTACGCTCTGACCTTGGCTCTTGAGGCTCGCGATGCCTTGGCACCTCCAGTACGGGCAGTCGTGGCTTGGGTCGGTAAGGGGGTGGTGTATCTGCTGACCCAGGTGATTGGTCGCGGTTTGGGGCTGATTGGCCGAGGCATTCTGCAGGGGATTGGGCAATCTGTCAGCAGCGGCTGGAGTCGCTCTGAAGCCCCAAAAACCTCATCCAAACCTTGAGCTGGCCTATTCTTAAACGGCTCCTAACCTTGAGATAACCTTAAGCCAACGAACCCAGTGTTAGAATCTTAGGTGATAAGTAACTATCTCTATCCCTTGGGGATAGTTGCTATGAGATGTGCTAAAGCCTCTGTAAGAAAGTTCGATAGCTCAGCTGGCTGACAGATGCATAGCTTTAGCGATCATCTCAGCAGGATCAACAGTTCAAGGAGAATTCTGTCCTAGGGATTTGTTCTTTAGGACAAGTTCATAGAGGAGTGAAGGAGTAAGACGCTATGTCCCGCATTTTTCCGCGCTTGGTTTTGACCTCGCCTGTTTTACTGTTAGGCGTGCTGGCAGGTGCAGCTACAGCAGCCGATACCTCTTTGGCCAACTTCAGTGCCACTCAGTTTCAAACCCCTACTGCTGGTGCTGAATCCCTAACTACCCTGCCAACCAGCACAACGCTTGTTGCCCAAAATCGCCCCAGCAACCTCTCTTTTCCCTCAGTGGCTGAACTGGAAGCAGAGGGTGTTGCCACGACATCGAGCATGGGTCAAGTGACCTCCGTTAGCCAACTATCGGACGTACGCCCCACGGACTGGGCCTATCAGGCTTTGGCCTCCCTTGTCGAGAAATACGGCTGTATTGCGGGTTATCCCGATGGCACCTTCCGAGGCAATCGAGCAGCGACACGTTTTGAAATGGCTGCGGCTTTAAATGCCTGCCTCGATGTGATTAGCGATCGCTTTGCCACCAAGGAAGATCTTGCAAAGCTGCGCCGCCTGACGGAGGAGTTTTCCAAGGAACTCACCGCCATTAAGGGCCGCGTCACCAAGCTTGAAGACCGTGTTAAGAAGGTGGAAGCCACTCAATTCGCTACCCTCACCAAACTCAGCGCCACCGTCATCTTCAACATCTCGGATATTTTGACGAATGACCGTCCTGCTTTTCCAGGCACGGTTTATAGCCCTGTCCCTCCCCTTAACCCTAACCCACCCACGATTGACGACAATACAGTTGCCAACACTCGGGTGCGCTTAAACTTTGACACCAGCTTCTACGGCAAGGATCGCCTGCGGTTGCGGTTACAGGCCGCTAATATTCCTGCCTATAGCGCCGGAATCCCATCATTGATGAATACCAACATGGGGCGTCTTGGGTATGATGGGACCAGT
>NZ_DVEH01000080.1 GCF_015295825.1 Thermosynechococcus sp. M98_K2018_005
GCCTTGTCCATGTGCGCATCGGGATTGGCCCGCAGCACGTCGTGCCAGCAATGGCCGTCGTCGTCAATGCCGTACGCAAGAAACTAAGGGAGGACAATAAATTAGAGGCCTTGGGGGACGCCCTTGGCAAAATTTGCATGATTGACCTTGCTTTTATTGAACAAGCCTACTTTGAGGTGTCCTCCCAAGCAGTTCTTCAAGAAACGGGCTGGACACAAGCACTCTTTCAGCGCTTAATTGCCACAGGTGCTGCTGCCATGTAGTTCTCCGAGTAGGGGAGTCGTTGTTCAAAGATTCTCAAAGATTCTGTACAGGAATTTAGGAATTTAACGAGGATTGAAGTATGTCCATTAGTGCCGCCAAACTGGAAGCTATACTGCAAAACTTTGTTGCCAATGCCAGTAACGTCCAAGGCGCTGCACTGGTGTCTCCTGACGGTCTCACGCTTGCGGCAACTCTGCCGGGGGGAATGGACGATGAACGCGTAGCTGCAATGTCAGCCGCAATGCTCTCGCTGGGGGAACGGATTGGCCGAGAACTCAACCGAGGTAAAATCGAGCGCATCTTGGTAGAGGGGAGCAATGGCTATGGCATTCTTACCAGTTGCACTGAAGATGCTGTTTTTCTCGTTCTAGCCGATGCTTCTGCCAAGTTGGGCATTATCAACCTTGAAATTAAAAATGTGTTGGCTGAGCTGCAAACTCAACTCACAGGTGTGAGTCAAGCTGTGAAGGTTTAGACTGCAGTGATTCTCAACCGCGAGGTGCCCAGTCATGGAAATTTGCGCATTGTCATTACAGGGCCAGTGGGAGCAGGTAAATCTACTTTTGTTCGCACAATTAGTGAAATTGAGGTGGTGGATACCGATCGCAACGGATGAAATTCCTGCTTTCAAGCAAAAGACAACGGTAGCGATGGATTTCGGGCGACTTCAGTTTAGTCTCAATGTTGCCCTACATCTGTAGGGTACGCCTGGCCAAGAACGCTTTGATTTTATGGGGGATTTCTCATTCGCAAAGCCTATGCCTTCATCTTGCTGGTGAGTTCTCACCGTCCCCAAGATTTTCGAGCAGCACAGCAGATTTTGGTATTCATGCATGATCGCACGAAGATTCCATAACAACTTAACAACGGAATCACTTATTAGGGGGAATGTATGAAAATCACAGGTTATCTATCAGAATTTTCGCTGGGAGAAATTTTTCGTTTTCTGGAGCAGGGGCAAAAAACGGGCTGCCTCTCTATCAAGCCCGGGGAAATGGCAGGAAGGATGCCGCTGATCCCCCAAACGCGAGAGTACTATATTTTTTTTCGCTTAGGTCAGATTGTGGCCACAACAACAAGTTTAGATCATCAAGGACTGCAACGGCTAATTGAGCAGCGGGGATGGCTCCGTTCCACAACCATTCAGCGCCTCTTGCCCTTGTGCTCCCTCACAGATTCCCTTGGCCTCTGCTTGAAAGCACAGGGCGCTCTTGAATTAGAACAACTTCAATTCCTGTTTAAGCAACAGGTACTGACACCAATCCCCCGCCTCTTTAGCCTCAATGAGGGCTGGTTTAAGTTTGATGCCAACCACCCGCTACCCTTTGAGGAAATGACGGGATTGAGTGCGTCGCCCATGGACATTTCTCTAGCGGGTTTGCGACTGCTGCGGGATTGGGCAGCCCTGATGGATAAGCTGCCTTTGCCAAGTTCAGCGATCGCCAGCAGGATTGAGGGACAGCCCCCCTACCGTCTAAATCGCCATGAATGGCAAGTGTGGGAGTATGCCAATGGCACAATAACCCTTCAGGAGATTAGCGATGCTTTGAGCTTACCCATTCTAGAGGTACAGAAAATCTGCTTCCGTTTGATGGTGGTGGGCATTGCTGAGGAGGTTGCGGGCATTACTGCGCCCTCTGCTACTGCAACCGAGCCTGACCTCATTGAAACAGCAGAAATTAGCACTTCCTTTTTGGAGGGACTCTTTACCTTCCTAAAAACGAAAACCCATACCCAAGCGGCTTAGGGCAGTAAAGAAAATGATACAAGCTTTGAGTGGACAGACAGTGCGAGTACTGGCGTGCCGATGATTGACATTTAGCATAGGGAGCTAGTTGCCGCAATTAATGATCTCGCTGATGCCATTGAACATAGTAAGTTGGCGGATTGTTTGGTCAACCACATCATGAAAATTAACTCGGAGATTGGCCAGCACATTTGTGCCCATCGCTAGACTTAAGACTCAATGAATAAAAAGCACGTCATTGTCAAGCCCAATGCACGGCAGTCTGCTGTATCTGTGAGTCCTGACGGTCAACTTGTGGTTGCAGTGCGTGCCCCTGCCGGCGATGGTAAAGCCAATCAGGAACTCATTGCAGTTTTTGCGGACTATTTTCAGGGACCCAAGTCCCGCATTCAGATGGTCAAAGGTCACACCAGTCGTCATAAAGTAATTGAACTCCTAAATTTAAGAGCGATCTAGACTAAGAGGAAGTGCTGTGCGATCATGCTTATGTCCTTTGATATCTCCTCTGCAAAATCTTTTGTTCTCAGTGGTGCCCGCCCCCACTACAGCCCCGATCGCCCCGGACAGGTGGAACATATTTTCCTTGATTTGACGCTCGATCTAGAGGCTCAAATCTGCTGGGGACAGTGCCACATTCACTTGCGCCCGCTCCACGCCCAACTGCGACACCTACGCCTCAATGCCGTGGGGCAACAAATCAAGGGGGTAACCGTGCAGCACCAACCCCAAAGCTTCCACTACGATGGCGAGTTCCTTGATATTTCCCTCAATGAGAGCTTAGGGATTAGCCCCGATCAGGTGCTACTCATTACCATTGACTATCGCCTTGAACAGCCTCAGCGAGGCTTGTATTTTGTCCCC
>NZ_DVEH01000071.1 GCF_015295825.1 Thermosynechococcus sp. M98_K2018_005
ATAACTTTAAGGAAAAGGTTGGTTTCAAATGAGTACGCAATCCTGTTGCCCTGTGGAGATAGAAATTACTGAGGCGCCCCCCCTTTCTAGCCAGCAGGAGACCCTGTTGGATATGCACAGTATCTTGAATACCCTCAATATCTTGCTGGGGGAACTGCAATTTTTGGAACTGGAACTCGATGATTGGGACGTATTGCAGCCCAGTCTGAAGAGCTTAGAACAACTTGTGAATGCTTTGGGCGATCGCCCGACCATTTTGGCCTATCTACAGCAAATCAGTGATCTACGGTCAGCGATCACCGGCAACATTGAAACTGCACTGGCTCAGTATCCCGACAAAGCCATGACCCCCGATGTGCAGGAGGCGGTGGCCAATATCCAATCGGTCTTTGACGTAGTGGAGGTGCGAGTGCAACAACTCCTTGCCCGGGAAAAGGCACCCACCGCTTGGGTCGAGGTGCCCATTGAACAATTGCAGGCTCAGTTTGAACAAGTCTTCCAAGCCATTGAGAAAAATAGTAAGGGGCGTTACCGCATTCTCCACAATATTGCTGCTCAGGAAGCTTCGGATTATTTTCTTACCTTTGATATTCAGACCCCCAATGGTCGCACGGTTTTAATGCCTCCCGTCTTTGAGGATGCGATGCGAGATTTAATTGCCAATGCCCGTAAATATACTCCCCAAGGGGGCAAAATCATTGCCGGACTGGTACAAACGGCCGATCATCTCAAGTTTGTGGTGGAGGATACGGGCTGTGGGATCCCCGTTGAGGAAATTCCTAAGGTGGTTGGCTTTGGCTACCGAGGCTCCAACGTTCAAGATCGCCGCACAATGGGGGGTGGCTTTGGGCTGACGAAGGCGTTCTTTGTCACCAAGCGCTTTCAGGGACGGATGTGGATTCGCTCAGCAGCCGGGGCGGGCACTCGCATTACCCTTGATTTGCCGATGCCGTCAACAATTGTTGCAGGTACATCTGAGCGGGGGGATAGTCAGGGTTAAATTCCAGGGTCTTCTGAAAATAGGCAATGGCGCGATCGCGCTCCTGAAGGGTCATGTAGGTAAACCCAAGACTGTAGGCAGGCTGGTTGGTCAGCCACTGGCGATCGAAGGGTTCGGCGCGATCGTAGGTTCCCTGCTCAAAGAGATCTAAACAGCGGTGAAAGTAGGGCAAGGCTCCCCGATGTAGGCCCAATTCAAAAATGAGTAACCCCGCCACATAGAGCAGGGGCGGATAACGATCAAAGAAGCGTAGGCCATAGCTGAGGTAATACTGAGCCGTTTCGTAGTCCTTGGCCTCAAAGGCGCGGTAGCTCACCCAAAAAAGGAGATGACGCAGCCATGTGGTGTCCCTCGGGAGTATCCCCTGTTCGACGGCAGGGGCAATCTGCTCAAGGGCTTGTTCATACCATGCTTGGGCGCGATCGCGATCGCCACAGGCAGCATAATGATCTCCAAGGCACACCAAGTTTTGCAGTCGGCGATCGCCCTGCTGCACCATTTTTTCGAGGATGGGGATATTGCGATCGCGAATTTTTGCGAGGAACTGGTCTTGACTTTGTTGGTTGTGGTGAATGAGATAGACCCCCTGCAACTGACCCACCACTGCCTGCCGTTCCCGATAGTACAGTTGCTCGTGGAGCGCTCCGACAAAGTGGAGATCAGGAAAACGGCGGCCAAAGCGGAGATTCCAAAACTCGCTCCAGTTGCGATTGCCCGCCTGTTCACGACGCAGCAGGCTCCACTGATTGATGGCATTCGCACTTTCAGCCGTCAATTGGTCTCGCCACTGGGGATCCGTGACCACCAATTCTTCATCGGCATCAATGTAGAAGACCCACTCCCCGCTTGCGTGGGCTAGGGAGGCATTGCGGGCGGCAGCAAAATCCGCTTGCCAGACAATGGAATGGACATGGGAGGTAAATTCGCGGGCAATGGCGATCGTCTCATCTGTCGAACCCGTGTCTACAATAATAATTTCATCCACCCAAGGCTGTACCGACTGCAAGCAACGCCGCAATTGATGGGCTTCGTTTTTGACAATCATGCACAGGGAAAGCAGTGAAGCCATGGCAGCGAAGGTACTACAGCCGCTTGAGATATTTGGCTTCTAGCAAAAAGGCACCCCGCTCTAGGCGCACCACCCAATAGTTCCCCGGCTGCTGGCCGAGGATCACTCCTTCTTCACCGAGGGTGAGGATACTGGCGGGACGCAACATTGGCATTGGCTCCGCTGTTTTCACATAGGGCGGCAGTTCCACAAGGCGAACGCGATCGCCCACCGCAAAGGCTTCTTCCATTCCCACCAAAGGATGCTCGAAATTGGTAATGCTGATAACACAATCTAATATACCGCCTCGACCTGTAGCGCTTTTGTCAAAAGTTTTAGAGTGTCTTCAAGTAGCTTAATAGGTCGGCCATGTCTTGGGGTTGGGCTTGAAACTTGGGCATGGGAGGGGTATTGCCACTGGTAATTTGCTGGATGAGTTTTGTTTGGGATCGACGGTGACTAATCTGCACGAGGCTAGGGCCGACTTCCCCCTTGCCATCCATGCCGTGACAGCCCGCGCAGTTGAGAATAAAAATTTGCTCGCCGCGACTCGGATCGCCCGCTGCCGCCCGTACCGATTGAATGTAGGGATCCCGCAGAGGCAACAGGAGAGAAACCCCCCAACCGCCGCCCACCACCAGCACTACCAAGACAGGCAGCAACCAGCGCCATACCGTTGATTTAGCCGCAACCGTGTTGACTAAACTCATTCACTTATCGGGAAAGATTAAAAATTGTTTATTATTGTTACAACTGCATTCTAAACCCTGCACTCCGCCAGATTCAAGTCACTA
>NZ_DVEH01000051.1 GCF_015295825.1 Thermosynechococcus sp. M98_K2018_005
CTCTCTTTCAAGAAGGGGAGAAGTCAAGATCTTCAGGAGGGCTCTTCTACTGGCAGTATTTCCAGCGGCGATCGCTCAAGCGAGCTGCAACTCAGTCATTTCTGAGATCCAGCAAAGCATGACTTCACGCCTTGTGGTGGATCGCGTGGAAATTTGTAGTTACTGAGCGCACAAAGCTCTTTAGAGACTGCGATAAATTCTCTATGTTTTGAGTTTTGATTTTGATTCCGACGGCGATCCCTAGCCTTGATGCGTTGCCAATTCTGGAGAGCGTCGCTGGCGGCAGCTTTCGGAAGGGGTGGGAATAATTGTTTTGGTGGGGACTATCCTCTTTGGGGCGATCGCTCCTTTCAATGCTTCGGTGTAACCCCACTCTGGGGTGCCGAAGCCAATAAAAAATCCCCCAGCACTAACCGAGGGATAGGAGCTACACAGAAATCATTTCCCTAAAGTTGGGGCACAAACCGCTCTTTGTCGGGAACTACGGTGTACTCAGCAACGATTTGGCGGAACTCTTCACCATCAATGGTTTCTTTTTCCACGAGGAGATCCACTAAGCGGTCAATGACCACGCGATTTTCGCGGATGATCTTGATGGCAAGTTCGTAGCTGTGCTGCACCAATTCGCGCACTTGGGCATCAATGCGAGCAGCAATTTCCTCGGAGTATTCAGTTCGAGACACCAAATCGCGTCCCAAGAACACCTCGCCGTTTTGGGTTTCTAAAGACAGCGGACCAAGGTCAGACATCCCAAAGCGGGTCACCATCTGCCGTGCCATTGCCGTCACCTGTTGCAGGTCATTGCCTGCACCGGTCGTTACTTCAGCATCGCCAAAGACAACGTATTCAGCCGCTCGGCCCCCAAGGGCACCGGCCATCCGCGCCATGAGTTGCGATCGCGAGATTAATCCAGAATCCTCTGAGGGCATGAACCAAGTCAGACCACGGGCTTGACCACGGGGCACTAAGGTCACTTTTTGTACGGGATCGTGATCCTTGAGCAGCGTACCAACAATGGCATGACCCACTTCATGGTAGGCGATGAGACGTTTGCTCTTGCCGTCAATCAGCGGTGTGCCCTCCATACCAGCGACAACCCGATCCACGGCATCGTCAATTTCCAGCATCGTAATCGCGGGCTTGCGACGACGGGCCGTAAGAATCGCCGCTTCATTGAGAAGGTTGGCTAAATCCGCACCCGTAAAGCCAGGGGTACGGCGAGCAATGGCTTCCAGGGAAACTTCGGGCGCCAGTTTTTTGTTGCGGGCGTGCACCTTGAGAATTGCCAAACGACCCTTAATGTCAGGGGCATCAACAATCACTTGACGGTCAAAGCGACCGGGACGCAACAGCGCTGCATCAAGAACATCGGGACGGTTCGTGGCAGCAATAACAATGATGCCGGTATTGCCCTCAAAGCCATCCATTTCCGTAAGAAGTTGGTTGAGGGTTTGCTCCCGCTCATCGTTGCCACCACCAATCCCCGCACCCCGCTGGCGACCCACGGCATCAATTTCATCAATAAAGATCAAGCAGGGGGCATTTTCTTTGGCTTTGCGGAAGAGATCACGGACGCGGGAAGCACCGACGCCCACAAACATCTCGACAAATTCTGAACCCGAGATGGAGAAGAAGGGTACCCCTGCCTCACCCGCGATCGCCTTGGCGAGCATCGTTTTCCCCGTGCCGGGGGGGCCCACCAGTAGCACCCCTTTGGGAATGCGGGCACCCACCGCTGTAAATTTCTCTGGCTTCTTCAGGAAAGTGACCACCTCTTGCAGTTCTTCCTTGGCTTCATCGACACCCGCCACATCGTCAAACATGACACCCGTTTTGGCCTCCATTTGGAAGCGGGCGCGAGACTTACCAAAGTTCATCGCTTGGCCGGGTCCTCCGGGCACGTTGCTGGAGCGGCGGAAGAGGAAAAAGAGTCCCCCCAAGAGCAAAACGGGGAAGAGTAAATTACCCAAAAGCCCCCACAGGGCACCATCATTGCGAGCCGGATGGACATCAATTTCTACGTGCTGCTCCCGTAGTTTACTAATGACTTCTGGAGCCGTCCCCGGCATATCTACCCGTACCCGCAGGGGGCGACCATTAATCAGTTCCGGATCGGAGACATCCACAATGGCGGTGCGACCATTATCGAAAATGTCCACTTTACTAATGCGACCCGCATCTAAATAGTTGAGGAATCGCCCATAGCTCATGCGTGTACTGGCGGTATTTAGGGGAGGCTGACTTTGATTGAGCATCAAGTTGCTCGCCCCCTGCCAGAGGAGAACCCCCATGAGCAGTAGGGGGATTGACCAAAGGAGAACAGTTTTCCAAGAGACTTTCATTGGCGACGCTTTTTATCAGGTTCTTAACTAAATTTAACATATCCCTCCCAAAGGGGGGATTAGTTCATCATGCCCTCAAGAAGGCGATCGCGCCGTTGCTGGAGAACTGCTTGCAGCAGAGGATAGCCCCGTAACTCAGGATCCTGTGCGATCAGTTCACTGGCCGCCGATCGCGCCGCCTCTAGGCAATCTTGATCCTCAACGAGGCTAGCGAGGGCAAAGTCTGGTAATCCCGATTGCCGCGTCCCCAACACCTCCCCCGGACCACGCAGCCGCAGATCCATCTCCGCAATAAAGAAGCCATCCTGAGACTGAGCCAGCACATTCAGCCGTTGCTTGGCAGCATCATTGCGAGAACTATGGAGCAGCAGACAATAGGACTGTTGGGCACCCCGCCCCACCCGCCCGCGCAGTTGATGGAGTTGGGATAGACCAAAGCGTTCAGCATGTTCAATGAGCATCACCGTGGCATTGGGGACATCCACCCCCACCTCAACCACCGTTGTAGCCACAAGAATATCCAATTCCCCCTTGACAAAGGCTTGAATCGTCGCATCCTTGTCACTAGATGCCATGCGACCGTGGAGCAGCCCGACCCGAAAATTGGGAAAAATCTCCGTTTGTAATCGCTCGTGCTCGGCAATGGCGGATTTCAGATCCAGTTTTTCCGATTCCTCAACCAAAGGCAGGACAATGTAGGCCTGACGCCCCTGAGCCACTTCCCGGCGGATTAAATCGTAGGCATGGGGGCGATCGCCCCGTCCCAAGACGGTTGTTTGAATCGGCTGCCGACCGGGGGGCAATTCATCAATTTGACTCACATCCAAATCCCCATGGAGGGTCAACGCAAGCGTGCGGGGAATCGGTGTCGCCGTCATGGTCAGCACATGGGGCAGGAGTCCCTTGGCTTGCAGCTTTGCCCGTTGCGCCACCCCAAAGCGGTGCTGTTCATCAATAACCACTAGACCAAGCCGCTGAAACGTCACCCCCTCTTGGATCAGGGCATGGGTGCCCACCAGCACCGGCAATTCCCCCGTTGCCAATTGATCCAGAATCTGGCGGCGCTTAGCTGTGCGGATGGATCCTGTGAGCAGTTCCACCGGCACATGGAGGGGGGTGAGCCATTCCAAGAGCTTGCGATAGTGCTGCTCTGCCAGAACCTCCGTGGGTGCCATTAGTGCCCCTTGATAGCCGGACTGCACTGCCGCCAATAGGGCAATCACTGCAACAACGGTTTTCCCTGACCCCACATCCCCTTGGACAAGGCGATTCATGGGCATCGGGCGCTCTAAATCCGCCAAAATTTCTGCCACCACCCGCTGCTGCGCCCCCGTGAGTTGAAAGGGCAGCCGTTGGTAAAACTGCTCGATGAGTTCCCCTTGGGGGTTGAGGGGGGCACTGGCTTGCTGTTGCTGCTGTCGCCGCCGTTGGAGGAGCCCCAGTTGCAGGTAAAAGAATTCATCAAAAATCAGCCGCCGTCGGGCCAGACTCAGTTGCGTTTGATCTGGCGGAAAGTGAATGTGACGCAGCGCCGTATCCAGGGAAATCAGTTGGTGACGTTGGCGTAGCCCCTGCGGTAGGGGATCAGGATAGCCCTGCACCAAGGGCAGAACGCGATCGACCGCACGGCGAATCACATCGGGAGATATCCCCTCCGTTAGGGGATAGACCGGCACAATACGGCCAATCGTGAGGGAGTCTATTTCTGCCCCAGCGTGATCCAGCACTTCCAACTGTGGATCCTCAAGGGTAAGGCCGTACTTTGTCAGCTTCACGAGGCCAGAGGCAGCCACAATTGTCTGTGGGGCATAGAGGCGTTTTTGCTGCTCTTGCCACCCCCGTTGGGCATAGCGGGCACCGGCATAGAAACGACTCAGGCGAATTTGCCCTGTGCGATCTTGAAGAACAATTTCTAAGATCGTCAGCTTGGCATTGCGGGGACTGGTAAAACAGTTGCAATGGCGGACTTTACCCACAAGGGTGACAGTCTCCCCAGCTTGCAGTTGCCGAATGGGGACTTGGCGGGCATAGTCAAGGTGATCGCGGGGGAAGTAGTAAATGAGATCCGCAACTGTATAAAGCCCGAGTTTTTCTAGTTTCGCCGCAGTGCGATCGCCAATCCCATTCACTGTTTTGAGCGCTTGATCGAGGGGACGGGGGCGCGGGGGCGGACTCGTGAGTTGTTTGCGGACATCGTGGAGCAGTTGGCGCGTTTTTACCACCAGGTATTGTCGTTGGCTGGGGGAGAGATCGTTGTAGTGGGCATAGGCTGCCGCCGTTTCCTGCCAGCGATCGCGCACCTGAAGGGGGAGTTGTTGCAGAGGGGCTTGCGTTAACGCTTGGTGTAGATACTCATTAAACCGATAGGTATTGCCCTGAAGGTTGCAAAAACCCCGCTCCGTTTCAATGGCAAGGGCGCGTTGTAGGCGTGGCCAATCAAGGGACACAGTAGGCCTCCTTCCCTATTGCTCACCATCCATTGCTTCGGGGACACTGGCTGTCGCGTCTGCGGCTTCATTGGCTTTCCACGTTTGCCACCATGCCCGACTAGCCTTGAGAACCAGATATTGCCGCTGTTTTTTATGTAGTTGCGTCTGGAGGGTGGCCAGACGCGCTTCTAGTTGGCGAATTTGACTGCGCTGATTGCCGAGGGGGGGGTGCTGAAACTCCAGTTCCTCAAGTTGCAGGTAAATGGCTGCCATGGGGTGATGACTGGCAGATTCCCTTGGGGCGTCCCTCGTGTTTGGCTCCTCTTCGCCCTCCTCCTGTCGTTTCTGTTCATCCACCATCATCGTCAATAAATGGGGAATCCGCCCAAGGGGACGATTTTCCGCCTTACTGGCAATCTCTAAAATGACCGCGATTGGAGCAGGCGGTAAGATAGCCGCCCGTTGTAGTAGATGGTTAATCTTGAGCGAACTTTGATAAAGAACTTGGCTCAATTGCTCCGATAGGGAGGGGGAGGCCTGTTCCTTGGTTGCGTCTTCCTCTGACGGCGCTTCCCCATTCACTGCCTCTGGCCTTGCAGTTGAGTCTTCTTGACGACGGGGTTGTAGGCCTAAAATGGTCGTTTCCAAAGCGATCGCCAATTCAACAATCTGACGCTGAAGTTCCTGCCGCTCTGCATCCTCAAGGGTCAAAAATTGCTCTGGAAAGACTTGGGTACACACCTGATAGCTGACGGTGATCAACTGCTGACGGGCAATGGGGGCAAGCATCTCCAGATAGACATCATAAAGCTGACGCATTTCCGCCAAGGCGGCCAATAGCATCCCCTGTAACCTTAAAATTTCCCGCTCAACGGCTTCTAAGTTACCCGACATACACGCCTAAACTGGCAAAACGGCAAAACAGTGCTGCTGCGTTTAGAGGACTGTTTCTACAATCTATTACAAAATCTTGGCGAGGATAGCCTGTTCACCCACTCATGGCAAGATGGTGAGGTTGCAAAGGTGAGGCAAAAACGTGGATATTCTTCTCTGGTTGCAAGCGGTTATCCTCGGTTTAGTGCAAGGTATGACAGAGTTTTTACCCATTAGCAGTACCGCTCACCTGATTCTCTTTAGTGACCTGTTGGGGTGGAAAAGTGTCTGGCATAAAACTGCCCTAGATGCGATGCAGTTTGGTAGTGTGATCGCGGTTTTTGGCTATTTCTGGCAGGATATTCGCCAAATTGTCCAAGGGGCTTGGCAGGCATGGCAGCAGCGGGATTGGCAGCGGGAGGAATGGAAACTATTGGTTGGGATCACAGGGGGCACGATTCCGGCACTCGCAGCAGGACTCCTTCTGAAGTTGGCCAAAGTAGAGTTGGATCGGCCTCCGATCATTGCCACAATGGCGATCGCCATGGCGATTCTTTTGGGACTCGCAGAAAAATGGGGTTCCCGTAAACGCACCTATCAAGACATTGGCATTTTAGATGGCTTCTTAGTCGGTTGTGGTCAGATGATTGCCCTGCTGCCGGGTGCCTCACGGTCAGGATCCACGTTAACGACAGCTTTATTTTTAGGGCTGGAGCGGCAAACAGCGGCGCGCTTTTCTTTTTTGTTGGGCATTCCCACACTGACGATCGCCACCCTTGTCCAAGCCAAAGATGTTTTTGATCAGGGAACGCTGTTTATTCCTCTTGTGATTGCCACGCTCTCGAGTATGGTTTTTTCCTATCTGGCGATCACTTGGCTGCTGCGATTCCTACAACGCCATTCCACTTGGGTCTTTATCTGGTATCGCATTGGCTTGGGAACTGCATTGTGGGGCGCGATCGCCCTCGGTAGTCTGCGACCCTAAGGAACAACACTTAGCACAATTTAACCTCATCTGTGGTTGAGATCACAGGGAAAATACAGATGCCCTGCCATACTAGGTGTGGAATCGTAAGAATAGGCGACTTCATAGCCGCAGTTTATATCTAGTTCAGTTGTCTATTGAAGTTGTTCGTTCGATAACCAAAGAAGACCGTAGGATGTGCTCATTTTGAAGCCATGGGGGATTTAAGGTACTGTGTGTTCTATGTTCAGCACGACAGCCAATACTGACCTCAAGCATTTCACCCTCTCGCTGTTGCGGGCATACCAAGACAACCCTGTACCCGAATTGCGGAATCGCCTTGTCGAGTTGAACATGGGACTGGTACGCAAGGAAGCCCATCGCTGGGTACAGTGCACCCAAGAAAGCTTTGACGATCTCATGCAAGTGGGCACCCTTGGCCTCATTCACGCCATTGAACGCTTTGATTCCAGTAAGGGAGTGGCCTTTAGTTCCTTTGCCATTCCCTACATTCGCGGTGAGATTCAACACTACCTGCGGGATAAAAGTCCCCAAATTCGCGTCCCCCGCCGTTGGCAAACCTTGCAAAGCCAAGGAAAGCGGGTGATTCAAGAACTCCGCCAACAACTGCATCGCCCCCCCACTGATAGCGAAATTGCCCAAGCCCTCGAGGTCCCCCTTGAAGAATGGCAAGCGGCAAAATTTGCTAACTACCACACCACCCCTGTCAGCCTAGATGCCCCCACCTTTGAGGGTGAGGAAGAGGCCGTTTCCCTCGGTGACATCGTGCCCGATCAACGGTACCAAAGTTTTCAACTCGCCCAAGAAGATCGCATTCATTTGCAGCAGTGTCTGCAAAAACTAGAAGCCCGCACCTGTCAGATTCTGGAATTTGTCTTTTTGTACGATTTGAGTCAAAAAGAAACCGCTGAACTCTTGGGTCTGAGTGCGGTCACAGTCTCTCGCCAGATTAAAAAAGGCCTCCAAGCCCTACAACGGATCATGAGTCACCACAACGCTGAATCCTGAAAACGCATAAAATAAAATATATATATGGTTGATTTTGCTGCCCCCCTAGCGGCTTTAGCGGCACATCGTTGGTTCAAACTCATTAACGGTGCCAGTTTCCAAGATGTTGCCCAAATTTATAACTTGACGTTAGCCTATGCACTGGCAGGGGCTGATTGTATTGATGTGGCCGCCGACCCTGCGGTGATTTACGCGGCTAATGACGCTTTGACGGTTGCCACAAGTCTCGGCGCAACTCGCCCCCTGCTGATGGTGAGTATTAATGATGGGGCTGACCCCCATTTTCGTAAGGCCACGTTTGATCCGAGTCGCTGTCCGCCTGCCTGCGATCGCCCCTGTGAACGCATTTGTCCTGCTGCGGCGATTCATTTTAATGAACAGGTGCAGGGGGTGATCCGCGATCGCTGTTATGGTTGTGGCCGCTGTTTACCCCTCTGCCCCTTAGGTTTGATTAGCACTGATGAGCAACCCGCAGTCTTTGAGCAGATCACGCCCCTGATTAGCGCTGGCACGATTCAAGCCCTCGAAATTCATACTCAACCCCAACGCTACAGTGCCTTTCACGAGCTTTGGCAGCGAGTTCGCCCTTGGGTGCGCTATTTACAGGTGCTGGCCATCAGTTGTCCCCAAGGAGAGGGGGGAATTGACTATTTGCGCTGGATCAATGAGCAGATTCAACCTTTGGAATGCGCCCTCATTTGGCAGGCGGATGGTCGTCCCATGAGTGGCGATATTGGTGATGGCGCAACGCGAGCCACCATTCAATTGGGTCAAGCCATTTTAGAGGCAAATTTACCCGGATTTGTGCAGTTGGCGGGCGGCACAAATGGTCATACGGTTGCTAAACTCAGGGCAATGGGATTGCTAGATCCACAGGGAATTGCTGGTGTTGCCTATGGTAGTTATGCTCGCAAACGCCTTGCTCCTTTCCACGCGATCGCCGACCAACCCTGGCAAACTGTTCCTGCCGTCCTTGCAGCGGCTGTTGCTGAAGCAGCTACCCTTGTGTCTTCTTTGAAATCTGTCCCGTTACCCTCTGTACCCTATGGTTGAATTGACTGCTGGACAACGCCAAGTCACTGACGATCTCGATCAATTATTGGCCATCCTACCGCCGCCCCTTGGACAGTGCCTCACCGATCATCCGCAGCGGGAAGAACTCTTAGAAATTGTTCTGGATTTGGGGCGATTGCCGGAAGCGCGGTTTATCCACAGCACGCAATACCTTGCCGAGACTCCCGTCAACCGTGAGATGTTGCAATATGCCGTGGATCGGGTGGGCGAGTTTAGTGGTGACAATCGCGCCGGCATTGAGCGTACGCTGCACCGCATTAGTGCCCTGCGCAATCGCCAAGGAACAATTATTGGCTTGACCTGCCGGGTGGGGCGAGCCGTCTTTGGCACGATTGGTATGATTCGCGACTTGGTCGAAAGTGGCCAGTCTATTTTGCTTTTAGGTCGCCCCGGTGTTGGTAAAACAACGGCACTACGGGAAATTGCCCGCGTCTTGGCCGATGAGTTGCACAAACGGGTAGTGATTATTGACACCTCCAATGAAATTGCAGGCGACGGTGATATTCCCCATCCCGCGATTGGCAAGGCACGACGAATGCAGGTGGCACGCCCGGAACTGCAGCATCAGGTGATGATTGAGGCGGTGGAAAACCACATGCCCCAAGTGATTGTCATTGATGAGATTGGCACAGAACTAGAGGCACTAGCAGCACGCACCATTGCTGAGCGAGGCGTACAACTGATTGGTACGGCCCACGGCAACCAAATTGAGAACCTGATGAAAAACCCGACCCTCGCGGATTTGGTGGGAGGCATTCAATCGGTCACTCTTGGGGATGAAGAAGCGCGGCGGCGGGGCACCCAAAAGAGTGTTCTTGAACGCAAAGCCCCACCCACTTTTCAAATAGCTGTGGAAATGCTGGAGCGCGATCGCTGGGTTGTGCATCTCGATGTGGCCGCCAGTGTGGATCTCCTGCTGCGGGGTCGCCAACCATCACCTGAAATTCGCAGTGTTGCTGCCGATGGCTCAGTGGTGATTAGTCGTCCTGAACCTACTCCCCAGCGATCGGAGGTCAAATCTGTGCCTCAGCGTCCCTCTTGGCGTGAGAGTGGCCAGATGCTACCCGTCGTTGATGCCAACAAAGAACCCCTGCGGGCGAATTTTGCCCAACTGCTCGAAGCCACATTGGATGCCCCCACGGTCGGGCCGAATGGCGAAGAACTTCCCCTCCATGTCTTTCCCTATGCCGTCAGCCGCCATCACTTAGAGCAAGCAATTCGCACTCTCAACCTACCCATTATTGTCACTAAGGACATTGATCAAGCGGATGTGATTTTGACGCTCCGCTCCCATCTCAAGGGGGAAAGCAAGCTGCGGCACCTTGCCCATATTCACCATCTACCCATCCATGCCATTAAGACAAATAGTATGGCGCAAATTGTGCGAGGACTACGGCATTTGCTTGGCATTGAAGACCCCAGTCCAGCAGAGCCAGCAGATCTCTCCCTCTTTAGTCCGACGGGGAGCGATGACGAATTGGAAGCCCTTGAGGAGGCACGCCTAGCGGTTGAGGAAATTGTGATTCCCAAGGGGCAAGCGGTGGAGCTACTCCCGCGATCCGCCAACATTCGGCGAATGCAACACGAGTTGATTGAGCACTACCAGTTGACCTCCTGTAGCTTTGGCGAAGAGCCGAATCGGCGGCTGCGGATTTACCCCAATCTCTCCCGTTGATTAGGCGGGGGAAGTCACTAACTCCTGCAAAAAGACCCCCATACGGTCAATGGGTAGCACATACTGCACGACGCCAAGGGCAATGGCCTCCTTTGGCATGCCAAAAATAACACTAGTCGCCTCATCTTGGGCAATGGTAATGCCGCCTACACTGGCGATCGCCCGCATTCCTACTGCGCCATCATCTCCCATGCCTGTTAAGAGCACACCCACCACAGCCTCTCCATAGTAGGCCGCCAAAGACCGAAACATCACATTCACAGAAGGGCAATGACGCTCATGGGGATCCGCTGGGGTTAGGTAAAATTTACCTCGGCGATCAATCTCTAAATTGTGGCGATCGGGTGCAAAATAAACCACACCGGGCTGAGGCATCTCGCCTGCCATTGCCACCGTTACTCGCAACTTAGTCTCTTGGGATAGCCACGATACCAAACCATTGAGGAACCCCAGACTAATGTGTTGTGTACAAACAATTGGAACTGGGAAATGAGCTGGCAACGGCTGCAAGACCTTGGCAATGGCTTGGGGCCCCCCTGTCGAAGCGCCAATACCGACAATCGCTAGCCGCTGCGGGGATGCTACCTTGGGTGGAGGGGGGGCGGATGCCGTCGGTACTGTGGGTGTCGCTCGCAAGGGGCGGGTAAAGACCTTGACGCCAGCCAGCACGCGGATTTTATTGATGAGTTCACTGCGGTTATAATCTGCCATCAGACCACTGCTGGGCTTAGGAAAGACATCTGTCGCACCTGCTTGCAGTAGTTCAAAGGCAGTTTGAGCTTCCCCCACAGCAACGCTAATCACCAAGATGGGACGAGGATAGCGTGCCATTAACTGACGGGTAAACTCACACCCATCCATCTCCTTCATGTAGAGGTCAGTGCAGACCACGTGGGGCTGACATTCTGGAATCTTCAGTAGGGCAGCTTTGCCATTGGTTGCCGTGCCCACCACTTCCAGATCAGGGGCGGTCTGCAATAGTTGCTGCAAAATATTGAGGGCAATGGGCGAATCTTCGACCAAAAAAACACGAATTGGCATTCAAGGCTGTCCACAGACTTAGCCAATACGATAACCCAAGGGGTTGTCTAATGAACTTTTTTACTGGCCAAAACGCGAATTTTTGTGATCAGTGTACTTTTGAGGCGTTCATAGTCTGTTGCTGAACCGGTGGTGGGCTTGGGAAAGAAATCAAGGGCACCGGCTTGCATCAGGTTATAGATGTTATCGACATCCGTCGGCTGTACGGCATTACTAATAACCAAAACGGGTCGGGGAAAGCGTTTCATAACCTCCTTAGTAAATTCGAGACCATCCATTCCCGGCATTTGTAGATCAGTGCAGATCACATCGGGTTGGGTACGCTCAATCACCTGCAAGCCAGAGGTGCCATCGAGGGCAGTGCCGACAACCTCCACTTCTTCGGAGGAGTTAATCAGCCGCTGCAAAATTTCGAGAGCCACCACTGAGTCTTCAATTAGAACGACTTTGATTTTGCTCATAAATTAGTTCCTTTAGGGTATCTAGCAGCAAACTTTGATCAAAATTACCCTTGGTTAGGTAGGCATTGGCACCGGCGGCAAGGGCGCGTTGGCGATCGCTGGCTCCCGCCAAGGTAGTCACTAGGATAATGGGTAGTGTTTGATACTCTGGCAGTTGACGAATGCGTTGGGTCATTTCAATGCCATTTTGTTGCGGCATTTCCACATCGGAGACCACAGCTTGAAATTTACCCGTCCGTAATTGCTGAAAACCATCGGCACCATCCACGGCTGTGACAACCTCATAACCCGCCCGCTCCAGAATGCGCCGCAGTTGTGTGCGAATGGGCAGAGAATCCTCGACAAGGAGTATCCTAGGCTTAGGAGCTGGTTTAAGGGTCACACTAGTACGGGGGCGATCAACCGCCGTCATTAATGCAGTTGGCTGCAGCAGATGACACAGGTCACCAGTATGCAGTAGCGTTACTCCTAAGAGGTAGGGAAGTTGCTGTAACAGAGGGTGCTGGGGCTTGAGTTGTACGTTTTGGAAATCAACAATTTCATCCACAATCAGTCCCCGGTAGCGATCGCCCTGATGCAGAATCACACAGGGGTAGGGAGAGTGCCGTTGCAGTGATTCTTGTCCGAGCAAATCCGCCAACCAGCTAATGGGAACGGGGTGTTGCTCCCACAATAGTATTGGCTCACTGGCTTCCAAGGATAACTGCTCTTGTCGCAGGAGTAATGTGGTGGCCACAGCCTCAATGGGCAAACCATAGAAATCATCTTGCAGCCGCACCGTTAAGATCGGCATTGTGGCGCGGTTAGCTCGCAGCGTGATTTGGAAACAGCAGCCCTGACCAGGGGTGGAGGTCACCTGAATACTGCCATTGAGTTCCTCAACATTAGCGCGCACCACATCCAGTCCTACCCCGCGACCCGATAGGGTACTCACCTGCTGGCGTGTTGAAAAGCCGGGGGCAAAAATGAGCGCCTCAATCTCCGTGGGACTCATGGTTGCCAATTCTGCTGCTGTGTAGAGTCCCCGTTTTAGAGCTGTTTCGCGGATTGCCGTCTGATCCAGACCACGGCCATCATCAATGACCTCAATCACCACCTCATTGCCTTGGGTGCGTCCACGCACGGTTAAGGTTCCTTCGGGAGGCTTTCCCTGCTGTTGCCGTTCAGTCGGGGACTCAATTCCATGATCAAGGGCATTGCGCACAAGATGCGTCAGGGGTGCTTTCATTCCCTCAAGGATGCGGCGATCCACAGCCACCTCTGCCCCTTCAATAATTAATCTCACCTGTTTGTTTTGCTGTTTGGCAATATCGCGAACTGCCCGAGGCAGCAGGTTAAAGATGGTGGCCAACGGTAGAAATTGCAGGTCCTGAATGTCCTTTTCCAAACGATTGACCACGGCAGTGAGGTGGACATTGTCCACATCAACACGGCTTTGCAATTGCTGTAGGGATTTGCCAAGGGCGTCGAGGTGTTGCCGCAGATGATCGTAGTGCTGTCGCAGTGTTAAGAGTTCGGGATGGGCTTGCAGCAAGCGTTGGCTTGCAAGGGTATGGGCTTGAACTTGCTCCCAATAACTGAACACTTCGGCAATTAGTTCCTGCTGTCGGGCAATTCGTTGCTGGGTGACACTCAAATCACCGATAGCAGTCATTAGGGCATCGAGTCGGCGACTGTCCACCCGCACACTGTCAATGGAATAGCGATCGTCAGTTGTGACTGGGGCGGGAATACCCCCCGGTTCCTCATCTGTACTGGTACTCGGTGTTGGTGGGGTCTCTTGGAGCGTCTCAGTGGCAGCCATCAACGCATCCAGATCATCTATGGCAGCAATTGGAGAGGAACTGGCCTCTAGGGTCTCTGTCGTAGATGCACCATGTAAAAACTGCATTAACTCAGCAGCAATATGGAAAGGACTGACATTGGCTGGCTCACCCGTCACGGCTTCATGGGCAATTTTTTTGACCGCATCGAGACCGCGATAGAGCACTTCAAACAGTTGAGCGTTCGGTGCGAGGCTCCCCTGTCGCCAGCGGCTGAAGATTTCCTCTAGATGGTGAACCAAACTTTCCGCGTCCGTTACCCCCAACATCCGTGAATCTCCCTTAAGGGAGTGGGCTTCCCGCAGTAGCCCCTCTAGGGGAGAGAGGTCACGAGGATTCGCTTCAAGGGCCAGTAGTCCTGACTCGATTGCCTGTAAATGCTCCGTACTGGCAATTTGATAGAGCGATCGCAGTTCATCATCTTCAATGTACATAGCCTCTACACCGAGTTTTGCAAGGTTTCTGCAGCTTCTACCAACTGCCGGGTCGCCGTCTTAATTTGGGACACGCTTGTAGCGGTTTCCTGTGCTCCCAAGTTAATTGCATTCATGGCCGAAATTGCCTGTTGAACCCCTACGGCCTGCTGTTTAGAACTCAGAGCAATCTGTTGACTGTTGAGGTGCACTGCATCAATCGCGTTGGCGATCGTTGCAAACGTCTCAGAGGTGGCATGTGCCAACTTGGCACATTCATTGGTTGCTTTCATCCCTTCATCGGTCACCATCACTGTGCCATTCATCGCTGCCTGCACCTCGCGGATCAGTGTGGTGATTTTCTCCGCTGATTTTTTGCTTTGATCGGCAAGCTTGCGAACTTCCTGGGCTACCACAGAAAAACCCTTACCGTGCTCACCGGCACGGGCAGCCTCAACTGCGGCATTCAGTGCAAGGATATTCGTCTGATTGGCAATGTCAGCCACCAGTTCAGAAATCGCCGTTACTTGGGTTGTTTGCTCACTCAACTGCATAATCTTTTCAGCAATGGCCATGACATTGCCCCTGAGGGCCTCAATACCCTGAACAGTTTGCTCGACAGTTTCCTTACCGTAGGTGGCCAACTCCATGGCCTGCTTGGCTCCTGCAGCTGAGGCTTCCGCTTGCTCTGCCGACTGACGAGAAGAAGCACCCAATTCTTCCATGGTTGTTGTTGTTTGATTCACTGAAGCAGCTTGTTGGGCAATAACCTTTTCCTGTTCAGCAAGAGCGGCAGCCGTTTCGTTAGAGGAAGTAGCAATTTGCGTAGATAATCGTGACAGTAGCGAAATAATCCGCTTAATAGTGAGCAGCACAATAATAACAAGAATAACTTCCAGAGCAATAATCACAATCTCAGTGATTTTTATAAAATCATTGGATTCTTTGACAGCGACTTCGGCAACCTTAACGGTATCATCAGTTAGTTTGAAAAAATCTTCACTATCTTGAATGAGTTGGGCAATGTTAATTTTGGGTTGCTGAAGCTGTTCACGCAATTGCTGCCATTTCGATTGCACCTCTAGCATTAGGTTGCGAAACTTGGGATTTCGAGCGGGAGGAATCCCCATTTCTGCATCTCCATTGATGAGAGCGTTGATACGACGATCGTTGCGGGCAATCAGTTCATCAATATTTGCCCCAGCAAGCCGCAATTTTACAATTCGCTGAGTGCCACCCCGTACTAAGCCTGCTTCGTTGACAACAACTGCATCCTCGGCAGCACGGTTAAAGAGAATCATCCCTAAACTCGTCAGAGCCATAAAGGAGATGGCCCCCATCAAAGAGTAAAGCTGAGAACGAATACGCATGAATAGTCCTCACATCATAAGAATCAATCGTAAATCATCAATTGACACTGATTAAGCAGCGTTACTGAGTTGAAAACTTTTACTAAGCAACTGGCTAATACTCAGTAGTTTAATCACTTGCCCCCCTTCAATAATAGAACCAATACAACCCCTATCATGAGTGGCCAAAAAGGAACTTAATCTGATTTGTTGGTAGCGGTAGGTGATAATCCCCCGCAGATCATCAATTAGAATAGCGATTGTAGTGCTCTCTACAAGAACAACGACTGCTTTTTTTAAGGGGATGGGCGATTGCTCCAAACCTAGAGGTTCACGAATATCCAAGACAGGAATCACTTCACCCTGTAGGGGGAGATGTCCCACAACCAACTTTGGAGCATGGGGAATGGGGACGACCGTAGTAACCTCAACAAATTGGCGGATTTCGTTCAAGGGAAGGGCAAATTGCTCTCTTCCCAACTCAAACACACCCACAGTTAGAGTGTCGTCCGCAAGCTCTGTGGTTGCTGCGGTGCGGCTGAGGTGATGTTGCCGCTGCCGTAAGAGCGATCGCTGGGCTGGCGTTGCTGTTGGCCAATAGCAATCATAGAAATCATAACTGGTGTGCCGCTCCAGAACCGCTGGCGTTAGTTCTGAAGTCAGTGCTGCCACTGCTGCTGGGGCACGAATGAGGGTCTCAACATTGATAACAATCAACAACTCCTCACCCATTTGGGCTAACCCAGCCACAAAAGCAGTGTTAAGGGGGCTTAAGTGGCCATAGTCCGGCTCATGCCGCAGTTCAACTGCACTCTCTGCAACCACATCCTGAACCTGATTGACAAGGACGCCCATCGGTAATCCCGCTGCCCTTAGCAAAATAACAACATCCGTGTCGCGGCATTGGGGCGGCCTAATCCCTAAACGACAACCCAAATCCATGACCGGAATGAGATCCCCCCGCAAATTGAGTATCCCGAGAATATCGCTAGGGGCTTCTGGGATAACCGTCAACTCTGGGAGACTAAAAATTTCTTCAACGATAGATAGGGGCAGCAGACACTTCAGCCCTGCGGTCGTCAGTTGAAGATAGTCCATAGGGCACCCTAAATAAACTTCTCAATTGTGCTGAGGAGTATCTCGCGATCCACAGGTTTAGTGAGATAGGCATTGGTACCGGCCATATGTCCCTTTGCACGGTCGATGAGACCATCCTTAGCCGTGAGCATGATTACCGGAATTTCTTTAAATTTCTCAATTTTACGGATGGTGCGGCAAAACTCGAAGCCATCAATTTCCGGCATGGTCACATCCAAAAGAATGAGGGAAACATTGCGGTTATTTAACAGGGACAGCGCATCAATGGCACTAGTGGCACTAATGACTTCGTAGCGATCGCCCAAGGCCCGGCGAATCATTGCTTGCACAATGGGACTATCGTCCACCGTCAAAACAACAGGTAATTGAATAGGACTGTCCCCCGTGGTGACAAATCCCAAAAGGCCATTATTAACCCAGTGAACATAGAGGGATGCCAACGCTAGAGAATCCTTGTACAACCCCTCAGCAATATCAGCAATCGTTCTCTCACCAGTGACCCAAGTTTTTAGGTGCTGCACCGTGTCCTTGTGGTGGATGGTATCTAAAGCACCTGCATGGAGGCGAGGAATCGCTTCTAGGGAAGGAATAGTGGGATAGAGTTGCTCCCAAAGGGCTTTACGACTCTCAATCCGCTCTAGAATCCGATCAGGATCAATCCCATGGCCATCGTCACCATAGCAAAGATCGCAAACGGTATCGGGTTGAGGCTCAGCAGTACAGGTATAGGGAGCCAGTCGTTCTAAAAGTACCGTTAGGCGCTCTGTCATTGCTGACTCAATATCTTCCCAGCTCAACGCCCGTGTATTGACCACAGCTTCTAAAACACCACGATGGGAGGCCTCGGCTGTACGACTATGGGCATACTGCATTAACGTATCCATAAAGCCCACTTTCAAAACTTTTCCAAGCAGGTGGAGCAGTTCATCAGGACTAGGGAGACGGGAAGCGGCAAAGGTCAACCCTCCTTCATAAAAACCAACTCGATAGACTAAGTGGCGTTGAGTTTCTGGAATGTTTGCTGCTACTTTTAACACACCTGTAAAGCGCTGTACCTTTAAGCTTTGCAATAGTTGTGGCAGTGGCAGGATGACAGCTAAAGTTTGAGTAGAACAGTAGGTAGAATCACCAAACGCTTGCATAAATCCCCCTTTTGAAGAATCGCAGGAACATTCAACAGTAAGCTTCTATTCTTCAGTTAATTTGCCAATACTTCAGCATAAATAATGTATTTGCCAATACTTCAGGATAAATAATGTATTCGAATAATTTTATTTTTTGTTAATTTTTCGACTTTTGGAATCAAAACCTTACAAATGATACGGGGATTATAGCATACTTCTGCCCTCATGCAAGGGGCATATAGTTCTTTTTAGAAAAATTGAACAAGCTGAAAACAGTAAAAACCGCTGTAGCATAGGGTTCCATCTGGTTCTAACTAATGGGATGCGACATCACTGAATGGCTTTAGCAGCAATTTGAGCCAAGTAATGGCGAAGCATCGCCACAGTCACCCCTTGGCGTAATGGAATCACTTCATCTCCAGACCGATCTTGCAGGAGCATTTGTGCAGTTGCCAGCAGGGAGGGAATGGGATCAAACTCTTGCTCACTGAGGTGGAGTTCAATCAGTTCAACATAGGCTGCTACTGTATTGGGACTCAGAAAGATAATCCGTCGCAAATATTCTTTAGCAGCGATTTTATCCTGTTGTTCCTCCGCAAGGTGGGCAAGGAGAAAGAGGGCTGTAATATTTTCAGGATTTAGGGAGAGAATTTGCTGGCTGAGGGCGATCGCTTGGGTATAGCGACCCTGATCAGCGTGAATCTGTGCCATGAGCAATAAATAGTCTCACAGTCTTCGTTTTGAAGGCTCACAGGGAGGCTTCATGAGTTGTGGGGAATGGGATGACTTTAAAACAAAACCCACCTGCGTATTCATCCACAAGGGAAGATAAGAGAATGGTATTCCCTGTTCATCGATTAATTCGAAATATTTTTTTAAATGAGACCTTAATGCAGCATAGTCAAATCCCTTATGCTGATTCCTCTCAACATACTTCATTCGACCTAAAGTTGCATTTATAAGCTCAGAAATTGAATAATTTTCATGCCCACCATAAAAAAAACGTTTCAATATATACTTAATTAAAAATAGAACACCTTTTTCGTTTGGAACTGTTACTATAAAATATCCATTAAGACATATCGAAATTTTTTTTAAATAGTCGTCAAGATCTTCAACTGGTATATGCTCAAGTGTTTCCAATGAAATTGCTAGCGTATACAACTCTCCATTCTCATTAAACTGATGGGGAGAGTTGCACTCGTAAAATACAAATTCCTTATTACTTGAGTACTTGGCTTTTGCGATATCCAAACCATTTTCCCAGTTGGCATCATATCCAGCATATGTTAAAGGCTTTGGATTTAGATATTCTATTGATCTACCATCAAAGCAACCGAGCTCAATAACCTTACTAGTGTCCATTTTATACTTTGCCACCATATCACCCAACCATTTAAAGCGAGCAATATGAAATTTTTTACGTATTCCCTTCGAGAATAATCTCTTATTGTAATCACTATCGTTCATCATTTATCCTTTCGGTAGGCGTTGGTACACTATTAGACATAGCTTATATACTAAGAAGGTAAATCAACGATTTTCGGCATGAACCTCCCCTTTCTTCATTTTGATTCATGCAGCGCAGGCGCAATTTGCCCAGCACGGACAGACTGCTGAGGCTGTTGATGATGGCGGCGCGAACGTGGCTCTCCGCAACCTGCCGGTCAAACTCGCAGAAGAAAAGACGATCTCCCAGTTGCTTGAGGCGATACATCACATTTTCGGCAAGGCTGCAACGGCGATAGCCGGATTCCTCCTTCCAGGCTTCCCGTCCCTTGGCCGCAATCTCGGCCAGGATGGCATCGCGCGGAGGGTCGTTTCCCCAAAATGTCGCACCCTCGCGGGGCGGTATCGCCGCCTTGGCTCCCCGCTCGGCAATGGCGGCATGCGCCCCTTCGGTGTCGTAGGCACCATCGGCAGAGACTTGGGCAATTCCACCTTCCACCTGCGCCAGCAGGTCGGGGAGCACTTCGCTGTCATGCCAGTCAGCGGTGGTCACCTCGATACCCATGATGTCCCTGGCGGCGGCATCGACCGCCAGGTGAATCTTGCGCCAGGTGCGGCGCTTGCCAACGCCGTGTTGGTGCACTTTCCATTCGCCCTCGCCGAACCAGATCGTCAGGTTGCCACGATTGACCAACGCCCGGTCGTATTCCGCCCAGTTCTTCACCAGGTAGCGGCGCTTCAACTTCGCAGTGCTTTCGTCTTGCCTGGTTCTCGCAACCATCGGAATCCCTTTCTACAGTCTCAAGCCGAAGTTTGGCAGCTCATGACATTAACATTGCACCAACCGCCTCCGACGTTACCAATACTTCAGCATAAATTAATGTATTCAACTTAACTTTACTGAATGGCTTTAGCAGCAATTTGAGCCAAGTAATGGCGAAGCATCGCCACAGTCACCCCTTGGCGTAATGGAATCACTTCATCTCCAGACCGATCTTGCAGGAGCATTTGTGCAGTTGCCAGCAGGGAGGGAATGGGATCAAACTCTTGCTCACTGAGGTGGAGTTCAATCAGTTCAACATAGGCTGCTACTGTATTGGGACTCAGAAAGATAATCCGTCGCAAATATTCTTTAGCAGCGATTTTATCCTGTTGTTCCTCCGCAAGGTGGGCAAGGAGAAAGAGGGCTGTAATATTTTCAGGATTTAGGGAGAGAATTTGCTGGCTGAGGGCGATCGCTTGGGTATAGCGACCCTGATCAGCGTGAATCTGTGCCATGAGCAATAAATAGTCTTCGTTCTGTGGTTGGGATCGCTGCCCCTGCTGTGCTAGAGCAAGGGTATTGTTATAGTTACGTTCACTAAACGCGATCTGGGTTTCCTGTTGGAGGGTCAGTGGTGGTGTTGGAGGTACGGGACTCCCAGAGGTACCATTGCCCAACTGATAGACAACGGATTCGGGAAAACTAATGACTTGGAGAGGACTAACCTCTTGTCCCTGAAGTTCCGTATGTCCTGTCAGTAGATAACCCTGAGGGCGCAGCAGTGAAATAAATGTCTGTAAAATCTGCTGAATAGCTCCACTGTCAAAATAAATAAATACATTACGGCAGACGATGAGATCAACACTCGCAGGAAGCAAATCATACTCTGTGGGTGCTAGTAAATTCAGACAGCGAAAGCGTACCCATTCACGTAGGGAAGGCACAACTTCCCATCCCTGACCAGTAGCTTGGAAATAACGCTTTTGCAGGCTGGAATCTAGCCCCCGAAACGACCAGCGACCATAGACCCCTGCTTTTGCCTTAGCGATCGCCCCTTGACTGAGATCATAGCCAACAACCCTGATTTGCCATCCTGTAGCATCAGGAAGCAGTTCTTTCAGTAAAATAGCTAGGGAATAGGCCTCCTCTCCTGTGGAGCATCCTGCACTTAAAATCTGCAATGTGCGATCCTGCTGATGACGAGCGATTAAATCTGGTAAGAGGCACTCCCGCAAGACGGTCATCTGACCTTGATCTCGAAAAAAATAGCTTTCACCAGTGGTAATCAAATCCGCAAGGTGCTGCCATTCCTGCTGACAGTTGGAAGAATAGGAATTAGCTAGCAAAGCCAGATATTGGCTAGGATCCTGATATCCAAGAGCGCGGCAGCGACTTATCAGCTTGCGCACCAAGTATGGTTTATCCTGTACACGAATGCTGATCCCCGTTTGTTGGCGGATGAGGTTGATAAATTGTTCGAGTAGTTGATCATTCATCAGTTCTATCCCCTAGGGTATGCTCGTATAGGAAATACCCCAGTCTGTCAGGACTCATCAATTAAATCAATGACACAAGCATACACCCCTGAAGATGTTTGGGGGGTATTGGGGGAACCACTGGAAGTTCAAAAGGAAACAGAACGCCGATTTCAAGAAACTGAGCGTCGTTTTCAGGAGACTGAACGGTTACTGCGAGAAGAAGCACGACAACTCAACCAACAGATTGGCAAACTGGGCAACCGTCTTGGGGAATTTGTGGAATGGCAGGTACGTCCAGCCGTGCTGCGCTTATTTCAGAGTTGGGGATTCTACAGCGATGTGATCCTCCAAGATGGGAACGAGAGCCTAGAAATTGATCGATCTGTATGGTCGTTAATACTGATGAAGTAGTTCTCGTTGAGGTGAAAACCAAGCTCAGCCAAAGTGATGTCGATGAACACCTAGAGCGGATTGCCAAATTTCGCTGTTTGGCTCATCAGTATCGGGGTACAAAACTCTTGGGAGCCGTGGCGGGGATGATTGTGCCGCCTGAGGTGGCTCGCTATGCCTATCGGCAGGGTCTATTTGCGTTGGCACAGTCGGGGGATGGCGTGGCGATTCTCAACGACCCGCAGTTTCAGCTCCGCGCCTGGTAAAGCAAGGGAATTCTCTTCTGAGGTGTGGGAGCGATCGCCCCCTAGGGTATGATTGTAGGGTTAAACTCTGTGAATCGCAGGCAACACCTGACTTCAATAGGGCTTGCTGAGCGGGTTTTCCAGAGCCATTGAAAACGATTGGAATTACACATTTTAGGATGACCACCCCTTTACTCCTACGTGCTGCCCGTGGTGAAAGCGTTGAGCGTCCCCCCATTTGGTTGATGCGGCAAGCTGGACGCTACATGAAGGTCTATCGTGACCTGCGCGATCGCTATCCCTCGTTTCGTGAGCGATCGGAAATTCCTGAGCTGGCTATTGAAATTTCGCTCCAACCCTTTCGTGCCTTTGCCCCAGACGGTGTGATTCTCTTTTCGGATATTCTCACGCCCCTGCCGGGGATTGGCATTCCCTTTGACATTGTCGAGAGTAAAGGGCCGATCATTGATCCACCCATCCGCACCCTTGAGCAGGTGCAACAACTCCATCCCTTGGAACCGGAAGCGGCCTGTCCTTTTATTCGTCCGATTCTCTCGACGCTGCGCCAAGAGGTGGGCGATCGCGCCACGGTGCTGGGATTTGCCGGTGCCCCTTGGACACTTGCCGCCTATGCCATTGAGGGCAAAAGCTCCAAGGACTACATTGAAATCAAAACCATGGCCTACCGTGAGCCAGAGTTACTCCACAAGTTCTTAAACCATTTGGCCACTGCCATTGCCGACTACCTCTGCTATCAAATTGACTGTGGTGCCCAAGTGGTACAACTGTTTGATTCGTGGGCAGGTCAACTCAGTCGTCAGGACTACGATACCTTTGCCTTCCCCTACCAAAAGCAGGTGGTTCAGCAGGTCAAAGCCGCCTATTCCGATGTGCCAATCATCCTCTATATCAATGGCAGTGCCGCAGTGGTCGATCGCATGGCAGCAACCGGAGCAGATATTGTCAGCCTTGATTGGACAGTGGACATCGGTACCATTCGCCAACAGTTTCCCGCCAGTGTTGGTCTTCAGGGGAATTTAGACCCCGTCACACTCTTTGCCCCCCAGCCCGTGCTCAAGGAACGGGCGCTAGCGATTATCGAGGCAGGTCGCAAGGGTAAATATATCTTTAACCTTGGTCACGGTGTTCTCCAAGGAACCCCTGAGGAGAATGTGGGTTTTCTCTTTGATCTGGTGAAGTCCCTCGGCTCATGCGCATCTTGATCACGGGTGCCAGTGGTTGCATTGGCCAGTACATCGCTGAGGCGCTGATCCAAGAGACGGAGCACGAACTCTTTTTGCTGGTGCGGGATCCAGCACGGTTGCAGATTGATCCTCACCAAAGAGCCGGGGTGAACGTGATTCAGGCGGATCTAATGGATTTGACCCCCTTGGAACCGCTACTGCCCACCCTCGATATTGCGATCCTAACGGCAACTGCTTGGGGGGGAAAGACAGTCTTTGCCATCAACTACGAGCAAACTTGCCATCTCCTCAAGCAACTGGATCCGCAACGCTGCCAGCGGGTCTTTTATTTTTCAACGGCAAGTATCCTCAATCATCGGATGGAACCACTGCCGGAAGCAGGTACTTTGGGAACGGATTATATTCGCTCCAAGTACGAGTGTCTCCATGCTATTGAGCAATTGCCTGTGGGCGATCGCGTGATTGAACTGTTTCCAACAATGGTGTTTGGCGGTGGACCTGATGGTAAGCGTCCCTCGTTCATCACTGAGGGGATGCGCGAAGTTCTCAAGTGGTTGTGGTTGGCTCGCTTTTTCCGCGCTGATGCCAGTTTTCACTTTGTCCATGCCCGCGACATTGCCCAAGTGGTTCTCTACCTGTTGCAGCATCCTGAGTATCCGGTACCGCGTCGGGTAGCGCTGGGTAACCCGCCAATTACTGTTAACGAGATGTTGGCCCAGTTGTGTGCTGCTGCAAAGCTTCCCATTTATGGGCAAGTGCCCTTGACACTGCCAGTGATCAACTTCTTTGTGTGGGTATTTCGAGTGCAGATGTCGCCGTGGGATTATTTTTGCTTGAACTACCGCAACTTCACCTATGAAACAGTGCTAAATCCTCAAACCTTGGGGCTCACTCCCTACTGCGCGACAGTGGCGGATTTGCTACGCTGTAGTTTGGGCACGGCAGACCTCTCAACTTAACCATTGCGAAATCTTTGATGGCAGGGATTTGGTTACTGAAGTCGGAGCCAAGCGTTTTTTCTTGGCAGGATTTGCAGGCAGCGCCACAACAGACAACTTGTTGGGAAGGGGTACGCAACTACCAAGCGCGCAATTTTATCCGCGATCACATGCAGGTGGGCGATCGCGTCCTCTTTTACCACAGTCATGCCAACCCACCAGCAATCATGGGCATTGCCGCAGTCGTCAAGCCTGCCTATCCCGATCACTTTGCTTGGAACCCCGACAGTCGCTACTTTGACCCCAAAAGCACGCCTGACAATCCCCGCTGGTTCATGGTGGATATTCAGTACCGCCGCGATTTTTTGCCGCCAATTACACTTCCAGAACTGCGGCAAACACCTGGCCTAGAGGGGATGCTGCTGTTGCAAAAAGGCTGCCGTCTTTCAGTACAACCCGTCACTGAACTGGAGTGGCAGATCATTGTCGGCCTGCGATCGCCCTAGGGTTGGCGAGGCAGACGGCGCAAATAGGGTAAATTTTTGAGGTGGCGATCGCTAGAGTATTGAAAGCCAAAATCTGCATATTCTGCGGTATTCACCAGTCGCCGAAAGGCCGATAAGCCAATCCGCCGTTTGCCATCGAGGGTACTCACCTTCGAGTCGGGGTTATCTGGGTTTCCGCCCAAGAGTTGAAAGGCCTCCTCAGGAGTTAGCCACTCCTTGCTGGGATCACCGCTGGGAATTTTTTCCTCGAGGTGTTTGAGCTTGGTGACGAGGCTTTCCCATAGGTTGCGCCGAGGTTGTTGCTGCTGAGAACGAGCGGTCAGCGATCGCCACAGTAGTTGCAGTTGCCCCCCCAAATACTGGAAAAAACGCTTGATCAACCGCCCGATCTGACGCAAAAGCAGGGGTAATCCTGCGGGCGGTGGTGGGGGCGATCGCTCAATGACCACCGTACTCCAGCCGCAGGCACTACACACTTGGCGGCCAGAAGACAGTGGCTTGCCTAGACGGGCAGAACAGCGAGGGCAGGTTTCCAGCATTCGTTGCGTGTCACCCCTGATGGATCAAATTTTAGCGGAATTGCAGCGGCTACCGAGGGCGGCGATAGAAGGGCCGAGGAACCACCACTGCTGGGACTTGGCGATCGCGCACCTGTACTTCCAGTTCACGACCGATGTGGGCAAATTCTGGAAAGACATAGCCAAGGGCGATCGCCTTCCCCAAGGTGGGAGATAAGGTACCACTGGTGACTTCCCCGACGGCCTGTGCTCCCGCATAGATGCGATAGCCGTGGCGAGCAATGCCTTTGCCCACGAGTTCTAAACCCACCAATTGCCGCCCAATCCCCTGCTGCTTTTGCGCCCAGAGGGCAGCACGACCCACAAAATTGGGCTTTTGCCAATCAACCAGCCAATCGAGACCCGCTTCTAGAGGGGTGGTTTGCTCATCCATGTCTTGGCCGTAAAGGAGCATGGCCGCCTCCAAGCGCAGGGTATCCCGCGCCCCCAAGCCACAGGGAGTAACACCTGCCGCCAGCAGAGTTTGCCACAACTGTTGCCCCAGTTCTGGTGTGACAAGAATTTCCCAACCCTCTTCGCCCGTGTAGCCGGTGCGGGCTATCCAAGCGGGCTGTCCCAGTAGGTTCACTTGAGCATGGCGATAGGCCTTGATGTCATCTAGGGGGCGATCGCACAGGGGAGCTAAGGTCGCTGTCGCGGCAGGGCCTTGGAGAGCAATCAGCACCTGCGTTGCTGACTCATCAATAAGCTCAATACGGGTGGGTAAATACGTCTGAAACCATGCCCAGTCCTTGGCAGTAGTGGCCGCATTCACAATACAGCGGATTTGGCCATCATCAACGTAGAGAATGACATCATCGACAATGCCCCCGGCCTCATTGAGGAGAACGGTGTATTTTGCTTGGCCGGGCTGGAGACGACTGAGATTGGTGGGGACCCGTTCTTGCAGTGCCGCGATAGCCTCAGAGCCGCGCAGCAGAAACTTGCCCATGTGGGAAATATCAAACATCCCTACCCGCTGCCGCACCGCTTGGTGTTCTTGCAAAATGCTGCTGTACTGCAGGGGCATCTCCCACTCACCAAAGGGGGTAAACCGTGCTCCTTGATGCAGCGGATAGAGGGGGGTACGACGCAAGGCTTCAGCCATAAAGATTATCCAATTGTTGTTGCAGTTGGGCAGGGGTCAGTGCCGGTTCACGGCAGCGCAAGCCTTCACAGATAAGGGCGACTGGCTCGAGGTCATCGCGAACTTTGAGGACAGCCGTTGCCAAGTAGCGATCCCACAGGGTTGTCACCTGATCAGGGCGCACTTGGACACAGACAGGACGCAGATACCACTGCAAGGCCGCCAAAAGGCTTGGGCAACTCTGGGGTGAGGATTGCATGAGCGGACTAAAGAAACGCAGCCCCTTTTCCGCCTGTTCGAGATAAGCGGGATTCTCCGTGAGCAAGAAAAGTTGCACCAAGTTGGCGATCGCTACCCCATTAGCAGAAGGTGTAGCATTATCGAGACCTTCCCGCTGGCGCACAATCAAATCGGCTCGCTCTGGTGCATTGTAGTAGCCCCCCTCTATTGCCGCCAATTCCTGATCAAAGAGGGCTTGATACTGAGTAGCCAACGCCAACCACGGCTGCGCCGCCTCCCCCACTGCTAAGCTGGCTTGATGCAGGGCAAGCAGGGCTTGAATCCAGTAGGCATAATCCTCGGCCTGTGCCACTTCGGCCACGGTACCCCCATAGTTGAGGCGGTAAAGTTTGCCTTCTTGATATTGATGCTCGTGGAGCCATTGCGCCGCTTTAGCCGCTCGCTGCCAGTAGGTGCGCTCTCTCCAACCTTGGGCTG
Source organism: Thermosynechococcus sp. M98_K2018_005 (assembly GCF_015295825.1). Taxonomy (GTDB): domain Bacteria; phylum Cyanobacteriota; class Cyanobacteriia; order Thermosynechococcales; family Thermosynechococcaceae; genus Thermosynechococcus. Next base: position 27,031 of record NZ_DVEH01000051.1, read on the forward strand.
CCGTGGCTAAGCCAGTGATCATCAGGCTATTCCAAGCCAAAATCATTTTTGTATCAGTGACGGGGGGAATCCGTGCCGGCCAAGCCCGCCCTTTTGCAGTTGCATTATCGGTGGCCACGGGAAAGGGCTGATCCACGGGCGTATCGGCACCATAGCGGCGCCCAAAGAGTTTGCGCAGCATCGGCACTAGCACTTCAGGATTCTCTGGGGGACGCACTTGCTTGAGTACAATCTTGCCCTCGAAGTTGCCACTGGGAGAGATGTCAAAGTGGGCTTGCAGTTGTGCCAATTCCGTTGGGCTTAAGGTCTGCTCTAGCTCTGTATATTGCCAGCAATAAAAGGCACCCTCCTCGGGTTCAGGATCATTGGGACTGACAAAGCTATCGGCATCCTGCGCCGCATAGAAGTACCCCTCAGGGGCGGTCATTTCGCGATCGAGCCATTGAATTGTTTGGGCAATTGCAGCGGGAATCTGGGGGGAGCGATCGCCCTGCTGCCACAGCCGCGCTAAATAGGTCACAATTTGGCCATTGTCGTAAAGCATTTTTTCAAAGTGGGGCACTGTCCATTGAGGATCCACGGTGTAGCGATGCCAACCACCGCCAACATGGTCATAGATACCCCCCTGCAAGAGGTTGTGTCCCCGCAGCCGACACAGGTGCAACAGTTCTGGGGGATTGGGACTGAAAGCCAGCCCCTGTAGGAGCATTTGGGCGTAGGGCATCATGGGGAAGCAGGTGCCTTGGGGGCGATCGCGCAAAATCGGCGTCACTTGGCGAATCCCTGCCCTCAGGAGTTCTGCAGTCAGGGGGACGGCTTCTCCCATCTCAGCGGGGGGAGCGAGATATTGCCAGAGGGTGGCCTGTTGGGCAGCAAGCTTGTCCTTTTCTTGGTCATAGAAGCGACGCACCGCCTGCAACACCTGCAAAAACCCCGGACGGCCATAGCGCGGTTGCACAGGAAAGTAGGTACCGCCATAAAAGGGACGGCGATCCTGAGGGGTGAGAAAGATATTTAGCGGCCAGCCCCCTTGACCCGTCATCAATTGCAAGGCCTGCATATAGATGCTGTCAATATCGGGTCGCTCCTCACGATCCACCTTAATTGGCAGGAAATAGGCATTGAGATAGGCGGCAATCTCCAGATTCGAGAAGGCTTCCCCCTCCATCACCGTGCACCAGTGGCAACTGGAGTAGCCAATCGAGAGAAAAATCACCCGATCCTCGGCAGCCGCTTTGGCAAGGGCCTCATCACACCACGGCCACCAGTCAATGGGGTTTTCGGCGTGCTTGCGCAGGTAAAGACTTTGGCACTGGCTAAGGCGATTTGGCATGGGAGCGCACCATTTCAACACTAATTTGACCCGTAAAGTTGGGCACTGGCGGGGCAAGTTTGGTTACGCGTACCGCCGCTCGCTGCACTTGGGCAGGGGCAAGGCAAAGGTTCAGAATTGCTGCCGCAAGGGTCTCGATTAACTGAAAGCGCTGCTGCCGCATGAGCTGCTCAATGGCCTGCAAAAGGGGGCGATAGTCAAGGGTATCCTCCAGGCGATCGCTGGTCGCCGCTTGTGCCATATCAAACCAGAGCTTAATATCAATCTCAAACCACTGGCCGAGAATTTGTTCCTCTGGTAGGGCCCCCGTATAGCCGTAGTAGCGAATTCCCGAGAGGTGGAGACAGTCAATTGATGATTCGCTCAAGGGCATCGATCCATGACAACACAGGAAAAAATTCTGCTGGGCTTACTGATTTTTGTGCCCCTTGCCCTCCTTAACTTTATCGTCAAAATGCCGCCAATGGTGAGCTTTATCCTCAGTGGTCTCGCCATTATTCCTCTTGCGGCTTGGATTTCCAACTCCACAGAGGCGATCGCCGAAGTCATTGGCCCTGCCCTTGGGGGACTCTTGAATGCCACCTTCGGCAATGTCACTGAGATGATTATCGCTATTGTCGCCCTGCGTCAGGGTCTTGCAGAGGTGGTGAAAGCCAGTCTCAGCGGTGCCATTATTGCCAATTTGCTTTTGGGATTAGGGCTGGCCATTGTTGTTGGGGGCATCCGATTTCCAGAGCAGCAGTTCTCGGCACCTGTTGCCCGCATTAATGCCTCTGCCCTCACCCTATCTGTGATTGTGCTGATGACCCCAACGGCGATTCAGGCGGTGGCCCCCAGTGTGCAGCTTCACTTGATTGATCGCTTTTCCTACGGGTCGGCGATTTTGCTGCTGATTTTTTACAGTCTGATGTTGCTCTTTTCCATGAAAACCCATCGCCACCTCTACTTAATGGATGAGACGATCGCTGGTCAGGAACCCTCCCCTGCCGTCCATCTCAAGGTGCCCGTTGCCATTCTGCTGGTGGGTACGATTTTGCTGGTCTTTGTTTCCGACACCCTCGTGGATAGTTTGCAGGACAGCATTAGCGAAATGGGACTGACTCAGTTATTTACAGGCGTATTTCTCATTCCCGTGTTCAGCAGTGTGGTTGAGTTCATCACCTGTATCAAGTTTGCCCTCAATAATCGTATGGAAGGGGCAGTGGCGGTGGCGATTGGATCTAGCTTGCAGATTATCCTTTTTGTGGCGCCGGTGCTTGTGCTGGTGGGCTGGTTCTTGGGTCAACCGGAGATGAACCTGAGCTTCAATCCCTTTGAACTGTTGGCCGTTGTGGCTGCGGTTGCCATCACCAACTCCATTAGCAATGATGGCCGCACAAATTGGTTAGAGGGTGTCCTGCTGATGATCACCTACCTCGTGCTGGCGATCGCCTTCTTTATTCATCCATAGCGGCAATGCGGATGGCGAGACTCGAACTCGCAAGGCAAAGCCACACGCCCCTCAAACGTGCGCGTATACCAATTCCGCCACATCCGCGTAGTTCTCTGATTATAGCGCAGATGGCTGAATTTCTGAAAGTGGTGATCTGGCCTCTCAGTGGCAGAAAATTGAGG
>NZ_DVEH01000087.1 GCF_015295825.1 Thermosynechococcus sp. M98_K2018_005
GACATCAGCAACAAACTTTTGTAATGTTGCTTGCAGTTTTGCTGCATTAATCGCCATAAAGTAACTCCTTCTAGAAAACCCACTCAATCAATACGGATAAGGTGTGGTGTTACTGACGCTCTTTAATCCTAGATCTCAGCAATGCTAACACCCTATCTGCTACTATGGTAGCCTGCCCTCAATACCTCCGACGGCAGCTTGGCAAACAGTTTGAGTAAGCTTAACAAAATATCTAAAATCTTAACAGATGCTGTTATTGTATATTGTTAGATCAAATTTTTCCCACTCATTCAGTAGCATAATTGAGTTAATGTGCGCTTAGGAAACTGGAGTATGGGAAGCAGCCGCTGGCAATCAGCAGCTAGAGGAAGGATGGCCACGCTAGGCGGGATCTTCCTTGTGAGCACCGTTTTTTTGCCTATTACTAGCACCCTAGCCCAAGGAACCAGTTCTGAAGTGCCTAATATTGCTGAGTTAGTTCGTGCTCGAAACTATGCTCGCCAGGCCGCAGAACGAGTCAATGGGGGATTGACTCGCTATCGCGCTGAGGCCTTGATGTACGGACCTGTACGCCAAGCACCCTACGTCCGCAACGCAGATGGCTCCTACACATTTCGTATTTTGGGCTACCAGGTCAAGAATGGAGTTCCACAGCCGCTGCCCACCATTGAAACAGTGGTCACCGTGGCGCCTGACGGACGCACCACTGTTAACTACAATGGGGGGATTCGCAACTAGAGGCTCAACCCCCTAGGGAGGGGTGCTAGTTCACCAAGCCATCGCCTTTGGCCAAAAACTCCTTGAGGAACCAGCGATGTTTTTGGTGAGTTTGCACTAAGCGGGTGTAGAGATCAGCGGTACCAATATCACCAGCCTCAGTGGCGATTTCGGCATCTTGGTGCATCTCAGTAATGATCAGCGCATGGTTGGCGATCGCTTCCTCGATCATTTGCTTGACCGTGAGTTGGCCACTGGAGGGAGTTACCGTTGCCACTTTTAGGTAGTCTGCTGGGTCTGCCACGGGTTGACCATCCAGCATGAGGCTACGCTCAGCCAGTTCATCAATCATCGCAAAAACCTCTGACCCCTGTTCTTCAAAGAGCAGGTGTAAATCCCGAAACAAAGGGCCGTAGGTTAACCAATGGTACTTTTTGTAGTTCAAATACATGACCACTGCATTGGCCTGTTCCCGTTTCAGCGTGGTCAGCACTTGCTCTTTCAGCGTTGTTGTTGCACTCATAGCGGTCTCCTTTGACAGTCATTGAGCTGTCCTGTCTTAATCAATCATACTCATAACGAGTACGCTTTAGCAACCTGTAGGGGTACTACTGCCATTCTATTGACATTAAGATGAAGATGGTTCCTTGCTGCTCAGCAACGCTAGGATAAACAGCATAATAATCAACTGAATTTAGTGTTTCTTTAGCTGCTCCTATGGATGCTTCGGCCAATCGCCCCGACACCTATGTCCCCCACCTACAATCGCCAACTCGCTCTGGTGAACAGCAGCGGGGGTTCATGCGTCCCAGTGAGCTGATTCTAGCGGCACCCACACCACGATTATTATTGCACTCAGTTTACATGCAACGTTCAATTGTGTTGGATCAGTTACCCGCTTGGCAAATTGGCCGAAGTAAAGACTGTGATATTGTCCTACCCGATCGCTGGTGTTCGCGGCATCACATTCGCATTGAGCGTCAGGCGGATCATCGCTATTGTTTGACCGACCTCAAAAGCATGAACGGGACATTTATCGGTAATCACCGTATCCACGCGCCCCATATCCTCAAACACGGCGATTGCATTTCCATTGGTGAGTCAGAATTAGAATACATTGACCTGCGGGATGTGCCGAGTCCTCACCCCTACACCAATCATTCCCATGAGAGCAAGGGTCAAGTCACGGTGTTGATGGCCCACTCTTCGCGTACCCAAGGGGAGATGTGGCGGGAATTATTGAACTCCCAAGGCATTTCGACGGTTTGGGCAACTTCCCACTTTGAGTTAGAAAAAATCATTGCCCATCTGGAGTCCCTCAACTGCAAAATCAGCCTATTGCTCTTGGATTTGGGGATGCCAAAAATCAATCCCTACGATTTTTGTCGCCAGTATCGCCAGCGCTATCCAGAAATGAATATCATTCTCCTCAGTGGCATGCGTACCCGTGTCCATGAATCGGAGTGCAGGTGGTCGGTCAATCAGGGCGCGATGGCCCTCTTTGCAGGTTTGCCCCGCGAAAATATGTTTGGCGATCTCACGAGTATTACCGAGCGATTGCAAACGATCGCCAAAGCCATTAAGTGGACCTACTTCAATCCTGAAGCCCTCACCAGTACCCTCCTGAAACTGCAAGATGCCGTGGATACGGAATTGTCCTCTAGAACCGCTGCACGGATGAATGAGCAGTGCTACAGTCAGTGGAAGTAGTGTTTTCAGCAGATGGCGAACATTGGTTGTTACAACGTCACAAATCAGTGCGCTCGATAAGTCCCTAGGGCGGTTGGAGTGGCCGCGTCTATGTCAGCAGTTGGCAACGTTTGCTTCGACAAAGCGGGGGATGCGTCAGCTTCAAGGGGGAGACATCCTAGGGAGTACCCAAGCGGCTAGTCAGGTGCTGTTGGCGCAAACCGCAGAGGTGATTGCTCTAGAAACGGTGCACCAAGGGCGCTTAGATTTTAGCCAAGTGACGGATATTGAACCTGCCCTTGAGCGACTGGATCATCAGGGCTGTTTACAAGGCACGGAATTGCTGGCGATCGCCCACCTGTTGAGTGCCGCGCGGCAACAGCGGCGTCAAATTGAGGAACACGAGCAACTCAATGAACTCCAACAACTGGTGGGCGGGGTTCGTACCTATCCTGAGGTGACTCAAGAGATTTACCGCTGCATTACCGATCAGGGACAAGTCAGCGATCGCGCGAGTCCAGAATTGGCTCAGATTCGTCAGCAGCAACGGCAGTGTCGCGCCCAAATCCAGCAGCAACTTCAGCAACTTCTTCAGCAGCGAGCAAGTGCCATTCAAGAGGCGGTGGTCACCCAACGGCGCGATCGCTATGTGTTGGCAGTCAAAGCCACCCACAAAGACCAGATGCCGGGGATTGTCCACGATCTCTCCGCCAGTGGTGCCACGCTCTACATTGAGCCACAGGAAACCATTGACCTGCAAAACCGCCTGCAACAACTCGCCCATCAGGAGGCTGAGGCCGAACGCGCCATTTGCCAAGCCCTCTCGGATCAGTTGGCCGCAATTAGTGATGATTTGTGGTATCTGCTCGATGTGCTGACCACCCTCGATATGGCAGTTGCCCGTGCCCACTATAGTCTCTGGTTGCAGGGAAACCCACCCCAATTTGTCAGTGATACGCGGCTGCACCTGAAGGCCTTGCGCCATCCCCTCTTGGTGTGGCAGGAGCACTATGAACAGGGACAAAAGGTTATTCCCATTGACATTGAAGTGCAGCCCGCCACGAAGGTGGTGACCCTTACCGGCCCGAACACGGGGGGGAAAACAGCAACACTGAAAACAGTGGGATTAGCTGCCCTCATGGCCAAGGCGGGGTTGTATGTGGCGGCGGCAGCGCCCGCAGAGTTGCCTTGGTTTACGGGCATTTGGGCAGACATTGGTGATGAGCAATCCCTCACCCAAAACCTGTCCACGTTTTCCAGTCATATCTGCAATATTCGCGATATTCTCACGGAACTGGAGGTTGCAGGCGGCAATACACTGGTGCTTCTCGATGAAGTGGGGGCAGGCACCGATCCCAGTGAAGGTACAGCCTTGGCGATCGCCCTGTTGCGCTATCTGGCAGAGCGCGCCAGTCTCACCTTTGCCACCACTCACTATGGCGAACTCAAGGCTCTCAAGTATCAGGATAGCCGCTTTGAAAATGCCTCCGTTGAGTTTGATGAGGAGACCCTAGCGCCCACCTATCGGCTGCTGTGGGGCATTCCGGGACAATCCAATGCGTTAGCGATCGCCCAGCGGTTGGGGCTACACCCCAGTATTGTTGAAGGTGCCAAGGCCTTTTTGAGCGGCGATAGCAACAGTGTCAATGAGATGATTAGCGGGCTAGTGGCACAACGCCAAGTGCAGGAGTCGAAAACCACTGCAGCGGCAACCCTGCTTCGCGATACTGAAGCCCTCTACCAAGAAATTGCCACCAAAGCCCAGGAACTGCGACAACGCCAGCAGCAACTTCGTCAACAATTGGAAGAAGAGGTACGCACGGCTCTCAGTAGGGCACAGCAGGAAATTGCCAAAGTCATTGCTCAACTGCAACGCGCCAACAGTCCCGAGCAGGTGCAAGCTGCCCAAACGGCGCTGCATCAGATTGAGAAAACTTATTTACCACCCCCCCCGCCCGCTGGCTTTATTCCTCAACCGGGCGATCGCGTTCGTTTGCCCCAATGGCAACAGGTGGGTGAAGTCCTCAGTGTCAGCCAGCAGGGAGATATTGTCGTCCAAGTGGGTTCCGTGAAATTTACTGTGCCGCCCCACGCCGTAGAGTCCCTCAAAGGGGAACCGGTACACACACCGTCTAAACCCAAGCCCGGCCCCCCCCCACCGACTTCTCGCACCCCAGCACCCGCCATTCGCACAGAGAGCCGTACCCTCGATCTGCGGGGCAAGCGTACCCACGAGGCGGAACCTCTCCTAGAGGAATTTCTCAACCGCCAGCAGGGAACGGTTTGGATTATCCACGGCCACGGCAGTGGCGCCCTCCGCCAGTTTGTGCATCAATTTTTAGATCAGCACCCCAGCGTTCAAAGCTATCACCTTGCGCCTCCTGAAGAGGGTGGCCGGGGGGTAACTATTGTGCAGTTATAGGAACGAGATCCATGCAGCAGCGGATTAAGGACATTCTTCATCAAGGTCAAGTGGGCGATCGCGTCACCGTCAAGGGCTGGGTGCGCACCAAACGCGAACTCAAGGAATGTACGTTTGTCAACGTCAACGATGGTTCAACCCTAGCCGGGTTGCAGGTGGTCATTCCCAACACCGTGGCAGCAGCCACACCAGCCATTAAAGACCTGACCACAGGGGCTGCCGCAGAATTCAGTGGCGAACTGGTGCGTTCCCCCGGCAAAAACCAAACCATTGAACTCCATGCCCAGCAGATTCACCTCTGGGGCGGAGCCGATCCAGAAACCTATCCCCTGCAAAAGAAACGCCACAGCTTTGAGTTTCTACGCACCATTGGTCATCTACGACCGCGAACCAATACCCTAGGCGCGGTGATGCGAGTGCGCAATGCCTGTGCCACTGCCATTCACCAGTTCTTTCAGGAGCGGGGATTCCTCTGGGTACACACCCCGATCATTACCGCCAGTGACTGCGAAGGGGCTGGGGAACTCTTTACCGTCACCACACTGGATTTCACCTCAGAGGGGAATATTGACTTCAGTCAAGACTTTTTTGGTCGTCGTGCCTACCTCACCGTCAGTGGCCAATTGGAGGCAGAAATTATGGCCACAGCCTTTACCAATGTCTATACCTTTGGTCCCACATTCCGCGCCGAAAACTCCAATACCTCCCGTCACCTTGCCGAGTTTTGGATGGTGGAGCCAGAAATGGCTTTCTGTGACCTGATGGGAGATATGGAACTGGCGGAGACCTTTTTGCAGTTTGTCTTTCGCTATGTCCTTGACCACTGCCCAGAGGATATGGCCTTCTTTCAGGAGCGGATTGATCATAGCGTCATGGCGACTGCCGAACAGATGGCCAGCCAACCCTTTGCCCGCCTCAGTTACACTGAAGCCATTCAAGTCCTTGAAAAGAGTGGCCGCGCCTTTGAATTTCCGGTGGCTTGGGGGCTAGACCTGCAATCGGAGCATGAGCGCTACCTTGCTGAGGAATACTGCCAGCGCCCCGTGATTGTCTATGATTATCCCGCTGCCATCAAAGCCTTCTATATGCGCCTCAATGAAGATGGCAAAACCGTAGCAGCAATGGATGTCCTTGCACCCAAGATTGGCGAGATCATTGGTGGCTCCCAGCGCGAAGAGCGCTTTGACGTCTTGCAGGAGCGAATTCTGACCCAAGGCCTAGACCCTGCCCCCTACTGGTGGTACTTGGATTTGCGCCGTTATGGCAGTGTCCCCCATGCCGGCTTTGGTTTAGGATTTGAGCGGCTGGTGCAGTTTATGACAGGGATGGACAATATCCGTGATGTCATTCCCTTTCCCCGTACGCCGGGGAATGCGGAGTTCTAGGTCAGGGGGTTTGCTGTGCCTCAAAATAGCGGCCAATCGTTTCCACATCCTTATCGCCGCGTCCTGAACAATTAATGACAATGTGCGGCTGCCCCCTCAATTGTGGGCATAGCGTTTCCAGATAGGCCAAGGCATGGGCAGTTTCGAGGGCAGGCAGAATCCCCTCCAACTGAGCTAAGCGCACACAGGCAGCCACGGCCTCAGCATCGGTGACACTGTAGTATTCTGCCCGACCAATGTCCTTGAGGTAGCTATGCTCTGGCCCCACGCCTGGATAGTCTAAACCGGCACTGATGGAGTGGGCCTCAACCACCTGACCATCGGCATCCTGCAATAGATAGCTCATGGCGCCGTGGAGTACCCCCACTTCCCCTTTGGTGAGGGTGGCAGCATGATGACCCGTGTCCACCCCTTGACCCGCAGCCTCAACACCAATTAAGCGCACCTGCAGTTCCTCAACAAATTCGTGGAAGAGCCCCATGGCATTGGAGCCGCCGCCAACACAGGCGAGCAGAATATCGGGCAGCCCGCCCCATTTCTCAAGGCACTGGCGCCGTGTTTCCGCCCCAATGACGGCATGGAATTCCCGCACTAGCATTGGGTAGGGATGGGGCCCCGCCACTGAACCCAAGATGTAATGGGTGGTTTCAACATTCGTGACCCAATCGCGAATCGCTTCGGAGGTGGCATCTTTCAGGGTTCCTGTACCGGCACTGACGGGCGCCACTTCTGCTCCCAATAGACGCATCCGCAACACGTTTAACCGCTGCCGCTCCATATCCTGCACCCCCATGTAAATCACACATTGGAGACCAAAGCGGGCACACACTGTTGCTGTCGCTACCCCATGCTGGCCGGCACCCGTTTCAGCAATAATGCGCTGCTTGCCCATGCGTTTGGCAAGGAGGACTTGCCCGAGGGCGTTGTTGATTTTGTGGGCACCCGTATGGTTGAGGTCTTCCCGTTTCAGATAGATCTGGGGTTGGGCTTGATCATGGGCATAGTGGGCGCTGAGGCGCTCGGCAAAGTAGAGGGGACTAGGACGACCCACATAGTCTTGGAGAAGTTGCTGCAATTCAGCTTGAAAGTCGGGGTCTTGGCGGTAGTGGGCAAAGGCCGCCTCGAGTTCACTGAGGGCGGGCATCAGCGTTTCGGGAACATACTTGCCACCAAAGCGACCAAAGCGACCACGGGGATCGGGGCGAGCGGCGGCACTGAGGGCAGCAGAGGGGGCAACAGTCACGGGCAAAGTTCTTTCTTCATCAAGGGTTCCTTAGGTGATTATGCCACGCTACGGGCGGGAACGGCGGGCAGTGCCCAAGGGATTGAGCCACTCCAACAGACACTCCTCAAGAATGTGCATTTCGGGAAAGAGACTTTGCTTGATCCACTGGCCGATGGCATCTAGGGGAGAAAATTCTGCGCCGACTTGCCACTTGAGCCCTTGGCTGAGGGGGGTGAGGTGATTCCCCGGTAGCTTTAAGGCAGTGACCATATCGCCAAATTTGGCTCTGAGGAGACTGCGCAGGCGGGCCGTTTGGTCAATATCGTCCTCTTGGAAACGGATCAAGAGATTACGGCGCACAGGATAGCGCTCTTGAATCAGTTTTTCGGTCTCTGTCGGGCTGGGACTGAATTCGACACCCACAGGGGCAAGGTTTTCCATCCAAGGAATGGATTGACTGGCGGGGTAGTTGTTGAAGGCCATGAAGATATTGCCGGCGCGATCGCCATCGTAGAGACTATTGATCAGCAGGTGGAGCTTACAGCCCATACTGTGGCCTAGGCCATAAATGGGCAATGCCGACGGGTAGCCTCGGCAATAGATTAACCAATCAAGGGCATAGTCGAGTTTATTCAGCACATCGAGGGCGATCGCCCCATGATCAAAGTTATTCACAAAGGGCGTGGCAATAATGCCATAGCCAGCCTCCGCTAGGTGCTCCAACAAGCGCCGATAGGTCAATTGCGGTGCCGCTGCCACAAAAGCTCCCCCCAGAAAGTGAATCCACCCCAAGGGACGCTGGGGAAGGCACAGCCAACTGCCGCGAACCTCTTGCCACTCCAAAGTCCAGTCACTCCAAAAATGCCTAACTGACTGTAATCTAGCGAATACGGGAAATGCAGTGGTATAGGACACGCCATGATTGCAACAGTTATTGGCATAGGGGCAGCCGCCTTAGGATTACTAGCCCTTTTGGTAGTGATTGGTTTGGAAGGACGGTATCGCCAGCGGCCAGCCCATCCCCTTGAAGTGATCCGCGCCACTTGGAATCTGGAAATCTATGAGCCCACCCACTACCGTTTTGTCGGGCTATTGGGACTGAGCAACCCCCACCGTGGCCTTGAGGTGATGGTGCCAGACTTACGCGCAGAGGTGGTGCTATTGTCCGATGGCCGTGTCGATATGATCCACACGGATGTGCAGGTCATCCCCCGCCACCCAGAGCCAGAGTGTCCCCCCCGTGCCGATGGCTATTGGTTTGCCTATATCGTCAAGTCCACAAAGCAAACGAATGTCGAAATTTGTGTGGATTTGCAGGGAATTGGCGTGAGCGAGGTCAAGGCCGCTTGGGTCAAGATTCACTACATTGCCTATGGCCCCCATGGTCGCTTCCTGAAAACCCACCATGAATTTATCCCGCTGAAGTTTCCGGCCAAGGGAGATACGGGTGTGTGGCGACAGGCGGAAGGGTGTCAGGTACTCCCCATTCGCACCCATTTACTGACGCCCTTGGATATTCCCCTAGAGGTACTCAATCGCTACGTCATGCCCCATGCCCAAGCAGGCGATATTGTCGCCATTGGCGAAACCCCCATTGCCATTATTCAAGGCCGCCTCAAAGATCCCGCCCAACTGCGCCCTGGCTGGGTAGCAACGCGGGTGTGCCAGTTCTTCTTACCGACTTCCAGTTTGGCAACGGCCTGTGGCATGCAAGCCTTGGTTGAGGAAGTGGGCGAGCTACGGGTACTCTTGGCCTTTTTGGGGGGGGCGATCGCCAAAGTATTTGGCCACAAAGGGGGCTTTTATCAATTGGCTGGGGAACAAGCCCGCCTCATTGACGATGTGACAGGTACCCTGCCCCCCTACGATCAATTTATTGTTATGGGACCTGCCAACCCCCAAGCCGTTGTAGATGACCTTGCCGCAAAAACGGGCTTGGGCATCGCCATTGTGGATGTCAATGATTTAGGTGCCGTCAAAGTTCTCGCTGCCAGCAAGGGAGTCTCTAGCCAATTACTGACCGCTGCCCTGAAGAAAAATCCTGCAGGCAATGCCGATGAGCAGACCCCCATTGTTCTAATTCGTCCCCACGCTTAAGGGTTTCCAAAGCGTTTCCATTGATTCGACTGGGAAAGAATCCCAGCACAGCACCTTCTTCGAAACTGCTCTGCGACTAATACGGAAAATCCGAAGACAATCGATCGCTAGAGCCGAATGGCCAAAGCAATGACCCCAAAGGCAATGAGTAGCACGCCACTCAAGGGTGTGATCCAACTCGACCACTGCCGCAGGGCAAGCAACTTTTGCAAGGCACCACTAAAGGTACCCACCAGGATCAAGGGCACAACATAACCCGTGGTGTAGGCCAAGAGCAAACCTGCCCCCACCAGGAGCTTTTGGCTTGTTGCTACCCACGCCAAGAGTGTTGCCAAGACAGGGGTACTACAGGGTGCTGCCACCAAGCCAAAGGTTGCCCCCAGGGTATAGGCCTGTAGGCCCGCAGGGACGCGATCCGGTAATTCCTCTAAGAAGCGATTGCGGGGAAATGTCAACGGTAGGGCATTGAGCAGGTTTAAGCCCATGAGAATCGCCACAACACTCACAATAATCGTCAACCCCCAGCCCACTTGACCGTAGATCCGTCCCGCAACGGCAGCTACCATGCCGAGAACCGTTAAGGTGCTGGCAAGACCCAGCGCAAACCAAAGGGATTGACGGACGATGGAGCCATTTTGCTTTGTGGCGTAGCCAGCAATATAACCAACCGTAATCGGCAGCATAGAGAGGGTACAGGGCGTCAGACTGGTGAGGAGTCCCGCGAGAAAGACAATACCGACACTGAACACAGTCAGATCACTGAGTTGACCCGTCACCCATTGGTTGGCCCACTGTTCCAGTTGATAGAGTCTTAAGCTGAGGCTGGCCATCGTCTTAGGGGCTAAAGGAAACGGTTGGACCGGCAGTGACAATCACGAGGTGGTCTGGATCAATGAGGTCTCGCAGCGCTTGATTCACCTGATCCAATGTGACGGTCTTCAGGCGATCGCTAAACTGTTGCAATTCCTCTGGCGGTAGGCCCACACTGGCATTTCCCAACAGCGTCCGTGCCACCACATCCACGTTCGCTAACTCCACAATGTAGGTATTGCTGAGGCTGCGCTTGGCCGCATCGAGTTCGGCGGCAGTGAATCCTTGGCGGCGCGCCTCCCGCAGGAGTTGCAGCGTGGCTTGAATCGCCTTGGCGGTATCTTCGGGAGCCGTTTGCAGTTGGATAATAAAAGGCCCTGCCTGACAACTGGCACTAAAGAAGCTATGGATGCCGTAGGTCAAGCCTTGGCGATCGCGAATCTCTGTGCCCAAGCGACTGGCCAGCGTGTCTCCCCCTAGGATGTGATTCATCAGCATCGCTGCGTAAAAGCGAGGATCGCGGCGATCGATCCCCGGCGCCCCTAGATAGGTAATCGCTTGGCTTTTACCGGCAATCACCGCATTCTTAAAGAGGGTTTGCTCAGGGGGCGAAACCGCAGGAAAGGTTAGGGCAAGGGGGTCCGTTTCGGGCTGCCATGAGCCGAAAATTTCATTGAGGCGCGATCGCACCTCCACCGCGTCAAAATCTCCCACAAGGGTCAAAATCGTGTGATCTGGCGTATAGGCGGTACCGTAGAAGTTCAACAGGTCTTGGCGTTGAATCGCCTGTACAGATTCAGGCGTGGCAAAGGGATGCAGGGGATGATGAGCGGGATAGAGGGTTTGTTGCAGGACACGGCGTCCCCAGCGCACAGGATCATCAGCCTCAAGATTCAAAGCCGTGAGATAGCGTTGTTGGCTAAGCTTGACCTCTGGTTCTGGGAAGGTGGCTTCTTGAAGGACTTCACCAAGGGTTTGCAACAAAGTGGGCAGTTCACTGGCTAAGGCATAGCCCTCAATATCCACTCCATCGCGGAAGGCACTGAATTCTAAGCTAATGCCGCGATCCTCAAGGGTTTGTGCCAGCGTCAGGGCATTTTTGCGCCGCGTGCCATTGAGAAGATTGGCAGCAGTGAGGTTGGCAACCCCCGGTTGCGTCAGCAGATCGTAGGCTGTTCCTGCGTCAATGCGCCCCGCCAGCGTAATCGTTGGTGTACTGCGATCCACCAGTAAGAGCACCCGCAGGCCATTTTTCAGGGTAAAGGTTTCCACCCTATTTTTGTTGACCTCAGGGGCAGCCTGCCCACTCCCTTGGGGTAAATAGGCGGCAATGGTTTGCGGATCCACTGGCTCACCCACAAGATTATGGGCGGTGGTTTGGGCACTTGGCCGACCTGAAAGCTCGACATCGGCAAATTCACTGGGAATAAATTCCCCCACAATCCAGCGATCGCGCCCAAAGTAGGCTTGCACAACTCGTTGAACATCCGCAGCTGTGACTTTTTCAATGGCCGCAAGGTGGCGATCGCTAAAGCGGTAATCTCCCGTTAGGATTTCATCGTTGGCCAGCTGACTAGCTTGGGCATCAATGTCGCGATTGCGGAGAATAAAATTGGCCTTAAGCTGTTGTTTGGCACGTTGCAATTCACCTGCGGTGAGGGGACACTGCGCGAGTTGGTTGAGAATCTGGCCGATGGTTTGCTCAATCGTCTCAAGGGATTGCTCCGGGGCCGCGATCGCCCCTATTTCAAACCAGCCCCCCGCCTGTAACGCTGCCACATAGGAGTACGCCGAACTGGCTTGACCCGTTTCCATCAATTCCTGATACAGGTACGAACTGCGTCCGCCACTGAGGAGCATATCCAGCACATCCAAGGCCGCCTGATCTGGATGGGTTATGGCTGGAATGGGTACCAAAATCTGTAAAAGCGGCGCACTTCCCGGTTCCCTGAGGCGAATTCGCTGGGCTTGACCTGCCGTTGGCGGCGGCAAGGAGGGAGACTTGAAGGGGTCGGTTGGCTGAGGAATCTGCCCAAAGGTTTTCTTGACCAGTTCCAGTGCCCTTGGGGGACGGACATCGCCAGCGATGACCACAACCGCATTATCGGGGCGATAGTACTGGTGATAAAAGCGCTTCACCTCTGGCAGTGTAAATTGCTCCACATCCCTGGCCGTTCCCCCCACTGGTAAACCGTAGGGATGATGGGGATAGAGGGCTGCCATCACTGCACGACTGAGGCGATATTCAGGACTATTTTCATAGCCTTGCAGCTCCGAGATCACCACCCGCTTTTCACTCTCAAGGGCATCGGGGGTCATCAGGGTATTGCGCAGGCGATCGGCTTCAAGGATCAGCAGTGGTTCCAGTTGGTCAGCGCGCACCGTGTGGTGGTAGGCGGTCATGTCGTAGCTAGTAAAGGCATTGGAAGAACTGCCAAGGGCATAAAACAACTGACCAAACTGTACGGGACGGCTTTTGGTGCCCTTAAACATCAAATGCTCCAGTTGGTGAGCAATCCCATTTTCTCCCTTGGGTTCATGGCGAGAACCCACGCGATACCACACCTGTAAACTCACGACGGGTGCTGTGGGAATCTCTTTAATCAGCACCGTGAGGCCATTATCTAAAACTGTTTTGGTCACACTACTACCGAGTCCTTCTACCGTGTGCAGGGCAAAAATCACAGCCAAACTGGTACTCAAGAGCATCAAGCCAACAAATAAGAAGATTTTAACGAATCGTGGCACTAGCCCTAGGGTCATCGTTGTAGTTAATTCCCTCGGTGGGCGATCGCGCTCACCAGTGCCGTAATCGCCGGCGAAAGACTCGACAGAACCCCCACCGATGCTGCCGCAATAATAATCGTTGTTACTATCCGTACCATAGCATCGGTTTTCCGCTGATAGACCTCAAGCTTGTACTCTTGATTTTTTACCTGAGTGGCCAACTCCCTCATATCACTTTGGAGCTGGTGTAGGTCGGTCTGAAGATTAGTGACATCTGTTTGCAGCTTCTCCCCATCTGTGCGCAACGCTTGCAACTCACTGAGTACCTGGGCTTGAAAGGCCTACTCACTCATCTGCTAGCTTTCCTGAACGCTCTATCTCTATCTTGAATGAATCTTGGCAGAGAAGGCGAAAAAACCCCTAGGGCACAAAACGCAGGAATTTTTTCTTGCCCACTTGCAGCACTTGGTTGACATAGGGTTCAGGGGCAGTGAGGGTAAAGTCCACATCAGTAATTTTCTCACTGTTGAGGCGGACGCCACCCCCTTGGATTTGCCGCCGTGCTTCGCTGCTACTGGGGCAGAGCTTGGTGTGACTGAGTACATAGGTCAGCTTCACAGGAAACTGAAACTCCCCCAGAGAATACTCTGGAATCGATCCCGCCTGTGCCGTTTGCCCCTGGGTGACAATCGCCGCTAGTTCCGCTTGGGTTTGCAGGGCGAGATCGCGCCCATGATATTGACTCACGACTTCTAGGGCTAAGGCCTTCTGGCGATCGCGGGGATTGGTGGGTAAACTCTCCAAGGGCAAATCCGTGAGCAACTCAATGTATTGGTTCACCAAGGCATCGGGAATTTTTTCGAGCTTGGAGTACATACTGGCTGCCGACTCCGTAAGCGCCACATAGTTGCCAAGGGACTTGGACATTTTCTGTACCCCATCGGTGCCCACTAGGATTGGCATCAGCAGGCCAAACTGCACCGTTGGCAAGCGAAAGTGACGCTGTAAATCGCGCCCCACGGCAATATTAAACTTTTGATCCGTCCCTCCCAATTCCACATCTGCCGCCACCACCACTGAATCATAGCCCTGCATCAATGGATAGAGAAACTCATGGAGAAAAATGGGCGTTTCCTTGGCGTAGCGTTCGGCAAACCCCTCCTTGGCCAGCATTTGGCCGACAGTCATCGTTCCCAGTAGCTCGAGAATTTTCCGCAAATCCAGCTTGGCGAGCCACTCCGAGTTGTAGCGAATTTCTAGGCGGCCGGGGGTCTCAAAATCCAAAATGGGCTTCACCTGCTCAAGGTAGGTTTGCACATTGGCTGCCACCTCCTCAGGGGTGAGTTGTTTGCGCACCTCCGACTTCCCTGTGGGATCGCCAATTTGAGCCGTAAAGTCACCAATAATCAGCACGGCACAGTGACCCGCATCCTGAAACTGGCGTAACTTGCGCAGGACAATGCTATGACCGAGGTGAATTTCACTGCCCGTAGGATCAATGCCAAACTTAATTCGCAGCGGGCGCTGGGTTTGCCGCAAATAGGCCCAGAGATTTTCTTCGGGTTTGGTGGAATCAGGGACATGGGGAAACGTTTCGACAACACCGCGCTGCAGCCGTGCCATTGTGGCCTCAAGATCTGAAGACATCACTTGATGGGGCAGTGGATTGGGCATTGGATTTGGGCAAGGACATTTTCTGGTCTAGGATGGCTATGATAGCAATCAATTGCGATCGCGCGGCAATTTTGCCATCCCCTACTTTTATCCCAATAAAAAAATCATATACGAAGCAAAAAATAATTGGCGTGAGGAAGCGACTGTCGTGTCCACCACTACCCTTGGCAAAAACCCCTCCCAAACTCGCTCCCAAGATGAAAACTTCTGGTGTGGGGTACTACAAATTGCTAACCGTACCTTCCTTGTCGGGATGACCTTTGGTTGTGCGGCTATCGGCGGCGGGCTGCTGGGCTTGGCGATTAGCTTTCGGAATCTGCCAGATGTGCGATCGCTGCGGGGCTACATTCCCAGTGAAACGACGCACATTTACGATGCCAAGGGCACACTCCTTGTGAGCCTTCACGATGAAGAAAACCGCGAAGTCGTTCCCCTTAACGAAATTTCGCCCAATTTGAAGCTGGCTGTGATGGCGATCGAAGACAGTAGCTTCTACCAGCATCGTGGTATTAATCCCATTGGTGTTTCCCGTGCCTTGATGGTCAACCTCACGTCTGGGCGTACCGTACAGGGTGGCTCTACCCTGACGATGCAATTGGTGAAAAATCTCTTTTTGTCTCAAGATCGTTCCATCAGCCGTAAAGTGGCTGAGGCCGTTCTGGCCATGCGCCTCGAGCAGCTCTTCAGCAAAGATGAAATTTTGGAGATGTACCTCAATCAGGTCTATTGGGGCCACAATACCTACGGCGTACAAACCGCAGCCCAAAGCTACTTCAAAAAAAATGCCGCTGATCTCACGCTTGCCGAGGCCGCCATGATGGCTGGGATTATTCAAGCGCCCGAGGCCTATAGCCCCTTTGTGGATTTTGACCTCGCCAAAGAACGGCAGCAATTGGTGCTGGATCGGATGGTGGAATTGGATTGGATTACCCCCCAAGAGGGGGCGGCGGCTGCCCAAGAACCCATCAAGTTGGGGGAAATTACCTCCTTCCAGCGCAGTCGTAGCCCTTGGATTACGGATGCTGTGTTCCAGGAGTTGACCCGCCAATTTGGTCGTGAAGCGGTCATCCGTGGGGGAATGCGGGTACAAAGTAGCCTTGATGTCAAAGTGCAAAAAATGGCCGAAGAGGCAATCCAACGCGGCTATCAAACCCTCCGGGGCAGTGGTGTGCGCGCGGATCAGTTGGCTTTGGCGGCGGTAGATCCACGAACGCACTATGTCAAAGCCCTTGTGGGCGGTGTGGACTACAACCGCAGTCAGTTTAATCGCGCTACCCAAGCGATGCGTCAGCCGGGGTCTGCCTTTAAGCCCTTTGTCTTTTATGCTGCCTATGCCAGTGGCAAATATACTCCCGATTCTGGAATTAACGACTCACCCGTCAGGTATCGCGATGGCAGTGGGTGGTATGTGCCGCGAAATTACGATGGCTCCTTTATGGGTGGGATGTCCATGCGCATGGCTTTAGCCATGTCCCGCAATATTCCCGCTATTGTTCTTGGCCAAGAGGTGGGCATTGAGCGCGTCATTGAAATTTGTCGTACCCTTGGCATTACCAGTCCGATGCTTCCCGTGGTTTCCCTACCTCTGGGGGCTGTGGATCTGACGCCCTTGGAAATGGCTGCTGCCTATGCCACATTTGCCAATAATGGCTGGCAATCCCCCACCACAACGATTATTCAAGTGACGGATAATAGTGGCAATTTGCTCTTGGATCACACACCGCGCCCCAAACTCGTGCTTGATCCTTGGGCCGCCGCCGCCCTAAACAATACGCTGCAGAGTGTGATCACCAGTGGGACAGGGACAGCAGCCAACATTGGCCGCCCCGCCGCAGGGAAAACAGGCACCACCTCTTCTGAGCGGGATATTTGGTTTGTCGGTTATGTGCCGCAACTCTCAGCGGCTGTTTGGGCAGGGAATGACAACTATGCGCCTTTGGGGCAGGGAGCAACGGGGGGGGGCTTTATGGCACCCATTTGGCGGGATTTCATGAGTCAGGCACTCAAGGATGTGCCCGTCGAAGACTTTACTCCAATGTCGAAGTTCCAGCGACCCAAGCCGCAACGGCAAACAAATTAAGGATTGGTTCTAGACGATTCAACCGATTGATGATTGCTTAGATCGGGCTTGGGTGTTGCAACTCATTTGCAGAAAGTTCAGTAAAACCATTGTAATTATTATCAATAAGCTGTAGTTGTTGCAAATGACACTTGTTGTCGGCTATCATGCAAACCAAATATCGGCCGATCTAGCGAATCTCCTATGCCACTTTATACAGCAGCAGCCTTAAAGGCAGAACTGAATGAGAAGGGCTGGCGGTTGACGCCACAGCGAGAAACCATTCTCAATATTTTCCAGAATCTGCCTAAGGGCAACCACCTGAGCGCTGAAGACCTCCACCATGAGTTGCGCAAACAGGGGCACTCCATTAGTTTATCCACCGTTTATCGCACAGTGAAGTTGATGTCACGGATGGGTATTCTGCGGGAGTTGGAGCTTGCCGAGGGACACAAGCACTACGAACTCAATACAATGTCTCCGCACCACCATCACCACATGGTGTGTGTGCAATGCAACCGCACGACCGAGTTTGATAATGACTCCATTCTCAAGCACGCCTTGAAGCAAACGGAGAAGTATGGTCTGCAACTGATTGATTGCCAACTGACGATCTATACCATTTGTCCAGAGGCGTTGCGGCGCGGTTACCCCGGCCTACCGGAAAACTGGGTCTGTAGTAGCGCGATCGCCCACGGCACAGAACCCCCCTTGCGGGGTAAATAAGGGATGCGACGACCCCTAGGGATCGCCCTTGTTGGCATAGCCGCTTTGACCCCTAAAATCCTAGGGGTTGAGTTTCCCGATGGTCGGGTGGCCTTTGATCAGCCGCCCATTTTTGTTGAAGCTAATACCCGCTATCCTCAAGTGTGGCTGAGGAATACCACCTACAACTTCATTGTGCAGATACCGACCACCGCAGGCGAACCCCTTGCCCGTCTTGACATTCAGCAACTGCCCGCCATTGAGAGGATTTATTTTTTGCCCCAACGTACCCGTGCGTTTATCGGCGATCGCTCCCGCCAGCCGATTCCCTTGGGCGAGGTGACCTTTGATGGCCATTCAGCGCTGCTCAAAGTGACCTTTGATCCCCCTGTGCCAGCGGGGTCGTACTTGCGGGTTGAGGTTGCTCCTGTGCGCAATCCCCAGCAGGATGGGACGTATCTTTTTGCTGTAACAGCCTTTCCTCGGGGGGGCGATCGCGCCATGGGTCAAAATATCGGCACAGGTCGCTTGCAGTTTTACCGCAATTCTAATTTTTTCTAACGTGACCGTCTTTGCAACATTACCGCCTCCCCTGCAGCCGGGCGATCGCCTTGCCGTCGCCTTTCCCAGTGGTGTCCTCCGCCAAGGGGAACCTTTTTGGCAGGGGGTGGCCTGTTGGCAAGCCCAGGGCTATGAGGTGATTGTCGATGAGGCTACCTTTGCAGGCTGGGGCTACCTTGCGGGTTCCGATCAACAGCGGCGCGATCGCCTGCGGCACTTATTGCAAGATAGTTCTATTAAGGGCATTCTCTGCGGGCGGGGCGGATTTGGGGCGACTCGTTTGTTGGAGCAGTGGCAGTGGCCAGCGGTGTCGCCGAAATGGCTGATTGGTTTTTCGGATATTACGGCTCTGCTGTGGAGCTATGCTGCCCAAGGGGTGGCCGGCGTCCATGGCCCAGTACTCACCACGCTAGCGGCAGAACCCCTTTGGAGTCGGCAGCGGCTTTTTGATCTGGTGCGGGGCAAACCCCTAGAGCCGCTCTTGGGCACCGGTTGGGGGGGCGGTGTGGTGCAGGGTCGTCTCTTAGTGGGGAATTTAACGGTTGCAACTCATTTACTGGCAACGCCTGATTGTCCTTCTTTTGAGAATGTGATCTTGGCCCTAGAGGATGTGGGTGAGGCCCCCTATCGCATTGACCGTATGCTGACGCAGTGGCGCCGCAGTGGTGTGTTGCATCAGATTAAGGGGATTGCCCTCGGTCGTTTTAGTCGCTGTGAGGATGCGACCACTCAGCCCAATTTTCGTGTCATTGAGGTTTTGGGGGATCGCTTGGCGGAGTTGGGAATTCCCATTGTCAGTGACCTGCCCTTTGGCCATGAGGGGGTGAATGCCGCGTTGCCCGTGGGGGTGGCAGCTGAGCTAGATGGCGATCGCGGATTTTTGCAAGTCCTCCTATGAGAACAAATCAAAACCTGATCTTCAAGTCGCCGAGATTGGTAAAAACTAATCCCATTCATAAGCAGAAGCCGATCGCTGGCAAACAATCAAATGAAAATCTCGGTGGTAAGATATGGGGGATTCCATCAAGGCGCGTAAAGAGTTATGGATTTGGTGACACTGGCCGGACAGCTTAATGCAGGCACCATTTTGCCGGAAACCATCGTGATTGTGACGCTGCTCGTCGTTCTCTTAGCGGATTTGATTCAGGGACGGCAAGCTGATCGCTGGACTCCCTACTTTGCCATTGTTGCTTTAGGGGGAGCGATCGCCACGATGATTCCCCTGTGGACTCAGCCCAACACCGTCAGCTTCTTTGGCAGCTTTATTTCCGATCACCTCAGCCTCTTCTTCCGGGGACTAATTGCCCTTTCAGCCTTGGGCACCATTCTGATGTCCATTCGCTATGTTGAGCAAACGGGCAGTTCCCTCGGCGAATTTATGACGATTCTGTTGACCGCCACGGTGGGTGGCATGTTCATTGCCGGTGCCCAAGAACTGGTGTTTATCTTCGTAGCGCTAGAGACCCTGAGTATTGCCTCCTATCTGCTCACCGGCTACACCAAGCGCGATAGCCGCTCCAACGAAGCCGCCTTGAAATATCTCCTGATTGGTGCGGCCAGTTCTGCCATTTTCCTCTATGGCTCGTCACTGTTGTATGGTCTTTCCGGTGGGCACACCCAATTGCCAGAAATTGCCCAAGCTCTTTCTGCAGAATCCTTGGGTCTGGTGGTGGCCTTAGTGTTTGTTATTGCTGGCATTAGCTTCAAAATTTCGGCGGTGCCTTTTCACCAATGGACGCCTGATGTTTATGAGGGTGCCCCTACGCCTGTGGTTGCCTTTCTCTCCGTTGGTTCCAAAGCGGCTGGGTTTGCCCTTGCCATTCGCTTTTTGACCTTGGCCTTCCCCAGTGTCACCGATCAGTGGCAACTCATCTTTACCGTGCTGGCGATCCTCAGCATGATTCTCGGTAATGTGGTTGCCCTTGCCCAAACCAGCATGAAGCGGATGCTGGCCTACTCCTCCATTGGTCAGGCGGGGTTTGTGATGATTGGTTTTGTCGTTGGCACTGAGGCAGGTTATGCCAGTATGCTCTTTTACCTGCTGGTGTATCTCTTCATGAACCTTGGCGCCTTTACCTGTGTCATTCTCTTCTCCCTGCGCACCGGTACCGATCAAATTAGTGAGTATGCGGGCCTCTATCAAAAAGACCCCCTGCTCACTCTCGGCCTAAGCCTATGTCTGCTTTCCTTGGGCGGGATTCCTCCCTTGGCGGGCTTCTTTGGTAAGATTTACCTCTTCTGGGCGGGCTGGCAAGCGGGTGCCTATGGTCTGGTGCTGCTGGGTCTATTAACGAGTGTGATCTCGATTTACTACTACATCCGCGTCGTCAAGATGATGGTGGTCAAGGAACCCCAAGAAATGTCGCCAGCAGTGCAAAACTACCCAGAGGTGTCTTGGTCGAGCTTTGGTATGCGTCCTTTGCAGGTGGGTTTAGTGATGACGGTGATTGCCACTTCCTTAGCGGGTATCTTGGCCAATCCCCTCTTTAACTTGGTGAATACGGCAGTGCTAGATGTGCCCCAAGTGGCTCACCAACCAACGGTTATCGAGGTGGCTTACCAAAGCCTACCGCCGCCAGGTGAATCTTAAGAATGACTTTAGTACGCTCCCCGATCTATCCCCCTAGAATTAGAGGGAAGCCATGCTAGGACAAATCACAGTGGTGGAATTGGCGCAACGCCTAGCTACAGAGGCGAATACCTTGCAACTCATTGATGTGCGGGAACCAGAGGAGTGGGCGATCGCCCATCTTCCTCACTTTACGCCTTTGCCCTTGAGTGCGTTTCCCCAATGGTCGCCCCAAATTTGCCAGCTCTTTGATCCAGATCGGGAAACCTTGGTACTCTGCCACCACGGTGTGCGATCAGCGCAAATGGGTCACTGGTTGATTCAGCAGGGATTCCGTAATGTGAAGAACATTGTCGGTGGTATTGATGCCTATGCTGCGGCAGTGGATCCAACCCTACCCCGTTATTAGTTGATTGCCTTGGGAGAGTTTTCATGACCTTGAAAGTCGGTATTAATGGCTTTGGCCGCATTGGCCGCTTGGTACTACGGGCGGGTCTCGCCTACGACAATATTCAGTTTGTCGGTATTAACGATCTCGTGCCTGCAGATAACCTTGCCTACCTCTTTAAGTACGATTCCACCCACGGCATTTATCCGGGGACCGTCAAGGCAACGGCAGAGGGCATCGAAATTGATGGTAAGTTCATTCCCTGTACGGCCATTCGCCATCCCGCAGAACTGCCTTGGGGATCAGTTGGCGCAGATTACATCGTTGAGTCCACTGGCCTATTTACTGGCTATGAGGGGGCGGCGCAGCATTTACAAGCTGGTGCCAAGCGGGTGGTGATTTCAGCCCCCACCAAGGATGCCGATAAGGTGAAAACCATTGTCGTCGGTGTTAATGATGCGGCCTTTGATCCAGCGGTGGATGTGATTGTCTCCAATGCCAGTTGCACCACGAATTGCTTGGCACCGGTGGCCAAGGTACTCCATCAAACCTTTGGGCTAGCTGAGGGCTTGATGACCACAGTGCACTCTGTCACCGCAACCCAACCGACGGTGGATGGTCCCAGTAAGAAGGATTGGCGCGGCGGCCGGGGCGCTGGCCAAAATATTATTCCTGCGTCTACCGGAGCTGCTAAAGCGGTGACACTGGTGTTGCCCGAACTCAAGGGTAAGTTGACGGGGATGGCCTTCCGCGTTCCCACGCCCGATGTGTCGGTGGTGGATTTGACCTTCAAAACTGAGAAGGCCACGAGCTATGACGAGATTTGTGCGGCAATGAAGGCAGCGGCTGAGGGAGAACTCAAGGGGATTCTCGGCTATACCGAAGAGGCGGTGGTTTCCAGTGATTTTATCGGTGATGGCCGCTCCAGTATTTTTGATGCCACAGCAGGGATCCAACTCAATGCCAATTTCTTTAAGGTGGTGGCTTGGTACGACAATGAGTGGGGCTATTCCTGCCGTGTGGTGGATCTACTCAAACTGATGGCCGCTAAGGATGGTCTGCTCTAGCGACCCAAGTCATGGAGACTGTGGATCACTTCGCAGCAGTGCTGAGTGACTGCTTCTAGGGCGGCGCGATCGCCCGAAGTTGGCGGTGGAATGGGAGCACCAATGCGCACTGTAAGGGGAACGGGTCGGGGAAACGTCCCTTTCTTGAGAATGTCCTGTGTCCCCCAAAGGCATACAGGTAAGAGGGGGGCTTGGGCCTTGGCAGCAATTAGCGCTGCCCCGAGTTTCGGGTCATCAATACGGCCATCCTTGGTGCGGCTGCCCTGCAAAAAGACCCCCACCGCCCAACCCTGTTCTAGGGCTTTGAGAGCAGCCTGCAATGCGCGGCGATCGCCCGCTCCCCGCTTCACAGGATAGGCACCATACCACCGAATCAATGTCCGAAAAATGGGAATCTGGAACAATTCCTCCTTGGCCATCCAAGCCACCGGTCGGCGCACACAGTTGGAAATCAGGGGTGGATCAAAGTAGCTGGCATGATTGGCCACCACCACCAGCGGTCCTCGCAGGGGTACCTGATGGGCACCATAGATGCGCCCGCGAAAATAGGTGTGCAGGAGTGGACTCACCACTGACCATTTGAAAAGATGGTAGAGGAGCAGGCTGATCAGCGGTTCGCGATCGCGACTCACCCAAGGCTCTCCAAACTAGCGATCGTGGCAATACTGGTAACGGTGATCTCTGGGGTAGTGCGTTTAACCAAGCCTGCCAATACGTTGCCGGGGCCAATTTCAAGGGCTTGGGTCACCCCCACTGCCGCAAGGGCATGACAGGTTTCCACCCACCGCACAGAACCCGTCATCTGCGATCGCAACCGTGCCTTGATCACCGCTGCATCCGTTGTCGGTTCAGGTTCGACATTGTTCAAAACGGGAAAGATCGCCTCGTGGAAGGTGCACTCCGCCAGCAGCGTAGCAAACGTGGCTGCGGCCTCCGCCATAAAGGGGGAATGAAACGCCCCACTCACATTCAAGGGAACCGCTCGCTTCACCTTAACTTTGCCGAGTACCGCGTCCACCGCTGACGGCAGCCCCGAAATCACCACCTGCCCTGGATGGTTATCATTGGCCAGAACCACATTGGCTGTGCTGGCGATCGCCTCTTGCAACTGCTTGCGGTCAAAGCCCATCAAGGCCACCATCTTACCCCCGCCAGCGGCATTCATCAGTTCGGCTCGCCGCTGCACTAACTTCAGTCCTGTTGTAAAGTCAAAAACCTCCGCCGCATAGAGGGCAACATATTCGCCGAGACTATGCCCCGCGACAAAGTCCGCTTTTGCCCCCCGTTCCTTGAGAGCATCCACAAGCAGGCTCTCCACCAGAAACAAACTGGGCTGGGTATAGAGGGTTTGATCTAAATCACCGATACGACCTGCACAGCAGTCAATGACCGACCACCCCAAAATAGCTGCTGCCTGTTCGCACCGCTCCTTGGCTGGGGGATAGGCCGTCAGCAAATCCGCCATCATTTCTGGATGTTGCGACCCTTGGCCGGGAAATAACCATGCTGTCTTTGTCATCGGCAGTGCTCAACTCGAACCGCAATCTACTTTACCCGATTTGGGATGTCCGTTATACTAGAAAATTGTCGAGAAAAACCTGCCCCTTTTATCTCCATAGGCTGACATGATTAAACTGCGTCTTAAACGCTACGGCAAAAAACGGAACGCCACCTATCGGATTGTGGCCATGAATAATACGGATCGCCGCGATGGACGTGCCCTCGAAGAATTGGGCTTCTACGATCCGATCCGGGATGAGGTGCGCCTTAAGGAAGAGGCGATTAAGCGGCGTTTGGCGCAGGGCGCACAACCCACAGATACCGTCCGGCGGCTCTTTGTCAAAGCGAATCTTCTCCCTGAAACTGCCAAAAAATAGGCAATGACTGAGTCGGCTGCCCCCAACTATGCTGCCTTGATTCGCTTCCTGCTTGAACCCTTTATGGAAGCACCAGAAACCCTACGGCTCCATGCGGAATTTTCCCCTGCCAATTCTCGCATTTGGGTACGCCTTGCCTTTGCTGGCGAGGATAAGGGGCGGGTCTATGGCCGTGGCGGTCGCAATCTCCATGCTATTCGAGCGGTTCTACAGGCTGCTGCCCAAGCCGCTGGTCAGCAGGTTTACTTAGATGTTTATGACGATGCCAAAAGTACGCCTAAAATAGATCATCAAGGGAGCGATCGCCCCCGGCGATCCCGTCGTCGTTCTTATCCATCATTAAGGAGGCAAAGTTAGCGCGTGTCTGAAGTGCGTTTAGGTGAAAACGAATCCATTGAGTCCGCTCTACGGCGATTCAAGAAAAAAATCCAAAAAGCGGGCATTCTTTCGGAAGTCAAACGGCGTGAACGTTACGAAAAACCCAGCCTACGCCGCAAACGCAAACAGGAGGCCGCCCGCAAGCGCAATCGCTAAGCCTTGGGTATGACCACGAGGGAAAGTCTCACGATTGACCTCCACAGCACTGAGAGTGCGATCGCCCTTGTCGGTGAGCAAGAAGCCAACCTCCGCATCTTTGCCGCCCAAACAGGGGCGACTCTTGTTTTAAGGGGGCGGGATCTCTACATCACCGGCACCCCTGCTCAAATCCAACTCTGCCAACAACTGATTCAAGACCTCGGTACCCTTTGGCGCGAGGGGCGTCCTGTGTCCGGGGTAGATATTCTCACCGTCCGCCATGCCTACGATACCCAACAGCGGGAAGCCCTCCAAGAGCTGCAACGGGATATTCTGGCTCGCACCCGCCGCGGCGAGATTATCCGTGCCAAAACCTTTCGCCAGCGCCAGTACATTCAAGCGATTCGCAGCCATACGCTCACCTTTGGCATTGGCCCAGCGGGCACCGGCAAAACCTTCTTGGCCACTGTCCTAGCGGTACAAGCGCTGCTGTCAGGTACCTATGAGCGGTTGATTTTGACACGGCCTGCGGTGGAAGCGGGGGAGCGGCTCGGCTTTTTGCCGGGAGACTTACAGCAAAAAATTGATCCCTACTTGCGTCCCCTCTACGATGCCCTCTACGAACTAGTGGAGCCAGAGAAAATTAGCAACCTGATGGAGCGGGGGGTGATTGAAGTGGCCCCCTTGGCCTATATGCGAGGGCGTACCCTGAATAATGCCTTTGTCATCCTCGATGAGGCCCAGAACACCACCCCTGCCCAGATGAAAATGGTGCTAACCCGCATTGGTTTTAACTCCCGCCTGGTGGTGACCGGGGATTTGACGCAAACCGATCTACCAGAACATCAAACCTCCGGCCTTAATGTGGCCACAAAAATTCTCCAAGATGTCGAAGGGATCGCGTTTTGTTATCTAACCAAGGGGGATGTGATTCGCCATCCCCTGGTCGAGCGAATTATTGATGCCTACGATCGCCATGAGCAGGCACTCCTAACTAAGCCAAAAGAGCGCGCATCTGGGCGTAGCGATCGCTCAGCCAAGGCCAATTAACCACCTGCCACCAAGCCTCTAGGTACTGATCGCGACGGTTGCGATAGGTCAGGTAGTAGGCATGCTCCCACAAATCATTGCCTAAGATCGGCACTTGCCCTTGCATGAGCGGAGAATCTTGGTTCAGTGTGGTAGTAATGGCCAGATTCCCTTGGGGTGTCAGCACAAGCCAGACCCAGCCGCTGCCAAAGTGCTTCAGACCCGCCTGCTGAAACTGGGTTTGAAACTCTGAGAACGAACCAAAGGTGGCTGCAATTGCTGTGGCCAACTCCCCCATCGGTTCACCGCCACCATTCGGTGCCATACTTTGCCAAAAGAGGGAATGGTTGGCATGGCCGCCGCCGTGGTTGCGTACGGTTTTTTGGATGGCGGTGGGTAGTTGGTGAATGTGGCGCAGTAAATCCTCAATGGGTAGCCCGTGCCATTGACGGTAGGGCGTCAGTGCCTTGTTTAGAGTGTTGATATAGGCCCCATGGTGTTTGTTGTGGTGGAGCTGCATCGTCTCCGCATCAATCACTGGCTCTAGGGCATCATAGCCGTAGGGCAAAGGCGGCAGCGTATAAATTTCTGACGGCTCACCTTCAGCCACGGCTGGGCGCGATCGCAACCAGAGTGTAGCGGCACTGCCGACAAGGAGGCCGAGGGTTTGACGACGGGTTAGGGGCATAGCGAGTACGTCAAATGTTAAATGTTCCTGCTAATAATCTAAGCCCCTCAGGATTATTCTTGGCGCAGCAGAAGTTGTTGAGCTTGGCTGGGGGTCAAAAGTTGGCCATCCACTTCAATTTGCAGCACTTTGCCAGGAGATGGTTGCAGCGTCGTACTGGCCTCGCGGCGATTCTTAAAACGCCACTGATTTTGCCAAAGGCGGTTCATTTCTGACAATTCAAAGGCAGTGGTTGGGGAAATAGGATTAAAGATCGGGGGCAGGGGAGTCGCCAACGTGGCCAAGGGATAACATATTCCCAGCCACACCGCGCTCAACAGCAGTGGACGAGTCATGAATCAATACCTCTCGGGAGCGATCGCAAATAATTTTTACAGTCGTCTTGTTCTAACCGTTTGTTTTTTCACCAATGTCAGTCCTAGTTCTTATCTTATTGTATCCTCTGGAACTAAAGCCGTTTTTGGGTTTTTTCCCTCCTACTGAAGCCTTGAGGCTACCAAGCTTCTCCATTGTTTCCTAAGTTAGGAGGGTAGGGCATACGCATCAGTTGGTTGGCAATTATCAGTCAAGAATGACACAGGCATACACCCCTGAAGATGTTTGGCGATTATTGGCGGAGCTACTAGAGGCTCAAAAGGAAACAGAACGCCAATTTCAGGAAACGGATCGGCTTTTTCAAGAGACTGAACGGCGATAAAAAATGATGGGCGTGATTCGCCGATATCATAAAGCTTTTTCCAGTGTGAAAAAATTGTGGTGCAGCCCCATATCCCCTACTTGATTCGCCGCAGGAAGCAAGGTGGAGAAAGAGGTCCGTCCCACACATTTGTACATTTGTGACCTAGGCAGCGCGTTTGACCAAGGAGCGAATGACGTTGTCTTTCATCATCAATAGGCGAGAGGCTTGCAACAGTAGCTCACGAGCTTCCTGAAGGCTCATGGTACTCACTTGTTCCTCCATCACGCGCATTTGAAACTCCTGTTCAAAGCTGAGGTCAACATTCAGTTCGGGGAAGCGTTGCTCCATAGAACGTACTCCTTACGCCAGGTTATCGGCCATACGTGTTAAAAAATATAACAAACACATTGACAAAGTTGCCATTCAATGAATATCACCCGTGCAAAGGATAAAATGTTCAGCATGAACGATTTCACTAAATTCTCGATCGCTTTCACAAACGAGACCTGATAGACTGAGCTAAAACTCAAGTTCGATGATGAGGACGGCAAGATGCGGTTGGCAGACGTCGCTGAACGGTTTGGGGCAACCCTCGACTGTCCAGAGCAGGGCGATCGCCCAGTGTTGGGGGTAGCCCCTTTAGAAACAGCAACAGCCACGGATATCTCTTTTCTGGCCAATCCTAAGTACAGCGCCCTGTTGCGGACAACGGAAGCGGCTGCTGTATTTGTCCGTCCTGATTTTCAAGGGGAGGCAGCCTGTCCCCTGCTGCGGGTGCCCCATCCCTACCTTGCCTTTGCCAAATGTATTGAATGGTTTTATCCGCAACCCAAACCTACTGCCAAAATTCACCCGACGGCAATTCTGGGAGCCGATGTCGTCTTGGGAGCTGAGGTGACCATTGGTGCCTATACGGTCATTGGCGATCGCGTGCGCATTGGGGATCGCACCGTTATTGATAGTCATTGCACGCTCTACGATGATGTGGTGGTTGGCGCCGATTGCCGTATCTACAGCCACTGTGCCCTGCGGGAGCGGGTACAATTGGGCGATCGGGTCATCCTGCAAAATAGTGTTGTCCTAGGCGGTGATGGCTTTGGCTATGTGCCCCTGCCCGATGGTCGCCACTATAAAATTCCGCAAGTGGGTACCGTAGTCATTGGCAATGATGTCGAAATTGGTGCTGGCACAACGATTGATCGCGCCACTCTCGGAGAGACCACTGTGGCGAATGGCACGAAGATTGATAACCTGACGATGGTGGCTCACAACTGTACCATTGGTGAAAATGCGATTCTCTGTGCCCAAGTGGGCTTAGCGGGTTCGACCCACATTGGTCATCATGTGGTTCTGGCTGGACAGGTGGGGGCAGCGGGTCATTTGACCATTGGCGATCGCACCATTGTCTCCGCCAAATCCGGCATCAGTACCTCTGTCCCCCCAGATAGCCGCATGGGGGGGATTCCGGCGATGGATCAAACCCTCTACCTCAAGGTTTCAGCCGCAGTGAAGCAACTGCCGGATCTCCTCAAGCGAGTGCGCAAATTGGAAGCAAAGGTGGGGGAATAAGCATAGATACGCTAGCCAGCCTCTATAGTGGAACTAAGGGCTAGGGTTGCCTTTTTGATCGTTCCCCATGGGGTGAAGGGCAATGGGTCACACAAATCTGCGACACTAAAGCTTATGACTCCTCCAGCAGCCATTCGATTACTGCCCAGTGATCAGAAATTGTTCCAAGCGCTCCTTGGCTACCAAGAACTAACGACCAAGGCAGAAAAACAGGCGGCCTTACTTTCTTTGCTGCAGCGAGATCGCGCCCAAGTCATTGTCAAAAGTATTGCCCAAGCTGCCTTTCCCCAAACTGCCTTTAACGTCGCCCTCTGGATGCTCAACCACGACTTGGTGACGCTAGATTGGCTCTACGACATCACCTACCGCATTTCGACCCAAGGCTGCCAAGAAACGATTGATCTGCGCTTGCTCTACAGCAGCCTCAAACACATCAGTCCGGGGGATGCAGCCATTGTCTTGGGTCAAACCGATGCTGCCCTTAAGGCCATTCGCCTTGATGACTTGGATCTGGCAACCTTGGTTACGACATTGGAACCCGGAGTGGCTATTAGTTTGCTTTCTTGGTTTGTCACCTTTAAGAAAATCACGACGGTGGATCTGGAATACATCAGCCAAATTGTCCAGAAGGTGAAACCTACTGCCGAATCGCCCCAAGAGACCACTGAGATTCACTCCCAACCCCTCGTCCCTGAACCCCACATCATTGAAGTCACCCTTGAAGACAAATTGCTGGATTTGAATTTGCAATTGGGGGGAACAGAAACAGAGATTCTACCCAAGGTTTTGGATCGCTTTTTATTTCGGCGCACCCGTGAAGATAAGGTGGTCTATCGTCCCAATACACAGGTGGTCCGCCTCGCCTGCGTCGGAGAAGAACGCCGCGACATTCCTGTGCCAGTGCGCAGTGCCAAAACATGGCCACCGGGAGTCTATGTGATCTATCGCGAGCAGGAGTCGCTCCAACTGATGCGCTTGCCGGATAACGAATTCTACGAAATTTTGCCCTTCGGGCCTGATCCCTATCTGCGCGCCGAAACGATCGCCCGCATGGTCAAGGAAGGACAGCGCTAGTTATA
>NZ_DVEH01000069.1 GCF_015295825.1 Thermosynechococcus sp. M98_K2018_005
AATCCTTGCTTGATCGCAACTCACGGTCTTGAGCATCCGCTATCCATGGGAAAGCGGCGCTAAAAGCAACGGTAGGATGAAGAAAAAAGCAGTCCCTTTGTGTCAGCAACAACATTAGGAACCGCCTGATAAATTTTAGTTTGGAGAAATGAAGTAATGCAGCCAGTGGATAGCAACTGTGACGACTACTTGTACAACTCAGTGGAAAGGCGAAATGCCAGCACTGCAGGCAGCAGAGCAATCACAAGAGCAACGTAAACTTGGGTATCGGTCAGCGCCATGAACAACTCCTTTGTGGAATAACAGTCGCGATCAAGTGCTGTATTTATTACTCCATAGGCGCTTACCTTTGGCAACGCTTGCTCATAGTTTGTAACATTGCGCAGCTAGGTCTCTGGGGTGACCCTAGGACGCCAGAGAGGCAACCGTCGCAGGAGAGTCAACATCGAGAGTCCCGTGGCTAGAAGTGTCAGCAAGCTCAGACCCACCAAAAGAACATAAAAGGGACGCCCCACCTCTCCCCAATAGGTTCCCTGATGCAGGCTCAGGAAAATCGCCGCCTGTTCTTTGGAGAGGCCAAACCAGTTCCGGCTAAGGCGATAGGCCATCCCCGTCGTGGCACTCACGAGCAAGGGCAATGCTGCAATGGCAGCCAAAAGATGATGCAGCCGCCGCGCGGACCACTGCGCAGGGAGCGATCGCCCCCACAGGAGACCCAAACCCGTGGCAATGATTCCCAGCAAGCCCAGACCAGTGACCAACACATAGAGCGGCACGCCCCATTCCCCCAGATAGCGGCCTTCATGAAGGGTCATCATCGCTCGCCCAAAGTCTTTAGATAGCCCAAACCAACTGCGCCCAAGACGATGGGCAATTCCCGTTGTGGCCGAGATCAATAGGGGTAGGCCAAAGATCACCACAAGGAATTGATGCCCCTGACTGCTGATCTTGGCGAGACGCTGTTTCAGAGCACTCATTGTTTCACCTTCATTGGCAAGGGAATCGTCAAGGTAAAGGCCGTACCGCGATCGCCCTCGTAGGGACTCGTGACCCGCAGACTCAGACCATAGGGACGGAGCAAATCCTGAGCAATCGCCAAGCCCAGACCACTGCCCTCAATCTCGCTGTCCGCTTGAATCCCCCGGTACCCCCGTTTAAAAAGACGCGGCTGCACCTCCTTGGGAATGCCACAGCCTGTATCCCAAACCGTTAATTCTAAGGCGGGGGACGTGAGCGTCAAGCGTAGACCAATGGTGCCCGCTTGCGGGGTGTACTTAAAGGCATTATCCAGCAGATTGCCCATGACTTCCTGAAGCACTCGTTCCTCTAGCCAGATGGGGGGCAGTTGGGGCGGTATCTCCACCACAAAGGTTTTGCCCTCCATTTCCGCACGGGCTTGGGCAGCGCTGATCAGGGGCGAGAGGGTTTCAGCTAGATCGAGGGGTTTACCTGCAAGGGGTAGGGGCTGGCTGCCCGTGAGGGCGGGAATATCGGTGCGCTGTTGGCGATAGTCCTCCAACAATGCCATCAACCGCTCTGTTTCCTTGGCAATACCTTCAGCGAGGGGGTGCCCCTGGTGATCAGGTTCCAACCGTTTGAGCAGGAGCTTGACAAAGGTGCGAATGGCAGCCACGGGATTGCGCAGTTGATGGAGCAGATCATCAAAGCGCCGTTGCTGTTGATCCAGTGGGTTGGCGGGGGAGTGGCTGAGCCATTGTTGCCGTTGATCCAAGACGCAGGCGATCGCCAGTGTTTGTGCCACCTGTTGCAATTGTGCCTGCTCTGCGGCCAGCCAAGGGCGGTGTTGCCGCTGTGCCACCAATACCCCCAAGACCCAATTTTGGTACATCAGGGGCAGGATCAGTTGATTGGCCAAAGACGAGACGACCTGTTGAGGGCGATGGCCTAAAGGGGTCTCTGCTGCTTGCGTTGGCGGTGGAAGTGTCGGCGGAAGCGGTAAGCTCAGGGGAGGTGCTGCCTCTGGATAGACAGCGACGGGAGACCATGAGGGGGAGTCGTTGAGGGTTTCACTAAGATAGACCGCCAGTGAAGAGGCGCCCAAGCTGTTAACAACGAGTTCTAATTGGGTACGACAGAGGGCAGCAAATTCCTCACTGGCTGGCCAGAGCATCTAGGCAATAACCCCGGAGTGACTCGACGATTGCGGGAGCAAGGCCTGAAAATCACCACTGCCCCTTGTATATTCTTCCAGCAATTGCTTTTCAAGGGGAAGCAGGTTGGGATCGGGGTCAGCCTCCTGTTCCCTCAGGGTTTCTTCAATGAGTCCCATTTGCTCCTCGGCTTCAGCAAGGGCAGTGAGGAGTTCCTCATTGGCGAGCGCACTACCGTTTTGACTCACGAGCAATTGGTAGCGATCGCGCAAATCATTGAGTTCCCGCTGCATCGCCTCTTTTTCAGCCGTGAGCTGCTCTGTCATTTGTTTGTAGTATTTGAACGCCATCAGAAAAGGAACGAGCTTTTCCCGCAGCGTCATGTGGTCAATATCAAGTTTGGTATAGCGTTCTGCCAGTTGGCTATAGGCTTGGCACAGACGTAGGTAACGTTGGCTGAGGTTATCCATAGGTTATCTGAAGAAGTGGCTGTTGACGCGCTACCCCCTATCATAGACGGGCAGCCCATTGGTCACCATTGTGACGGGTTCACAAATCGAAACATTGTAAACTAAACTACAAAAATTTTAATTGAGTTGTGATCTCCGACTCACCAGTGCCAGTGCCCAGATGGCCATGGGGCGTAGATACATACAGGCACGGAAGGTACCATTGGCGGTAATCGCCTCCGGCGTACGAAATTGTAGGCCATTCTCGTAGATTTGGCGTACCACCACCTCGGCTAAGCGCCATGCTTCGTGGGTCATTCCCCGCTGCCACAAAAAGGCGGCCAAGCCAAAGTTAATCCCTGTCCAGACTTCGAGGGGATGGGTAGCGTGGGGGTTTTCGGGTTGACCGTTGGGCAAGAGACCATTGGCGGCGCCAAACTGGCCATTGTGAAATTCCAGAAAACAGGTGTCGTAAATTTTCCGCAGGGCGCGATCGCAACAGTCCGAGGGGACAATATCCGCCAAACCCAAGAGTTGGGCATAGAACTGGCCACACAGTTGATCCGCCATGACCACATCGGAACCACTGCCCGTATCGAGACGATAGTACTCACCATTCCACAGCAGTTGATGGTAGCGGGGGCGAGCTTGCTTGAGCCACTGGCGGTAGGTCTCCACCTGCGGTTGTTGGAGAATCGTGCCGAGGGCGATCGCCGCCTCGAGGGCTGCCAACCACAGGCCACCACAGTAGGCGCTGACCCCCTGTAATTTCCAGTCATCGTAGGTTTGATCCGGGGCACCGCCATTTTCTGGCAGGCCATCGCCATCGTGGTCAAATTGTTTCAAATAGGCCAAGGCTGCCACCACAGCCGGCCAGCACTCACGGGCAAAGTCGAGATCTGTCCCCCCAGTAAATAAAAAGTCCCGATAGACCAAGAGCACAAAATCCGAGGCCAAGTCTTTCCAGAGATTGCAGTCTTGGTAGGCTGTGTAGTTGGTCTTTTCCCAAGGATGCTCATTGGGGGCACCGAGATCGTGGGGTACAGCATTGGCCAGTTTGCGGGGCGCTTTGTAGGCGGTTTCGGGATCGCCGCGATAGAAGTAGCCAATAATTCTCAGAGTTGCATCCGCTGTCGGAATCGCTCGCGCAAAGGCACGCATCACCGATTTTTCCAGTTCTGGCCACAGTTGCAGCAGGGCAAAGGAGCCATAGAGGCGCACATCGAGACTTTCATACCAACGGTAGTCAAGGCATTCGAGAACCGCAAACTGCCCCACCGGATCGCGATCGCTGGCCGCACTCCAGAGGCTCCCCCCGCTACTGAGAACGTATAGCTCATTACACAGTGCCATCTTGAACCAGTCGGGCCAATCGGGATGGCTGAGAATCGGGGCTTGCCAAGTGCGAATCTGCTCCTGCCATTGGGCATAGGCGGCGAGGCCTTGGGCGGCAAGGGTGACGGCATTGCTCCCCGAGCGATCGCAAAAATCCGTGTAGCGACGGTAATAGATCACCCCCTTGCCAAACTCGGTCACGGGAAAGTCCCACGCCAAAACCACAGGAATTTGTTTTGTTTCCCCAGGTGCCAAGGAAAAACGCAGGGCAAAAGCGGCGGCCACCTGTTCTCCCGCTGCCGCTGGAGTTGGATCATTGACAATAGGTAGGGAACCATCCCCAGAAAATGATTGCCACAGTTCTGCCCCATTCCCCTCTGGCTGCCAGCGGCTACAGCCAAAAAACTCACCAAGGCCCGTGGGAACCAATGCTGCCCATTCGCCATCGCCTTCTTGGGGTGGGTTCGGGTGGGGCGTACGGCGCAGTCGCCAACCTTGGTAGGACGCCGTTTGAATCAATTCATTAAAATTCCCGTCACTTTCACTCCAGCGGGGCGTGTAGGTATAGACGGGGCTGCCATCATCGCGGATTTCAATGGCGGAGGAAGGCGTGGTATTGCGAAACCAACCGACGGTATTTTGCCACGAGAACATCAAGCTGAGCGTGAGGGGCTGATCCGTGGGATTGCTGAACGTCCATAGAAACACCGCCACGGGGTAACTGGTTTCTTGGTAGTTGTGGGGCAGAATTGGTGAAAACTGTTCGCAGGTGATCTGGGCGCTAAAGACCCCCTCATAAACAAACCAACTGCGGGGATAGCGGGCAGCGTAGAGACCTTTGCCAGCCGGATACCATTGCCAAGTGCTGAGGCGGCCATCGTTGGGTTGAGTCCCTAGGGCGTAGGCCTGTGTCTGCTCTCCCTGCTCAAAAAGACTAAATTGACAGGCGGGCAGGGTACCAAAGAGGTGCTCACCGCCATCAAGGTGCCAAAGGTTAAAGTCGCCGGCGGTGGAACGGCCAATACAGCCCGCGCCAAAGCCACCAAGGGGCATCCCATGCCAAGGGCCATCGTCTAAATTGCTGGCATAGCGAACGCGATAGGGATTTTCCCAGCCTTGGGCGATTGCCCGAGTCCAAGCACAGTTGGCAAATTCAATCACACCACTTTCCGAAGACCCGCCTGATCCAGAATACCGCTTCAGCGCTGCGCCATCACTTGGCACTTGGCACAGAGACCAAAAAACTCAAGGGTATGGTAGAAAATCTCAAAATGGTGGGACTGCCGTAGCTCAGTTTCTAGATGCTCTACTGGACAGTGATCAATGGTTACTGACGTGCCACACTGCAAACAGGTGAGATAGTGCTGATCCTGCTGCACCAAGCTATAGACCAGTTCGCCGCTCGGCAAGGGGCGGGCTTGCACTTCACCATTGATGCGTAGATGATCGAGGGTGCGATAAACCGTTGCCAGACCCAGGGGCGTATGTCGTTGCCGCAGTTCTAAAAAAAGCTCTTGCGCCGAGAGCGATCGGCCACTGGCTTTAAGGGCATCGAGAATAACGACTTGGCTACGGGTGCGTCGCGGTGGCATAGTAGTAGGACAACATTACCTTGATTTTACCCTTCCCCTTGCGGCTGCAATTAGGTGAGGGAGGGGAACTTGCGGCCAATCAGTTGGATCACCCAGCCTCGCCCACGATGGCCTTGGCCCTCATGAATGTCCCGCTGGATTTCAGCGGCATGGAGCCACTCTAGACCCGTCAGTTCTCTTTTCATTTCCTCTAAATCATGCAGCAGTTCTAGGGTGGGGGGTCCCCCTGTGCCCATCCCCAGTTGTTTCTTGCTGTAGGTCTCACTGAGATAGAGGCCTTGGGGCTTGAGGGCTTTGACAATGCGCTGGTTGACTAATGTGCGCAGTTCTGGCGGCAGATGGCAAAAAATAGCAATAATCCCATCCCAGACATTTTCACCCAGGTCAAAATCCCGCAGATCACAGTGATGGGTGGTAATGGAGACTCTCCGTTCTTGAGCAAGGCGCTGGGCTTTTACCAGTCCCACTTGGGAGGCATCCACAGCCGTGACGGCATATCCCTGTTGAGCAAGATAGACGGCATTACGCCCTTCCCCTTCGGCGAGGGAGAGAATTTGTCCTTGGGGCACAAAGTCATGGGCATGGGCTTTGAGGAAGTCGTTTGGCTCCGTGCCGTAGAAATAAGTGTCTCCTTGAAAGCGAGTGTCCCACATAAATATCGGCTCTTTTTGACATTGCGACCAGATCCCAGACGAGACGTCAGTGCTGTCTTCAAATGGAACTGACTTGTCTCACTGAGCACCACCAGTTTTCTACAGTCTAGTTGCTTGAGAATCGTTGCTTGCGATCGCCCCCAAAACGCGAGCAATTAAGTAAAGGGAGCCACAAACCACACAGCGATCGCCCGCCCTATCGAGTGCCTCAGTCACCTCCTTAAAAAGGCGGCATTCCCTTAACTCAGGGCAACAGGTGTAGGCAAGTGCCTTCAAGTCCTCTAAGTCAGCGCTAGCGTGATCCGGTACGGGCACCAACCACAGGCGATCGCCCCTTCGCAGGAGATGTTTGAGAATCCCCTCACGATCCTTATTGGCTAGCATCCCCACCACCCAAGTCACCTCTACCCAGCCCAGTTGATCCACGTATTGCCGTAGGTAGGCAGCCGCAGGAGCATTGTGGGCACCATCAATGAGCAGTTTTCGACCTTGCCACTGTAACCATTGCAGTCGTCCCGGCCAGCGGGTTTGTGCCATTCCCTGTTGAATCGCTTCTCGGGAAATCTGCCAGCCTTGAGATTGTAACTGTTGCAGGGTGGCGATCGCGATCGCTGAATTGGTTAACTGCATCTCTCCCGCCAAAGGCAAGGGGTACTCGATGCCGCCCCAAGTCGCCCACCCAGCACGGTCAGTACACCACTGTGCCGGTTCTGGCCAGATTGCTGGGCACGCCAAGGCTTCTAAACGCTGGGCAATCACCCCCTGTGCCTCGGGGGGAACAGGACCAATAACGGCGGGGACACCCTGCTTGAGAATTCCAGCCTTTTCGCCCGCGATCGCCCCCAAGCTATTACCCAACCGTTGCCAATGATCCCAACCAATAGAGGTAATCACACCTACCAAAGGAGGCCGACACACATTCGTGGCATCCAAGCGTCCGCCCAAGCCCACCTCGATCACCGCTACCTCCACCTGCTGCTGGGCAAAATACAGCCATGCGGCTGCTGTGATCACTTCAAACTGACTGGGAGGATAAGCCACCTGTGGCAGTACCGCTTCAATTTGTTGAATTAAGGTCAAAAAGACTTCAGGGGCAATGGGTTCACCATCGACACAAATGCGCTCACACCAACTCAACAGATGCGGCGAAGTATAACGCCCCGTGCGATAGCCCGCCGCCCGCAAAACACTGTCCAAATAGGCACACACTGAGCCTTTGCCATTTGTCCCCGCAACGTGGATCAGAGGCACCTGTAACTGGGGAGACCCCAAAATACTCAGCAGCGCTTCGATGGGTTCAAGGCCAAGGCGCACCCCAAAGCGGGCGTAGGGACTTAGCGCCGCCGTCAGCGGATCACTCACAGCCTGATTGAAGCGGATTAGCGGGGTTCGCGGCGACTATTACGCCATGTGGCCACAATGCGGGAGCCATCCGGTAGCGTAAAGACCCCCTCTCCTTCAAATAAGCCATTGCGAAACTGTCCGGCATAGCTTGTGCCATCTCCAAAGGAGAGCGTTCCAGTTCCATGATACTTGCCCGCTAGAAACTGCCCCTCATAGCGGGTACCGTCGGGGAAGGTGAGCACCCCCTCCCCATGGTATTGACCATTGAGAAACGTGCCCTCGTAGCGTTGACCATTGGCCAGTTGGAGAGTGCCCTTGCCATTGAAGATGCCATCCACAAAACCACCTTCGTAGCGTCCCCCATCAGCATAGGTGAGCACCCCCTGACCGTGGTAGCGGCCATTGCGAAATTCCCCTTCGTAGCGGTTGCCATTGGCCATTGTGAGGATACCTTGGCCATTAAAGCGACCATTGAGCAATTCCCCTTTGTAGGTGCTGCCGTCGGGAAGTGTCATCGTAACATCCCCGCTGACACGCCGCCCTTCATAAACGGCAATTTGAGCAGTTACAGGAGTCAAGTGCAGGCTTGCACATCCTAAACCCACAAGGCAAGAACTCATCACCCAGCGGCGGACACAGACAGGATTTGGGTCGTGCAGATGAGTCATCACTGGACACTCCACAAGGGTGGACAATTGCAACTTCTCTAACTGGTACAGCTTGCCCCCTATGCAAAATTGAGTAGGGAGACCCAAGTTTTTGTATTGTGGAATACATATCGCCAAGGGTAGATTCAGGGATGATTAATTCATTTGTGCCAAACTTTGCAACTAACCCCTAAGATTTTCCTAGGGATTTTGGCCGGGGGTTACAAGTTCCAACTGTTTTCTTTGTAGATTGGACATCTGCACCTATGAAGTTGCGTTCTGTCTTGCGCCGGGGGCTACGTCTTCAACACCCCCTAACTCGGATTCTCTATCTGCCGACTCGCCGTACACTATTGACTTTCGCGGTAATGATTGGCTTGCTGAGTGCAACAGCCGCATTAGGTCAAGACACTGCCGCCTCTGCAGCGGTTCCGGAAAAGGTGCAGGTGGCGCTCGACACACTCTGGGTGATTTTTGCGGGTGTGTTGGTGTTTTTCATGAATGCTGGCTTTGGGATGTTGGAGACGGGTTTTTGCCGTGCTAAGAATGCGGTCAACCTGCTCTCAAAGAACCTGATTGTCTTTGCTCTTTCGAGTATTTCCTATTGGGCAATTGGTTTTGCCCTGATGTTTGGAGATGGCAATGGGGTCTTTGGCACCAGTGGGTTCTTTTTGCTGGGTGCCGATAATAGTCCAGCCACTGACGAAGCTTATCAGGGGGTATATGATTCTTTGAGTTGGGCGACGGTGCCCCTCTCTGCCAAGTTTTTCTTTCAACTGGTGTTTGCAGGAACAGCAGCCACGATAGTTTCCGGGGCAGTGGCGGAGCGGATTAAGTTCTATGCCTTCTTTATCTTCAGCTTGCTGCTGGTGGGGATTTCCTATCCGATTACGGGTCACTGGATCTGGGGTGGTGGTTGGCTGCAAAAGCTAGGCATGTGGGATTTTGCCGGTTCTACGGTGGTGCACTCTGTAGGCGGATGGTCAGCATTGATGGGGGCAGCTCTCCTAGGGCCGCGTTTGGGTCGCTTTCTGCCCGATGGGTCGGTGGCGGCCATCCCGGGACACAATTTTGCGATCGCCACCCTAGGTTGTCTAATCCTCTGGCTGGGTTGGTTTGGCTTTAATCCGGGGTCAACGATGGCCGCAGATCCGGGGGCGATCGCCCACATTGTCGTGACCACGAATATGGCAGCAGCCTTTGGAGGCGTCACCGCAACGGTGGTTTCCACACTCTACTTTGGTAAGCCCGACCTTTCGATGATCATCAATGGCATTTTGGCAGGATTAGTGGCCATCACAGCCCCCTGTGCCTTTGTCACCATTGAGAGTGCGGCCTTCATCGGCATGATTGCCGGGATCATAATTGTCTTTTCGGTGGTGACGATTGACCGCCTGAAAATTGATGATCCAGTGGGAGCGATCTCCGTACACTTGGTCAATGGCGTCTGGGGTACCTTGGCTGTGGGTCTCTTTGCCGATGGACCGGGGCGCTTTTACGAAGCTGGAGCGGGGCCTCTCAAGGGATTGCTCTGGAGTGGTGACTTTACCCAGTTGGCGCACCAATTGGTGGGGGTGCTGGCGGTGGGCGGGTTTACCGTTGCCTTTAGTACCGCAGTGTGGCTACTCCTGAATGCCACCATTGGCATCCGCGTTTCGCCGGAGGAGGAAATCGAGGGATTGGATATTGGCGAGCATGGTATGGAGGCCTATGCGGGCTTCCTTTTCCGCGAAGAAGTCAAAGGATTCGTGGATTTGCTAAAACGGATGTCCGGCAGTGGTCGCTCCTAGGGTAGCCTTAACGCTCCTATTGACACTGGGGGCGTTCCTGGTTCTCAGCCCCTTACTGGTGGTGCTCTGTACATCGGGCTGGCCACCGGGAACCTTACCTAACCAATTGTTGCCGCCCCAAGGCTGGACATGGCAGAGCTATCAAGCGGCATGGCAGCAGGGACACTTTATCTTGGCCTTTGCCAACTCAACGTTTGTGGCCTTGGCGGTAACGGCGCTCCAGTTGGTGACCTCAGCCCTAGCGGGTTACGCCCTTGCCCGACTTTCGTTTCCGGGGCAACAGACGATTTTGCTGCTGACGCTGGCAACTCTGGTGATCCCATTTCAGCTTTTGGTAATCCCAATTTTTCTCATCCTCAAGGCGGCTCATCTGATCAATACCTATGGCGCCTTGATCTTGCCAACGGCGGCCAACGGCTTTGGGGTCTTTTTGATGCGGCAGTTTTTTCTCACATTGCCGGTTGCCCTTGAGGAGGCAGCCCTTTTGGATGGGGCCAATCGCTGGCAAGTGCTCTGGCATATTCTCTTGCCCCTGAGCCGACCGGCCTTGGTAACGCTCTTTATTTTTACCTTTATTGGGGAGTGGAATGATCTCTTTAAGCCCTTGGTCTTTACCACTAAGCCAGAGCTGATCACAGTGCAGCTTTCCTTGGCCAATTTTCAGGAGCAGTTCACCAATGATTGGCCGTTGATGATGGCGGCGGCAGTGATTGCCACTCTGCCGGTGATGATTATGTTTATTTTGGGTCAGCGGCAACTGATTCGCGGTATTGCGACTACGGGGCTAAAGAGCTAACGTTCCGTTCGGAAAACCGTACTGCAACAGGAGTTGCGATCGCTAACCGTCTCTCGCTACATTAGCACTCGAAGGGTGAGAGTGCTAAACAATTGCAAGTGATGCTCTTGCCCCCCAGAAACTGCACGATGAGCCGTGCAGTGAGTGCTATCAATCCATACTCTTACAAGTGGGAGAACAGTACGCTATGGCAGCCGTATCTCTAAGCGTTTCAACTGTGAAGCCTTTGGGCGATCGCATTTTTGTCAAAGTCAGCGAAAGTGAAGAACGTACCGCAGGGGGCATCCTCCTGCCCGACAACGCCCGTGAAAAACCCCAAGTGGGCGAAGTGACCGCCGTCGGTCCTGGCAAGCTCACTGAAGACGGCAAGCGTCAGCCCATGGATGTGAAAGTGGGGGACAAAGTGCTGTACTCCAAATATGCCGGTACTGAAGTGAAACTGGCGGGCGAAGACTACGTTCTCCTCTCGGAAAAAGACATCTTGGCCATTGTTGGCTAAGCCGCTGACACTCCTTCATTTCTGTGCGATTTTTCATCACTGTTGAACGATTGAGGTAGGAAACACATATGGCGAAACGCATTATCTACAACGAAAATGCTCGTCGTGCCCTCGAAAAAGGGATGGACATCTTGGCTGAATCCGTGGCCGTGACCCTTGGTCCGAAAGGGCGGAACGTGGTTCTGGAGAAAAAATTTGGGGCGCCCCAAATTGTCAATGACGGTGTCACCATTGCTAAAGAAATCGAACTCGAAGATCACATTGAAAATACCGGTGTCGCCCTCATCCGCCAAGCCGCCTCGAAAACTAATGATGCTGCCGGTGACGGTACCACTACGGCAACGGTTCTTGCCCATGCCATGGTGAAAGAGGGGCTGCGCAACGTTGCTGCCGGTGCTAACCCCATTGCCCTAAAACGCGGGATTGATAAAGCCACCCACTTCCTTGTCGAAAAAATTGCTGAACACGCCCGCCCGGTGGAAGACTCCAAAGCCATTGCCCAAGTGGCGGCGATCTCTGCCGGTAATGATGAAGAAGTGGGTCAGATGATTGCCGACGCCATGGACAAAGTGGGCAAAGAAGGTGTGATCTCCCTCGAAGAAGGCAAATCCATGACCACCGAACTCGAGGTGACTGAGGGGATGCGCTTTGACAAGGGCTACATCTCCCCCTACTTTG
Organism: Thermosynechococcus sp. M98_K2018_005; assembly: GCF_015295825.1. Taxonomy (GTDB): domain Bacteria; phylum Cyanobacteriota; class Cyanobacteriia; order Thermosynechococcales; family Thermosynechococcaceae; genus Thermosynechococcus. The sequence continues at coordinate 11,895 of NZ_DVEH01000069.1, forward strand.
CCACCGACACCGAGCGCATGGAAGCGGTGCTCGATGAACCCTTCGTGCTGATCACCGACAAGAAAATTACCTTGGTGCAAGATCTGGTGCCGATCCTCGAACAAGTGGCTCGCGCCGGTAAACCGCTGGTGATCATTGCTGAAGACATCGAGAAAGAAGCCTTGGCGACCCTCGTGGTCAACCGTCTGCGAGGTGTCTTGAATGTGGCTGCGGTGAAAGCTCCTGGCTTTGGCGATCGCCGTAAAGCAATGCTTGAAGATATTGCCGTCCTCACAGCGGGTCAAGTGATTACCGAAGATGCCGGTCTGAAGCTGGAAAATGCCAAGCTGGATATGCTTGGTAAAGCTCGCCGCATCACCATCACCAAAGATCACACCACGATTGTGGCCGAAGGTAATGAAAAAGCGGTCAAAGCTCGCTGCGAGCAAATCCGTCGCCAAATCGAAGAAACCGACTCCAGCTACGACAAAGAAAAACTGCAAGAGCGGTTGGCCAAACTGGCCGGTGGTGTGGCGGTGATTAAAGTTGGTGCTGCCACTGAAACTGAAATGAAAGATCGCAAACTCCGTCTGGAAGATGCGATTAACGCCACCAAAGCCGCCGTTGAAGAGGGGATTGTCCCCGGTGGCGGTACCACCTTGGCTCACTTGGCGCCTCAGTTGAGCAACTGGGCGGCTGAGCACCTCACGGGTGAAGAACTGATTGGTGCCAACATTGTTGAGCGTGCCCTTACCGCTCCCCTGCGTCGCATTGCTGAAAACGCGGGTCAAAACGGCCCCATTATTGTCGAACGGGTCAAGGAAAAACCCTTCGATGTGGGTTATGATGCCGCTAAAGATGAATATGTCAACATGTTCGATGCTGGTATCGTTGACCCTGCCAAAGTCACCCGCTCGGCTCTGCAAAATGCGGCCTCCATTGCCGGTATGGTGCTGACCACCGAGTGCATCATCGTTGACAAACCCGAACCCAAGGAGAACAATCCTGCGGGCGCCGGTGCCGGCATGGGCGGTGACTTCGACTACTAAGCCCAACTCATCGGTGAATCCTTCAGACTCACTGGGGTCACCGCAAGTCACCTAAATCACACTCACAGCGGGGAAACCACACCCCGCTTTTTTATTGGGTGGCGCCAAACGGGGCTGGCAGCGTTGCTATAATAACCCTCAATGTAACGTTTTTTAACATTCGCAGTTTGCAGCATGGGCGATCCAGTGCCTACGGGTGAAATTCGGGTTCGGGGTGCACGGCAGCATAATCTGAAAAACATTGACCTCGATCTCCCCCGCGATCGCCTGATTGTGATGACCGGAGTTTCTGGTTCCGGTAAGTCCTCTTTGGCCTTTGACACGATTTTTGCCGAAGGACAACGCCGCTATGTGGAGTCCCTCAGTGCCTACGCGCGGCAATTCCTCGGTCAGTTGGATAAGCCTGATGTGGATGCCATTGAGGGGCTGAGTCCAGCGATTTCCATTGATCAAAAGTCCACTTCCCACAATCCTCGCTCGACGGTGGGCACGGTCACGGAAATCTATGACTACCTGCGGCTGCTCTATGGCCGTGCGGGTGAAGCCCATTGCCCCCATTGCGATCGCTCGATTCGCCCCCAAGCCATTGATGAGATGGTGGATCAGGTGATGCAGTTGCCGCCGCAGACCCGCTTTCAAGTCTTGGCTCCCATTGTTAAAGGGAAAAAGGGCACCCACAAGAAGCTGCTATCGAGTCTAGCCAGTGAAGGTTTTGTGCGAGTTCGCATTGATGGCGAGGTGCGCGACCTCAGTGATGCCATTGAACTGGATAAAAACCATGCCCACACGATTGAAATTGTTGTCGATCGCCTTGTGCTGAAGCCGGGGATTGAGGAACGCTTAGGAGATGCCTTGCGAACGGCGTTGCACCATGCCAATGGTACGGCAATGGTCAGTGTGGTGTCCCGTGAGGGCGAGGCGGAGGGTCAAACGCTCCTGTTTTCTGAAAATTTTGCCTGCCCTGAGCATGGGGCAGTGATGGATGAGCTATCCCCGCGGCTCTTTTCCTTTAACTCCCCCTATGGTGCCTGTCCAGAGTGCCATGGCTTGGGCTATTTACGCAAATTTAGTCCGGAGTTGATTGTCCCCAATCCTGCACTACCCGTCTATCTGGCGATCGCCCCCTGGGCGGAGAAAGAACACGACTACTACCTTGCTCTCCTCTGTGGCATTGCCGAGGCCTTTGGCTTTGACATCAATACACCGTGGTACAACCTGACGGAGTTGCAGCGGGAGATTATCCTCTACGGCACCGATACCCCAATTCTCATCCCCGCTGATTACCGCTATCGCAAACGGGACTACTACCGCCAATTTCAAGGGGTGATCCCAATTTTGGAGCGGCAGTACCGCGAAGCCACCTCCGATGCCTACCGCCAAAAGCTGGAAGAGTACCAAGTCAACCAAACCTGCCCCGCCTGTGGCGGTCAACGCCTAAAACCCGCTGCCCTAGCGGTGCGCTTGGGGCAATATCGCCTCACGGATCTCACCAGTGTCTCGATTCGCGAGTGTTTGGCACGGCTGCAATCGCTGCAACTTAGCTCCCGCCAACAGCAGATTGCGGAACTGGCGCTGCGGGAAGTGACGGCGCGGTTGCAGTTTCTGGTGGATGTGGGGTTGGATTACCTGACGCTGGATCGCAGTGCGGCCACCCTCTCTGGCGGTGAAGCCCAACGCATTCGCTTGGCCACCCAAATTGGCTCTGGCCTGACGGGGGTGCTCTATGTCCTTGATGAACCCAGTATTGGCCTGCACCAGCGGGATAACGATCGCCTGCTGCAAACGCTGTTTCGCCTGCGGGACTTGGGGAATACACTGATTGTTGTCGAACACGATGAGGACACGATCCGCGCTGCCGATCACATTGTCGATATTGGCCCAGGGGCGGGGATTCACGGCGGCCAGATTGTGGCTCAAGGCACCCTAGAGGCGATTCTCAACCATCCCGACTCCCTGACGGGGGCTTATCTGTCGGGGCGCAAGCGCATTGAAACCCCCAGCGATCGCCGACCGGGGAATGGCCAATCCCTCGTTCTCAAAAAGGTCTCCCGCAACAACCTCAAGGACATCACAGTCGAAATTCCCTTGGGCAAGCTAGTGTGTCTGACGGGGGTATCGGGGTCGGGGAAATCCACCCTCATGCACGAAGTGCTCTATCCTGCCCTGCAGCACCATCTCGGTCACAGTGTGCCGCTTCCCAAGGAACTGGGGCACATCGAAGGCTTGCATGCCATTGATAAAGTGATTGTCATTGACCAGTCCCCCATTGGTCGGACGCCCCGCTCGAACCCTGCTACCTACATTGGCGTCTTTGATGTCATCCGTGAGGTCTTTAGCCAAACCGTTGAGGCCAAGGCACGGGGCTACAAGCCGGGGCAGTTTTCCTTCAATATCAAGGGTGGCCGCTGTGAAGCCTGCGGTGGTCAAGGGGTCAATGTCATTGAGATGAACTTTCTACCCGATGTCTATGTCCAGTGCGAGGTGTGCAAAGGGACACGCTACAACCGCGATACGCTGCAAGTGAAGTACAAGGGCTGCTCGATCGCCGATGTTTTGGATATGACCGCCGAGACAGCGCTGGCCTTTTTTGAAAATATCCCCAAGGCGGTGAGCAAACTGCAAACCCTCGTGGATGTGGGCTTGGGCTATCTGAAACTGGGACAAACCGCCCCCACCCTCTCTGGGGGAGAAGCCCAACGCCTCAAATTAGCGGCTGAACTGTCGCGCCGCGCTACGGGCAAAACCCTCTACCTCATTGATGAGCCGACCACGGGGCTATCCTTTTACGATGTGCATAAACTCCTCGAAGTGTTGCAGCGGCTGGTGGACAAGGGCAACTCCATTCTGGTGATTGAGCACAATTTAGATGTGATTCGCTGTGCCGATTGGATTATTGATCTAGGGCCAGAGGGGGGCGATCGCGGGGGAGAGGTGGTTGCTGTCGGTACCCCTGAAGCGGTGGCACTGATGCCCCAATCCTACACAGGGCAGTATCTGGCCAAGGTCTTAAATCGCGCTGCTGCCAATTCGCAGTAGTAGAATACAGGTTGCTCTGCCTTGCGGTGTGCCTATGCCGACAATGACCCTCTCCATTTCCTGTCCCGATCAGCGGGGGCTAGTGGCCAAGTTGGCACAGTTTGTCTATCGCTACAACGGGAACATTGTCCATGCGGACCACCACACCGATGCCGTTGCAGGCATTTTTCTCTCCCGCCTCGAGTGGGAACTAGAGGGCTTTGCAATCCCCCGCGATCAAATTGCCACGACTTTCATCAACTATGCGCAGCGGGAAAAGGTCTTTGCCAGTTGGCAGGGGGTGCGCTGGCAATTGCGGGCATCGGATATTCCCTATCGCTTGGCCATTTGGGTGAGCCGCCAAGATCATTGCCTGTGGGATCTGCTGCTGCGGCAGCGGGCGGGGGATCTCTTTGCGGAAATTCCCTTGATTATCAGTAACCATGAACATTTGCGTCCCATTGCCGAGCAGTTTGGCATTGACTTTCATTATATCCCTGTGACCCCAGAGACCAAGCCCCTCGCAGAAGCCAAGGAACTGCAACTCCTCAAAGACTACAAGATTGATCTGGTGGTGCTAGCCAAGTATATGCAGGTGCTCAGTCCTGAATTTATTGAGGCCTTTCCCCAAGTGATTAACATTCACCATTCATTTTTGCCTGCCTTTGCGGGGGCGAATCCCTACCACCGTGCCTATGAGCGGGGGGTGAAAATCATTGGTGCCACGGCCCACTATGCCACAGCAGATTTAGATGAAGGACCCATTATTGAGCAGGCAGTTGTGCACATTAGCCATCGCGATACGGTGGCGGATCTGATTCGCAAGGGCAAGGATTTAGAACGGGTGGTGTTGGCGCGGGCGGTGCGGCTGCATTTGCAAAATCGGATTCTGGTGTATGGCAATCGCACGGCAGTCTTTGCCTAGGAACTGATTAGGCAGTGGTTTCCTTTTTGTTCAGGAGTTTGAATTTTGGAAGCCGTTGGACAATCTAGACCGTTTGACGCTCCCTCAGAGGACCGTATTTTTGGTTTTTTTAGAGGAAGCGGACGATGGGACTCGAACCCACGACGTTCAGCTTGGGAAGCTGACATTCTACCACTGAATTACGTCCGCAGTCTTGCAATCTATAATTTTAGCACGAACTGTTCGGCTGGCGATGGTGTTCGACCGTAATAACGGTATGCACATTGCCGCGGGGGGCAAAGTCCCCTTTGATTTTCATGTAGAGGGGATCGCAGGCGGCTACGAGATCATCGAGGACTTGATTGACAGCTTCTTCGTGGGAAATGTAGCGATCGCGATAACTGTTGATGTAAAGCTTAATCGCTTTCAGTTCCACCACCTTTTCATGGGGAATATAGCTAACGTAAAGCGTGGCAAAGTCAGGATAGCCGGAAAATGGACACTTACAGGTAAACTCCGGCAGGGTAATTTCAATGGTGTATTGCCGACCGGGACGCGGATTGGGAAATGTAATCAGTTGACCTTCTTGAATGGCGCGTTCGCCGTACTTCATTTCTGATACTTGCATTGTTTGGTTCCAACAGCTTGAGTCGGAGATTCTTTTCAGACCATAACTAAAGTTTATCAAAATTTAAGTTCTTAGCCCCTCAACCCCAACGTTGCAGGGTGAGAATAGGGTAGAGAGGTTGTTGAGGCGAGAGTGCCATGGAACGTTATCAACCCAATGGAACCCCTCTCTCAGAGGCCGATAAAGCAGAACTAGCCCAACTAAAACAAATCCTAGAGCGAGTGATCGCGGACGGCGTATTGACTGCCGACGAAACGGTGCAAATCAACCGACAAATTCGCGCCGATGGCAAAGTTACCTATGAAGAGCTAGAGCTTTACCGCCAGTTTGTGGAGGAGAAAATCCGCCAAGGGCTTTTGGTGCGGGAAATTCGCTAACGCCCTAGACCTTGTAGGGGATGTTGGTGTCCTGAAAGGAGTGGGCTGGATTCAGACCCATCAAGATCACGGTGTCAATGACATGAATAATACCGTTCTCCGCTTCAATATCAGCGGCAAGGACAGTGGCGTTTTTGACTTCCAAGGGATTATCCCCATGAATCGGAATGGTGGAACCTTCGAGGGAAGTGACAATCCCCATCTTTTTCAGGTCGGCGGCTGTGTAGGCACCGGCAACCACATGGTACTTGAGAATCCGTGCTAACTGGGGAGGATTTTGCACAAGGGAGGTAATGGTGCCATCGGGCAACTTGGCAAAGGCATCATCATTGGGGGCAAAGACCGTAAAAGGCCCCGGCGATTGCAGGGCTTCTACCAGATTGGCCACCTTGACAGCAGTCACTAGGGTGGCAAAGCCGGGAGTATTCACTGCAATATCAACAATGGTTGCCATAAAAGCGCGCCCCAAAACTGCGATGAGAATGCACAACGATGGTTTGCAATCGCCCCATTCATCAAGAGGATGGGGACTATAACAAACGCTAGAATTAGCATACTGAACCCACGTTCTAGGCGCTAGCGATCGCTGGCGTCAGCCAGATAGGGAAATTTAATGATGGCAATCGCGTCGGTTAATCCCACAACTGCTGAGGTCTTAAAAACCTTTTCCCCCTTAGGGGCCGAGGAAGTGGAGAGAGCTATTGCCCAAGGGGCGACGACCTTTGAGACCTATCGCCTGACCTCCTTTGAGCAGCGTGCCCAGTGGCTAGAAAACACAGCAAATCTCCTGCAACAGCAGCGGGATGCACTTGCTCGCCTCATGACCCTTGAGATGGGCAAACCAATTACAGAGGCGCGGGCTGAAATTGACAAATGTGCGTGGGTTTGTCGTTACTATGCCGAACAGGGAGCGGCTTTCCTGCGGTCTGAATTAATTCCCACGGAGGCAAGCTACAGCGCGATTCATTACCAACCCCTTGGCATTATTTTGGCGGTAATGCCGTGGAATTTTCCCTTTTGGCAGGTGTTTCGGTTTGCCGCACCGGCCTTGATGGCGGGGAATGTGGCTCTGCTCAAGCATGCTTCTAATGTGCCTCAGTGTGCGCTGGCGATCGCCCAGCTCTTGAGGGAAGCGGGCTTTCCTGAGGGGGTCTTTCAAACCCTGCTGATCCCCGGCAGTGCCGTTGCTGATCTGGTGGCGGATCCGCGTATTAAGGCAGCTACCCTCACGGGCAGCGAAGCAGCGGGCAAAAGTTTAGCCCAAGCAGCAGGTCAGCACCTCAAGAAAACCGTTCTGGAACTGGGGGGAAGTGATCCCTTTATTGTCATGCCCAGTGCCAATATCCCTCAGGCGATCGCCACCGCTGTCCAAGCCCGTATGATTAACAATGGCCAATCCTGCATTGCTGCTAAACGCTTTATTGTCCATGAGGCTGTCTATGACACCTTTGCTGAGGGAATGAAAGCCGCCTTCGAGACGTGGGTGATTGGCGATCCCTTAGAACCCACCACACAACTGGGGCCTCTTGCCACTGCCGCCATCCGTGATGAACTCCACGCCCAAATTGAACTTGCCCTGAGTCATGGTGCCAAGGCAGTTTACCGCCGCTCTCTGCATCTCCCGAGTCATTGTCAGCAGGGGTATTTCTTTGCGCCGACAATGTTGGCAGCGGTGACTCCAGATAACCCCGTGTTTACCCAAGAGCTATTTGGGCCTGTAGCGATGCTCTTTCGGGTACCCTCCCTAGCTGCGGCAATCGAACTGGCCAATGCGACACCCTTTGGTTTAGGCGCCAGTGCTTGGACACAGGAGAGCGATGAAGCGGAGATCTTGGTGCGGGATCTCGAAGCGGGTGCTGTCTTCATTAACGCGATGGTCAAGTCCGATCCACGTTTACCCTTTGGCGGGATCAAGACATCTGGCTATGGCCGTGAGCTAGGACGCGCAGGACTGTTGGAGTTTGTTAATATCAAAACAGTGTGCCGCTACGGCGATTCCTAACTGAGCGCATAAAATTGCCATTCGCGATCGCCCTTGAGTTCTAAAACATACTTGTGGTACTGCATCAGGCTCTCGCGGTGGCCAACACTAATGTAGTTGCGGGTGATGCGCTGAATATGCTCATAGACCCGTTTTTCATTGGCCAAGTCTAGGGCACTGGTGGCTTCATCCAAAATGGCGTAGGGACGATGATTCAGTAGCAGGCGGGCGATCGCCAGTCGTTGCTGCTCCCCAAGGGAGAGCACATCATCCCACGCCAATTCAACATCGAGGCCACCCACCCGATCCGGCAAATGTGCCAAGTTGACTTCGGCAAGAGCGTGCAAAAGCACATCATCCGGCGTCTGGAGATCGCCACTGGGATAGAGCAGTTGGGTGCGCAGTGTGCCCAGCACCATGTAGGGACGTTGGGGCAAAAAGAGCACTTGATCCACTGGGGGACGAATAATGCGACCATTACCGCTTTGCCAGAGGCCAGCGATCGCCCGCAGCAGCGAACTTTTACCGACGCCACTGGGTCCCATAATTACCACACTGTCCCCCGCATCAAGGGCAAATGTGACATCTTCTACCAGCCGCCGTGCCAAATTTGGCGTATCCACAGTCACGTGTTCTAGGGCAATGTAAGGCTTCTCCACCAGCTGAATTTGTGACTGGGGTGACAGGGGTGGAGTTGTCAGTACCTCATCAAACTCCGCCAAACGCTCAATCCCCGCAATAAAGCCCGTGAGGTTCGTAAACTGGTTCACAATAATTGAGAGTGCCCCCAGCACCTGAGAGAAAGCAAAGCTGGCTTGACTAATCGCACCAAAGTCAATCTCACCGGCAAAGTAGCGGGGAGCAACGACCGCCGCCGGCACAATTACCACAAAGTAGTTATAAGCAGTGGTGAAAAATTCAAGATTACGCTGCCAACCAATCAAAAGGTTAAAGTTGCGCAGTACCTCTAGAAAGCGCTGACGCACCTGAACCGCCTCTTGGCCTTCACCACGATAAAAGGCAATGGACTCTGCGTTATCGCGCACATGGACAAGGCCATAACGAAAATCCGCTTCCCGCCGCAGTTGGTTAAAATTCAGCCAAATTAGGCGCTGACCAATTAAAACGGTGATAATAGTGCCGACAATAGCATAACCAATCAGCGTCAATGTCAAGGTTTGGGAAATGCTCCAAAGAATACCGCTAAAAGCAATGAGGTCAATAATTTCACCGAGAATAATGAGCAAAAATTGGAGAGACGTTTGCGTAAATGAGCGCACATCCTCACTAATCCGTTGGTCAGGGTTATCAATCTCCCCTTGGTTTTCGATGGTGTAGTAAGCACGATTCTGGAAGTAGCGATCCAAAAAATGACGGGTAAGCCAATCCCGCCAGCGCAATCCTAGGTATTCCCGCACGTAACGATAGATCACCACAATGGGTGTGCCGACGACAAACACACCGGCATAGACCCAGAGAAACCGCCAGTAGGTCTCGGAATTTTTTTCCGCTAGCGCCGTCTGGAAGAAACGCCCCACAAAGCTAATAATCACGTTGAGGCCACTCACAGACAGGGAGAGCATCAAGAGTAATGCCAACAGTGCCCACGCTTGCCAGCGGGGAATCAGGGCTTGTCGCAGCAGTGCAAAGATTCCTAAGGGGACAATCACCGTCCCCAGCAGAATACTGCGGCTGAGGGGCTGTGCCCACAGGGATTGAATCATCTCTATGAGGCCGCCGGCAATTTGTCCCATCAGTTCGGGGGCAAGGGCATTAAGGCCAAAGGTCACGGCTGCCGTCAGGCCAAAGAGGAAGCCAAACATCAGGGCAATCACCAGAAAAAGCAGCAGAATAAAGATCACGCTGCTGCCCCAGCGATCGCGGGGAAAGAAATAGGGTTGGGCAATGCGCAAAAACTGCCCCCAAACACGGAGATTAAAGCGATGGGTCGGCTGCGACATTGGCTTGTTCCTCAACAGTGGCAAGGGGCTACAGGCCTACTATTGTAGTCGGGGCGGCTACGGAGGAGAACGGATGCACCACAAAAAAACGGCACCCACCACATCTCACATCTCACCGTGGCTCTATTGGGGGTTATGGCCAATGCATCGCTTATTTTTGCCCCTTTACTTTTCGCGGATTACGATTGTCGGTCGTGAGCAGTTGCCCAAGGAGGGGCATTTCTTGCTTGCCCCCAAGCACTGTAGCCGTTGGGACCCGGTGATTTTGCCCTTGGTGTGGCCTTATCCGCTGCGCTTTATGACCAATGCGCTCGAGTTTAGCGGGGTGCAGGGCTGGTTTATCCGCCGTCTAGGGGCCTTTGCCGTAAACCTCAACCGTCCTCAGCCTAGTAGTTTGCGCCATGTGCTGGAGATTCTCAACGCAGGTCGGCCCCTAGTGATCTTTCCCGAGGGTGGGATTGTCCGCGATCAGGTGGTGCGCCCCTTAAAGCTGGGTTTGGCTCGCTTGGTCTTGCAGGCCGATCGCCCCCTACCGATTTTTCCCGTTGGCATTGCTTACGAGCCGCAGCCACAGTTTCGTGCCCGAGTGGCCCTTTGGATTGGAGCGCCCCTCTGGACGCCCGCTGAGCGCGAGGGCAACCTCAAACAACAGGCACAGGAATTGACCCATCAACTGGAAGCAGCCTTACATGCAGCCGTGCTGGAGGCTCGCAAATGTGCGCGATCATAGGGCTAACAGGCCTAGTTTGTAACTAATCATACAATTGGCCTAGGTGAAGAGAATTTTGTAGAATAAAGGCAAGATTGAACAAGTCATCAAAAGCCTCAATCTCGATATTTTTCAACCTTTGAGCGGGCGATCGCCCCCAATATTGGCATACTGAAAAACTTTTCATTAAGTTGGGCAAAGTTAGGAAACGACCGCCAATCCTAAAAGTTAATTAAGACAGCGTGCAAATTGGTCTTCTGCTTTTATGATGAAATTACAGTTTTGCAAAGTTCAGCAGCGTAAAGCCCTTTCCGCAAGGCAAGGATAGAACAAGCCCAATTGGAAAAAGCCCGTAGGCAAGACTGTAGGAGTAATTGAAAAGTGAGTTTTAGTAAAGCGAGATACTTTCCTAGGAGCGATTAAAACTTTAGGGAATTCTCCGGCCGGCTCTGTTCAACCCTATAGAAGCTATCTCAAGCGATCTGTTGTCACTGAGGTTTCAATGATGGTTTCCACACTTCCTGAAAAACAACCCGAAAAACAACAGGTGATAGGTTACATTCACTCCGTTGAGACCTGTGGCACAGTGGATGGTCCCGGCATTCGCTATGTGATTTTTACCCAAGGGTGTCCGCTGCGCTGTCTGTACTGCCACAATCCCGACTGCCGTGAACCCCATCAGGGCAAGCTGGTAACCGTGGAGGAACTGATTGCTGATATTCAGCACTACCAATCCTATCTGCGCCAAGGGGGCGTAACGGTCAGCGGCGGCGAACCGCTGATGCAGCCAGAGTTTGTGCGTGAAATTTTTGAGCGCTGTCACGAATTGGGATTGCACACCGCCCTAGATACATCAGGTTATGTGGTCTTGGAGGCAGCCAAACCGGTTGTGGCGGCAACGGATCTGGTTCTGCTGGACATTAAATCCTTTCTGCCCGAGACCTATCGGCGGGTCACTAGTGTCACGATTACCCCCACCTTGGAGTTGGCCAAGTACCTTGATGAGATCCATAAACCCACATGGATCCGCTTTGTCTTGGTACCGGGGCTGACGGATGATCCCGAAAATATTCGGGGATTGGCGCAATTTGTGGCGGGTCTGCGTAATGTAGAGAAAGTGGAGGTGTTGCCCTTTCACAAAATGGGGGAATACAAATGGCAGCAATTAGGGCTGCCCTATGAACTTTTTGATACGCCGGCGGCGAGTCCCGAAGATGTCCAGCGGGCGATCGCCCTCTTCCGTGAATATGATCTCAACGTTCAATAACTTGCCCATTTAAGAAATTTCTTTCCTAAGGAGTCGCCCATGACTGCCCAAGCCTTAACTCACTCTCAACCCGTTCAAACCATTGCCGATCTCGAAGCACTCATTGAGCGCGTCCAAAGGGCACAAACCCAGTATGCCCAGTTTACCCAAGAGCAGGTGGATCACATTTTCCACCAAGCGGCCATGGCGGCCAACCAAGCGCGGATTCCCCTTGCCAAACAAGCTGTAGCGGAAACGGGCATGGGGGTGGTTGAAGATAAAGTCATTAAAAATCACTTTGCCTCGGAATACATCTACAACAAGTACAAACATGAGAAAACCTGCGGTGTGATTGAGGATGATCCCATTTTTGGCATCCAAAAAATTGCTGAACCCGTGGGGATCATCGCCGGTATCGTGCCAGTCACGAATCCAACCTCGACGGCCATCTTTAAGGCATTGATTGCCCTGAAAACCCGCAATGGCATTATCTTTTCGCCCCACCCCCGAGCAAAGGGCTGTACGGTGGCCGCAGCCAAGGTGGTGTTGGATGCAGCGGTTGCCGCTGGCGCACCCCCCGATATTATTGGCTGGATTGATGAGCCAACGATTGAACTCTCCCAAGCCCTGATGCAGCACCCGCAGATCAAGCTGATTTTGGCCACGGGTGGGCCGGGCATGGTGAAGGCGGCCTATTCCTCTGGCCATCCGGCGATCGGGGTCGGGGCGGGGAATACACCGGTGCTCATTGATGCCACCGCCGACATTCCAACGGCGGTGAGTTCGATTCTCCTGAGTAAGGCCTTTGACAATGGCATGATCTGTGCCTCGGAGCAAGCGGTGATTGTCGTCGATGAGATCTATGACGCGGTCAAAGCCGAGTTTCAACGGCGGGGGGGCTACATTCTCTCCCCTGAAGAACGGCAGCGGGTGGCAGAACTCCTTCTGCAGGAGGGTCGCCTCAATGCCGCCATTGTGGGTCAATCGGCAGCCACCATTGCTGCAATGGCCAATATCCAAGTGCCGCCCGAAACGCGGGTACTCATTGGTGAAGTGAGTGAAGTCGGGCCGCAGGAGCCATTTTCCTATGAGAAACTCTGTCCGGTATTGGCCTTGTATCGGGTACCCCAGTTCCATAAAGGGGTGGAGATTGCGGCACAGTTGGTGAATTTTGGCGGCATGGGGCATACCTCTGTGCTCTACACCGATCCCCGCAATCAAGATGATATTGCCTATTTCAAATACCGCATGCAAACGGCGCGGGTTCTGATTAATACGCCTTCTTCCCAAGGAGCGATCGGGGATTTGTACAACTTCAAGTTGGATCCATCGCTGACCTTGGGGTGTGGTACGTGGGGCGGTAATGTCACGTCGGAAAATGTCGGCCCCCATCACCTGTTGAATATCAAAACGGTGAGCGATCGCCGCGAAAATATGCTCTGGTTCCGCGTGCCGCCGAAAATTTACTTCAAACCCGGCTGCCTCCCCATTGCCCTGCGGGATCTGGAAGGGAAAAAACGCGCCTTCCTTGTGACCGATAAACCCCTCTTTGACCTGGGCGTCACTGAGCCGATTGTGCACACCCTTGAAGAACTGGGCATCAAGCACGATATTTTCCACGAAGTGGAACCAGACCCCACCCTCAGTACGGTCAACCGAGGCCTAGACCTGCTGCGGCAGTATCAGCCCGATGTCATTATTGCCGTGGGGGGTGGCTCACCCATGGATGCAGCCAAGGTGATGTGGCTGTTGTACGAGCATCCGGAGGTGGAGTTTGACGGCTTGGCCATGCGCTTCATGGATATTCGCAAGCGGGTGTATCAACTGCCCCCCTTGGGTCAAAAAGCCATCATGGTGGCGATTCCCACCACTTCGGGGACAGGTTCAGAAGTGACGCCCTTTGCAGTGGTTACCGACGATCGCGTAGGGATTAAATACCCCCTGGCGGACTATGCCCTCACGCCCACAATGGCAATCGTGGATCCCGACTTGGTGCTGCATATGCCCAAGAAACTCACGGCCTATGGCGGCATTGATGCCCTAACCCATGCCTTGGAGTCCTATGTATCGGTGCTCTCGACGGAGTTTACTGAGGGTCTGGCGCTAGAGGCGATCAAACTGCTCTTTACCTATCTACCTCGCGCCTATCGCTTGGGGGCAGCTGATCCAGAGGCTCGCGAAAAAGTCCACTATGCAGCGACGATCGCCGGCATGGCCTTTGCGAATGCCTTCTTGGGGGTTTGCCACTCGATGGCCCACAAACTTGGCTCCACCTTCCACCTGCCCCACGGCCTTGCCAATGCGCTGATGATTTGCCATGTCATCCGCTATAACGCCACAGATGCCCCCCTAAAACAGACAATCTTCCCGCAGTACAAGTATCCCCAAGCCAAGGAACGCTATGCCCAAATTGCCGACTTTCTTGAATTGGGTGGTAGCACTCCAGAGGAAAAAGTGGAGCGCCTGATTGCCGCCATTGAAGACCTGAAGGCGCAGTTAGAGATTCCAGCCACCATTAAGGAAGCCCTCAACAGTGAGGATCAAGCCTTCTATGAACAGGTGCAGAGCATGGCCGAACTCGCCTTTGACGATCAGTGCACGGGGGCAAATCCTCGCTATCCGCTGATTCAAGACCTGAAGGAGTTGTATATCCTTGCCTATATGGGATGTCGGCGGGATGCGGCAGCCTACCATCCGGCGGAAGCAACTTCGAGTTGATGTGGCGTTATCTTCCCCCCTTGGCAGCACCGGGGACGGTGCAAATGGCAGTGGATCGGTGGTTGTGGCAGTCTAGCGATCGCCCCTGTCTGCGGTTTTACACCTGGTCACCACCCGCCATCTCCCTTAGTTACAGTCAACAGCCCATTCCTGAGCACTGGCAATACCTGCACTGGCAGGGGCAGCCCGTTCCACTGGTGCGGCGACCCACAGGGGGGCGAGCTGTTTTGCACCAAGGGGATCTCACCTACAGTCTAGTGGCGTGGGGGTTAGGGCAACGGCGGCGGCAGGTCTATGCCGATCTGTGTCAATTCCTGAGGGTGGGGTTTGAGCGCCTAGGGTGGCCACTGCAATTGGGACAGGAACGCTATCCCGCCAACGCTCCCATCAATTGCTTTGCCCGGGCAACCGTGGCCGATTTGGTTTTACCTAGCGGCGAGAAAGTCATTGGTAGTGCTCAAGCGTGGCGGGGCGATCGCGTCCTTCAGCAGGGTTCGATTGTCCTTACCCCTGACCCCGATCTATGGCAGCAAGTATTTGGCAGTGTGCCCCATCGGCAGTCCCTTCCCCCTTTAGAGGTGGTGCAAACAGCTCTCTTGGACGCCTTTGAGACGCAGTGGCAGGTGAAACTGATCCCGGAACCGTTGAGCGATCGTGAGTGGCAAGAGATTAACAGCACATCAAACTTGACCGGTGGCTTCCCCGCCTAAGCTATGATTGGCTTGTTGTTTTGGGGATCCGCATGGCACGCTGGCTGACTGCGCTTGTTTTAGCCCTTACGCTTCTCATTACCGGTTGCGCCCCCACTCCGCCCTCTCCCTATGAGCAGGTGCAACAAGAAAGCACCCAGCGCAATGCACCACCGGCAGTGAGTCGTGAAGCCACCCAAGGAAGTGAATTTAATCGCTTCTTTCCGCCGGAGGGGAATGGCTTTGAGCGCATCTACGTCCAAGAGAAAAAGGGGTTTGCCGAGGCTAAGCTGAAAAAAGATGGGAAAGAACTGGCGATGCTGGCCATTGCCGATACGATTAGCACCCCTGAGGCTGCCGCCAAGTTTCAAAACAGTACGATGCAGATTGCCGGCTATCCAGCAGTAGAGGTGGGGACGACGCAAACGGCAATTCTCGTCGCCAACCGCTATCAGGTCAAGGTACTCTCCCGTGATCCCAGTTTTACCGCCAACGATCGCAGGGAATGGATTGAAAAATTTGATCTTGCTGGTTTAGCCCAACTTGCCCCCTAAGGAGACCACCGTGAGCGAAGCTATCTACAAAATTGTTGATCAACTCCCCACTGGGGGCATCACTGTTATGGCCCTCAAGTCCTTGGATTTCATCATTCCCGGCCAGTGGCAAAATATCGTTGGTTTTGATAACACGATCCGCCATGTGACGGGGGAAACAGATCCTGCCTTGATCCGCCAAATTGGCGATCGTGCCGTGCGGCTCTTTAATGACAAATCCCAAGGCTATCAACGGGCACTGTGGCTTTATCAAACCGTGGACAACACTGATGCTCTCCTAGGAGCGGCTGCCCTTGCCAACAAAGTGGGCGAGAAAATTTCGTTCCTCGGCTTCTTGGATAAAATGACGCCAAAGCCAGAGCGGGCGCAGGCCATTGACCTCAGCATTAAGCTGATTGTGGAAATTCTGGCCTTTTGTCAAATCAATGGCATTCCCGGTGACAGCCTCGGCGATTTCCTGCGTGCCCTTGCCGACTACAGTGGTGAATCCCTGATGCGGATGGCCGCCCTCATCTGTTTTGATGGCCTGATTCCCCTCGGGCCTGACTTTCTTCTCAAATGCTTGGGCACACTGCAAAGCTTGCAACCCAATGATCTACAGAAAAACCCCACCTTCAAAGCGATTGGCAGTGTCGTGCCGGGGGGCAATCCCAGCGGTCAATTGGGCTTTATTATTCAGAGCTTTAATGCGGTGCAGGGGTGGATGAACCAATTTGTCAGCAGCCACGAGTTAACGCCGCAAAAGGTGATCAATAGTCTGCAAAGCTTTATTGAACTCTCGAAGGATAACCTCGACTACTTAGGTGTCTTTTTGGACATGAGCACCAACTACTACTACCATACGGGCGTTCAGACCCTTGCCCGCCGCCTGATTGAACGAGCTGTGGCGGAAATCTAGTTAT